>NZ_JBHXWI010000062.1:0-55213 GCF_042671975.1 Rhodococcus sp. NPDC127593 | reverse complement strand
GACTTCGGGCCCGGCCGCGAGGCGCTGTTCGGCAACAGCGCCGACGACTACCTCCAAGTGCACGAACTCGGCACCGACCACGCCGACGTCACCGAAGGCTCGGGCGGGGCCTGGAAACGCCTGCGCTACGACTGGACCGACCCCCGTCGCATTGTCATGACGACAACCGACTCCAACCTGTGGGGCGGGAAGTCCGGCCACACCTACACCCTCACCCCGATGCCCGACGGGACCACCGACATCGACGCCGTCGTGGTTCGCGATGGCAAGAATTTCAAAGGACGAGCGCTCGGGGTGGTGCTCGGCACCGTCGGCACACGCGTGCTGCAAAAGGCACTCGACAAGACCGTGCAGGCCATCGAAGCCCGCGCCCGCACCGCAAGGACGGCAGAGAACACCTAGACCCAGGGCCGGGCCGTCGAGCACCGCAACCGGGGTGCTCGACGGCGCCACCCTAACCGGAAAGGTCCGGAGAAGCGACGGCAGGCGGCGACGTCCGCGTCGGGACCACGACGTGAGGGCGGGCCGCTGATCGGCACGGACGGATTGTCCGGCAACGTCCTTCGTGTGACACCACCGACGACCGTCACAGTCGAGCAAACCGAACAGCCTCTAGAGATCCTCGACGATGTCCCTTCCACACGAAGCATCGCAGGCCGGGCCATCACCATTCGATTGGTGCAACACCTGCCGAACCGATGGCGCGGGCGATACTGCCCCTCGAGCCACTCGGAGTCATACACTCCGAGTGGCTCACAGTGTGCACAGCGGTCTGAACGAAGGCGGTGTTCCGATGGGCGCGGAACTCGAGCCGGGTGACGTGTTTGCCGGCTACACCATCCAACGTGTGTTGGGTGTCGGCGGGATGGGTGCTGTGTACCTCGCTCGCGATCCTCATCTGCCCCGAAACGCTGCACTCAAACTGCTCGACCGGAGCCTCACTGCCGACGACTACTTCCGCTCCCGCTTCGAACTCGAAGCCGACCATGTGGCACGCCTGGAACACCCGAACATCGTGTCCGTCTTCGACCGCGGCCAGGAAGGAAATCAACACTGGATTGCGATGCAATACGTCGCCGGAACCGACGCCGCGGGAGCGTTGCATGAGGGTCCGATGAACCTGACGCGCGCCGTCCACATTATCGCTGAAACCGCCAAGGCTCTGGACTATGCGCACGAGAACGCCGTGCTCCACCGCGATGTCAAACCGGCGAATATCCTGTTGGGCAAGTCTGGCGCCGGGCAACCGGAGCGGGTACTGCTCACCGATTTCGGTATCGCCAAAGCCCTCGACGAGACGCAGCACCTGACCAAAACCGGCTCGCTGGTGGCCACCCTGCAGTACTCGGCGCCGGAAGTTTTCGCAGGCATTCCACTCGACGGTCGCGCAGACGTGTATTCGTTGGGATGCACACTATTTTGCCTGCTCACAGGCCATCCGCCCTTCACCGGAAGCACGCAGGCAGTCATGCGCGGCCATCTCAATACACTCGCGCCGCGAATCAGTACCGTACGCGATGATCTTCCGCCGGCCATCGACGACATCGTCTCCGCAGCCTTGACGAAGCGGCGCGAAGACCGGCTGCCGACCTGCCGCGCACTCTCCGCAGGCGTTCAGCTTGCCCTGTCCAACGTGCAGTCCTCACACACGGCCCAGTCCACCGGTTTCTGGTTGCAGACGACGAACATGCACGGCACACCCAATGCCCAGACGACTCGGTGGCCGATCTCACCACAGCATGGGCAACCGCCGCCCCGGCAGGCACAGCAACCACCCCCATCGCAGGCGGTCAGCGCTCCACGTCGGCGAAATCGGGCGCGCGTTCTACTGGCGCTAGCACTCCTCACACTGTTGGCCGTCGGCGCCGCAGTGGCATTCGTCTACTGGGGCAACCGGTCACCGACGCAGACCACGCTGCCGTTCAACGGTCTCAACTCCCCCGTCGGCGTCGCCGTCAACACTGCCGGAGATCTCTTCGTCGCCGACACCAATAATAATCGAGTCCTCAAACTGGCGGCGGACTCCGACGCTCAGGACGTACTCCCGTTCACCGATCTCGACCACCCCTCAGGGGTTGCGACCAATGACGCCGGCGACGTCTTCGTCGCCGACACAAAGAACAATCGAGTGCTCAAACTCGATGCCGGAGCCGAAATCCAAACGGTGCTCCCGTTCACCGACCTGGCTGGACCCGCCGGCGTAGCAGTAAGCGACGCCGGACACCTTTACGTCGCCGACAACAACAACAACAGGATTGTCGCGCTACCCGCCGGCGGCGCGAGCCAGCAAGTGCTGCCGTTCACAGACCTTCACGGACCGGTCGGCGTCGCGGTCAACACCAGTGGAGACGTATTCGTCACCGACACCGACAACAATCGCGTGGTCTTCCTTCCCGCCGGCGCAACCGACCAGACCGTACTGCCGTTCACAGCGCTGGCATCCCCTACCGGAGTGGCGGTGGATTCCACGGGTGATGTGTTCGTCGCCGACTACCAGAACGGTCGCATTGTCGAACTACGGGCAGGTGCCGATGCCGCCACTGGAGTGCCGTTCACCGGTCTCGATCGCCCGGTCTGGGTAGCGGTCGAGGCCACTGGAGACCTCTTCGTCACCGATGGCAACACAGTGTTACGTCTGCCGGACGACCGTTGATCTCGTCCATCCCGACCGGTCACGGTCAGCCGCCACCGACGACTTGGAACGACCCATACCAGCTCTTCAGATAGTCCAGGGACGTGACGCCGTTTGACGTCGAACCTTGGTACGAGCTGAGGCCAGGAGAGATCTCGATGACCACAACGCCGCCTGCCTGCTGGGAGATGACTCCCGCATGTACACCAGCTGTACACACGCTGGAGTCATCACTGTAAGGGCCGGAGCCCCACACCGTGTTGATAGTTCCGCCTGCCGGGCACTCGAACGACGCTTGTCCTCCGTCCTGGCCCCGGAAAGCCTCGGCGGTCGTACTCCAAGTAGCTGGTGGTGGCGACTGCGCGATCGGCGGCTCGACCGTCGTCTGTGGTGGTGGTGGGATTGGCGGCGGCTGCGTCCGCTGAGATGGCGGAGGGACAGTCGTCCGTGGTGGGGGTGGTGGCGGCTGCGTCCGCTGGGGCGGCGGCGCGACCGACGTCCGCGGTAGCGGTGGCGCAGCTGTTGTCCGCGGTAGCGGTGGCGCGGCTCTTGTCCGCGACGGTGTCGGCTCCTGCCGCTGCGGTGTCCCGCTGCCGGCGTTGATCACCACAGGCGCCCCGGTGACAACGTTGATGACCGTGAACTCGGTAATGGGTGCCGGCGCCGGCTGCACGACGATGATCTTGTCCGGCTCGAAACCCGGCCACCGCTGCCCGGTGTAGGTCGGCGCCGATGCGGTGGGCTGCGGTGGCAGCAGCGGGTTCCCGCACTGGCACCGAACCCTCGGCACACCGCGGTCGTCGACTAGAACTGCCGTCCCGGCCTGCAGCACGGACTGCAACGGTGTCGGGCGGCCATTCTCGTAACCGTGATTCGTCACCCGTGTGTCCGAGCCGAGAATCACCGACGTCAGCGACTCGATATACGCGCGGCTGGCGGAAATACCCAACACCTCCTCGAACGCACCCCGCTGCCCTGGATTCTGCTCGAGAAATCCGATCAGCTTCGCCTTGTCACAGACTGACAACTCGAGCGAGCCACCGTAGATCCCGGTTCGGTCGCCAGGCACGGCGATCAATCCGGGCCGCCCCGGATCCGGCGCACTGGGAGCCACTGTCGGCATCGAGTCCGGCAAGGTGGTCGGCGCGTCGGGGGGCACCACCGGCGGCGTCCATGGAAATTGCCCTTCGGATTCCGCAGCCTCGAGCAATACCTCGCCTTTGTCTGCGTCGCTCCTGACGAACAGCAGGTAGCCACCAACTAGCAGCCCGATCACAACGACGGCGATCAACCCGAACAGCAGAGGCCACCGGCCACCGCCACTCGAACGAGGGGGCGGTGGAACAGGCGGCCCCGGAGGCTGCCCGCCTGGGGGCGGCCACTGCTGGCCGTGCGGTTGCTGCTGTTGGCCCTGAGGTTGCCACTCAGGCCCTCGGGGTTGCCAGTGCGGATTGCCTAGCGAACCCGGATAGTCGCTCATGGTGGACCGCCGTCGACCGTGAAGCCGGATTTTCGCCAACGTTACTCCTAAAGCCGGCCCTGCGAGGAATGTCCTCACGACCCAGAAGGCCCACGCAGACGGTGCTCGCGGCCGCGGCCGCGGCGCGCTGCACGCCAGGCCGCATGAGCCGCGGCATCGCCGTCCTCCAACCCCAAGGCAGGAGTGTGACCGGGTTCCCCCCATACGTCACGACCGAGACAGATCTGCGCTGCGGGCACCGCACCTCCTTGTGTATCGTCTCCGCCTCCCCGAGTTGCAGCGGTTGGAGCCCGGGTATGCCCGCACCCACCGGCGCGGACCAACGCCGGCGCCCACGGTGTCGGCTCGGGACTCGTCTACCTACATCCCCTGACCGACGGTGCTCATCCCGCACGACTATGCGCGGTTGGGCGACCACAGCTCGGCTTCCACCACACCAGCCCAAACACGCTGTGAAAGAAGGGAATACCACCGATCGACCACCTGCGCACCGGTACCGGACCGGGGCCTCGCAACTTCGCCACCAGCGGAAATGCATTTACGTCGGCCAGCGACGCATGCACTTAATTAAACTCGAGCACAATGCGTCTCACCAAGGTCGCGCCGATCGCCTCCGCTCAGCTCTCGGCCGCCGAAGTCGAGGCACAAGTTTTCATTCAGAATCCGATAAGTGGCATGCCGGACCCTTTTCTTACCGCACACGGTACTCACAGAAAAGGACCCACCATGTTCACCAAGTTCGTCAAGTCTGCCGCTCGCGTCACCGCCGTCACCGCCGTCACCGCGGCGCTCGGCTTCGCCACCATGAGTGGGGTCGGTATCGCCAACGCCACGAGCTATCTCGCGCCAGAGGAGGCATATCTCACCGTCCTCGATGAAGAAGGCATCCCGTACAGCTCGGCCTACTACGCGGTGGCGGCCGCCTACGCGGTCTGCGGGGACTTCGAGAGCGGCTACGACTTCTACGACATCGGACTGGACATCCTGAGTGAGTCCTCCTACTACTCGGCGTACGAGGTCGGCTACATCATCGGCGACGCCGTGTCGGTGTACTGCCCGCAATACTCCTACGAGATCCCGGCCTGATTCATCAGCCGCACAACCCCGCCCGATTGGTTGCCGCACACGATGCGAGAATCGGTCGGCGGGGTGGGCTCGTCTGTGTGCGTCCAACGATTTCTCTGCGAGTGCCGGAGCGTCTTCGCCCACGATGTCAACGACGCGAGGCCACTGTTCGAGTGGAATCAGACCACGAACGCGTCGAATCAGTGAAGCGCTATTCGACGACGATCTCGAATACGTACTCGTTGTCCCCGATCCGAATGATGTCACCATCGACGAGCCACACGCTATCCACGACGCGGTTTCCGCGCACGTACACACCGTTCGATGAGCGCAGGTCCCGCAACACGAAGTTCATACCGGTATTCACGATGATCGCGTGGTGACGACTGACATTGCTCTGCACGAGCACGATGTCGTTGTCGGGCATCCGGCCGATTCTGATCTCCGCCGAACCGATTCGAAAGGTACGGCCCTGACCGTCACGAAGCTGCGCGGCGACGGCACGTTCCAACGTCTCGAGAACCGTGACCGTATGGGCGGCGGTCGCCCGCGCCGTCTCCACCACCGCCAACGGTTCCTGCCGCAGGATGCGGCCCTCCAGTTCCAGCAGTTCACGGCCAGGATCGATGCCCAGCTCCTCGGCCAGGTTCGATCGCAGTCGTCGACACGCACCGAGAGCGTCGGACTGCCGGCCACACACGTACAGCGCGGTGATCAGCTGACCCCACAACGGCTCGCGAAGCGGATAGACCGATGCGAGGGACATCAACTCGGCAATCACCGACTCCGCTCGTCCGCAGGCGATTTCAGCCTCCGCCCGGGCGGCGAGGGCCAACAGTTTCTCCTCCTCGATCGCGGCGGCGAACGTCTTCGCGAAATCCAGATCGAGTAAATCCTCGAGAGCCGAGCCCTTCCACTCCCCGAGTGCAGCAGCGAAGTGCCGACTCGCGTCCTCGAAACGCCGCGTGGCGGCGGCCTGGATTCCGGCCCGCTTCTCGGCGAGGAATCGTCCCAGATCACAGTCCTCGTCCGGCACAACGAGCCGATACCCCGGCGGTGCACTGACCAACACTGCGCGGGCGTCGATGCCGGCATTGCGCATCATTCGACGCAGATTCGAAATGAACACCTGCAGACTTGCCCTGGCTTCAGTTGGCGGCCGATGGTCCCACACCCCGTCGGCGAGCGCATCGGCGGACAGCGAGCGATTGCGGTTGACGATCAGGGCGGCGAGCACGGCACGCTGCTTGGGCCCACCCAACGGAGGAGCGATCCCGTCAATCCGTACTTGCACCGGACCGAGTACATCGAATTCCAGTCTCGGCCCACGCCGCTTATCGTCCACTAGACCGGTGACATTACACCTGTGACCTCCACCGACGCCGTCCATTCGCCGAGAACCCGGCGAGACATTTGCGCCGATGACACGAGCGTCTCAGCCCTCAACGCGGACGCTCGCGCGACAATCGGTGTCTGGTGCACAGGCATCATCGGTCACAGAACCTGGGGGTACCACCGAGGTTGCCAACGAGAAGCCAGTCGCTCGGCGGCATCGAGGCGAAACTGACAACCCTCCTCTCCTCCTCCACACTGCGCACCCCGCCGACAGGTAGCGAGCAACCAACTCGAATAGCTCTGATTCTGCTGCTGAAGATCCGGCAAACTGGTTTGCAGTGCGGCGCTCTTCATCTCCATTCTGTGGAATGCGACTCGTCGTCGCCGATCGCGGTCTGCCGGATGCGGTCTTGAAGGGTTCATCTCACGGACCTCGGAGGTGTCGAGTGCTCCTCGACGCGTTCTGGGCGGCGGCGCTTCGATGCGCCGAGCAGAATAACCCCCCGGCGGCACCGAATCACCACGAGGTCGATCCCGACACCGCAATCTTGTAGAGCCGCGGCGGGGCGCGCCCTCAGACGGGTCTGGAGCTCGGACCGTGCGCATTGCCGGTGGCAGTTCCGACCGGCCGACAGTCGGTCAACTATGGACATCGCGTGTGGCGAAGACGGCGTCGCAGCAATGTATTGATGACCGACTGCCCACCCAGAGGGAGGTGACGACCCTCGTCAGGTGACCGTGACCGCTTGGGCGACGGCGCCGCTGGTCTCGCACACCACCGTCACTGTTTGCTGACCGGGAGGAGTGTGGAGAAACGTCACAAGGGTGCCGAAGTCATCGACTTCGTCCTCCTCGTAGAACGGTCCGTTATCTGCCTCCGCTCGACACCACTCCCCTGGCACGGCGCCGGTGATGTTGATGTCGACCCCGCCCGTGTTGCCCCATATGTTGACCGTGTAGCCCTGGGCGGGTCCTGGTGCCGGGCCTGGGCCCGGCCCAGGCCCGGCAGATCCGACTGTGAGCCCTTGGCCGTACCCTCCGCTGATATCGCACGCCACAGTCACCTGGTGCTCGCCCGGTTCAGCTGGAATGGAGAAATCGAGAAACCCCGCATCATCCACAACACCCCCGAAGGAGTACCCGTTGTCGATGACCATGCAGTTCTCTCCCGGCACAGCGTCGGTGATGAAAACATCTACCGCTCCGCCACTGTCGTAGAATTCTACTGTTGCTGCAGCGGCGGCGATTCCGTGGCCGACAAGCACCACAGGAAATACCGTGGCTCCGACACACACCGCGGCACGGAGGCGACCGCGTGTGATGTTCGAACCTTTGATTCGGGGCGCCGGTGTGGCGGCAGCGACGCGAGCGATGGTCTTGACGAACTTGGTGAACATGGCGGGTCCTTCTTGTGAGTGCGTGACAGGTAAGAAAAGGATCTGGGACGCCGCTTATCGGATTCTGAAGAGAATCTTGTGATGGTTTCAGCGAGAGCGCGGGCGGCTCGCCACACAGCGACGTTCATCAGCTGTCTTGATGGACCCCTCGCATCCACGCGCCGACCGCCCGCAGCGCCGACGCGCCTTCAGCGCCGCCGACAAACTCGCCCACCCGACCGCCTACGAACAGGCGTGCGAGAGAACAACGGTGGTGGCGCGTATCTGCGCCGTCCCCGTCGCGCGCGGGTTGGCTCGGCAGCGGGCGACGGCGTAAGCACCCCGGACGCAACACGCGCGCGACCGCTATCAGATCCGACCCCCGTGCCAACGGCATGGTCGTCGTTCTGATTCGACCCCGCGTATTGCCAGCGCACCACTCCATGCCCGTAACCCCCTGGTGAAGGGATGACCGACAGCCGAGGAACCCCGGCCTGTCCCAAACCATTCGCATCACATTGGAGACGGCCCCACCGAGCCACAACCGAATGCACGCCCAACGCTGCTCTGGCTGCCGGACCAGAGCCTGGCGTCGGTAAAGCTGCAGGATTGACAAACCCCGCACTTTCAGGGATGACCTGGTTAGTCACCGCGCTCGCGGACGTGGTCATCGCCCGCCTCGGTCCCGCGGAGGACGGTGAGGCGTTCGTGCTCGAGGTTCACCACCGCCGGCCGCACCGTCGGTGCCGGTGAGCTGCCACCGCAGCAAGGCCGAGTGGGGCGATCGGTGCTGCCGCTGCTCGCCGGCGAGCGGGACATCGCCCAGGCACAACTCGCGGCCGTCGAACGCGAGCCGGACCCGTGCGGTGCGTGCCACCACGCTGGTCGAGGCGTTGGTCCGGCTCCACGCACTCGTCGACGCCGAGACGCCGGTCTTCCCGGACGCGCCACCCGATTGAGGTCCCGGCCCACCCCTCGGTGGGGATTCCCGGCCCAGGTGCCGCCGCCGCCTGGACACGTCGAGCAGACGCAGCGGACGGTGGAACGCAGCCCGGTCAGGTACGGGTCACCCGCGAACTCGGGGGCTATCCTTGAGAAGCACCCACGTCGAGCAGTACCTGCGAGGAACCGACGTCTGGTGATGCCGATGTCCGGGAGTGAGGCGGCCGCCGATGGCCGAGTTCGATCCACTGACCACTCAGCGTGCCCCCCGTTCCGCGATCAGCACGGAGCTGGCCGCGGCCGGATTTGACGACGCCCGGGAAATCGGGCGCGGCGGATTCGGCGTCGTCTACCGCTGCCGTCAACCATCCCTGGACCGCACAGTCGCGGTGAAACTCCTCACCGAGGACCTCGACACCGATAACCTCGAACGGTTTCTGCGTGAGCAACGCGCGATGGGTCAGCTGTCCGGGCACCCGCACATCGTCAACATCCACCAGGTCGGCGCCACTTCGTCGGGTCGCCCCTACATCGTGATGCAGTATCACGCGTGCGATTCGCTCGACGCCCGCATTCGCAGAATGGGACCGATCGGGTGGCCCGAGGCGTTTCGACTCGGGATCAAACTGGCAGGCGCCCTCGAAACCGCACACCGTCTCGGCATCGTCCATCGCGACGTCAAGCCCGCGAACATCCTGCTCACCGAGTACGGGGAACCCCAGCTCACCGACTTCGGCATTGCCCGCATCGCTGGCGGCTTCGAGACCGCCACCAGGTCCGTCCTCGGGTCGCCGGCCTTCACCGCACCCGAGGTCCTCTCGGGTGGGCCGCCAACTCCGAGCTCGGACGTCTACGGTCTCGCCGCGACTCTGTTCTGCGCGATCACCGGCCACGCCGCGTTCGAGCGGCGCAGCGATGAGAGGGTTGTCGCCCAATTCCTGCGGATCACCACCGAACCCATCCCTGATTTCGGTGCGGAAGGTATTCCGCAGTACGTGTGCGACATCGTCGAACGCGCCATGTCGGGAGACCCGCGGATGCGCCCGACGACCGCCGCCGAGTTCGGGTACGAGCTGCGGGAGTGCCAGCGTCGAATTGGCCTGTCCGTCGATCACATGGCGCTTCCGGTCGAACTGCGCGAGGACGGACAGAATCCACTCGGCGGGACGCTCGGCGTCGTGTCGGGGAGCTCCCGCCCGCTGAGCAGTCCCGCCCGTCGGCGCACACCGACGACGATCCCGCCGCCCACTCCCGCAACCAAGTTCCGTCCACCGACTCCCACCCGTCAGCTGGTTGCCCGGGCTCGGCTCATCGCCGTCCTACGCGCGGGCCGGTCGCGACGACTGACCGTGATTCATGCGCCGGCGGGATTCGGGAAGAGCACGCTCGCCGCCCAGTGGCGAGACGTCCTCACCGAGGAAGGTGTGGCGGTGGCATGGCTCGGTGTCGATCATGATGACGACAACGTCGTGTGGTTTCTCACTCACCTGGTCGAGGCGATCCGGAAGATCAGTCCGGCCTTGGGGGATGGTCTCGGTGAAGCACTCGAACAACGCGGCGATGCGGCCGCACAATACGTCATGATCAGCATGATCAACGAGGTCCACGACGGCGGGCAGCGTGTGGCCGTGGTCATCGATGACTGGCACCGGGTCACAAGTGCCGAGACGATCGCAGCGATGGAGTTCCTTCTCGACCACGGCTGCCACCACCTGCCGATCATCGTCACCAGCCGCACCCGTACCGGCCTGCCCCTGAGCCGGATGAGAGTGTGTGACGAGCTCGTCGAAATCGATTCGGCTGCGTTGCGTTTCGATGTCGCGGAGTCGAAGTCATTTCTCGTCGATCTCGGAGGACTCCCGCTCAACCGAGTCGATGTCGACGCATTGACGCAGTCGACAGACGGATGGGTTGCCGCCCTGCAACTCGCTTCCTTGTCGCTGCGCGGAAGCGATGACCCAACGCAGCTGATCAGTCATCTGTCGGGGCGCCATCACGCCATCGGTGAATTCCTGGCCGAAAACGTGCTCGGGACCCTCGAACCGAGGCTGCTCGAATTCCTCATGGCCACCTCGATTACCGGACGAATCTGCGGCAGCCTCGCGTCGGCACTCGCACGCGTCGAGCGTGGGCAGGCGATGCTCGAAGACGTCGAGAGCCGAGATCTGTTCCTGCGCCGCATCGACGACGACGGCGACTGGTTCCGGTACCACCACCTCTTCGCCGAATACCTGCGCAGAAGACTCGCGCGTGATCATCCCGAGCGGGTCGGCGAGCTCCACGCCGCGGCATCGCGATGGTTCGCCGATCGCCAATTGCTCAGCGAGGCCGTCAATCATGCTCTGGCTGCGGGAGACGAGAAGCGGGCAGTCGACATGGTCGAGCATGACGGAACGGTTCTGCTCGAACACGCGAAAATGTCAACTCTGCTCGGTCTGGTGGCGAAACTTCCGCCGAGGCTCGTCGCCTCGAGCGCCCGTCTCCAGCTCACGCTGGCGTGGGCGCACTGTGAACTCCAACGTGTCAGGCCCGCACAGGCGGCACTGGACCGCGCCTATTCCCTCCTCGAACGTGACGCGACGAACGGGGCGGAGATTGCCGATCTGCGGGTCGAGGCCGACGTCGTTCAGGGTGACATCACAATATTCTCGGACCGGGTCAACGGCGTCGCCGAGCTGATGGCGGAATGCCTGTCGCGACCGGAGACCCTGCCCCCGTGGGTCGTCTCCGCCGCGGCCGACATCGCAACCTTCGCCGAGGTCTACCGGTTCGACTTCGACGCGGCACGCCGCATGCAGGACTGGGCATCGATGTACCACGAGCGAACGAGCGGCCCGTACAGCGGGGCGTGGGGATACTGCTACTACGGCATCGCCGCCAATGAACAGCTCGATGTCGTTGCGGCCGAATACCACTACCGGAAGGCGATTCGGCTCGCGGTGAAGTCCGGCGGACGGCACTCACACGCTGCACGTCTCGCCAGCGCGCTGCTCGGCGAACTTCTCTACGAACGCGGTGACATCAGCACGGCCGAACGGCTGTTGACCGAGAGCCGCGAACTCGGATTCGACGTCTGCGTGGATTTCATGCTCGCCCCATGCGTCGTCGGAGCCCACATCATGGCGCTGCGAGGAGACCGCGCCGGCGCGGAAAAGCGGCTGAACGAAGGCGCCGAGGCCGCCGAATCACGGTCGCTGCCACGATTTCGGGCCAGGATCGACAATGAACGGGTAATGCTGGGCCTCCCTCTCGAACCGGGTCGCGCCGTCGAGTTCTCCCGGCGACGTCACCCGGTCGACGGATTGGACGAGATCACCGCGCAACTCGAGGACGCCACCGCCATCACCCTTCTCCTCGGTCAACGATCGGCGGAGACGACAGCGACCGCCTGCACCTGGGGCGGGGAATGGGTACACAGGATTGAAGGTCGAGGACGGCACCGAGCGCTACTGAATGCCAATCGACTGCTCGTCAGCTGCCTCGCGGCTGCAGGCCGAAAGGACGAAGCGAAACAGGTGCTGGCGTCGATCGCGGCGCAGTGCGCGGATCGCGACATGATCCGGTACCTCGTCGACGGAGGACCGCATGTCATGACGACCGTGCGCGGCCTCCGCGACGACCAACTGCACGCGCTGTGGCGACCGGAGTGGACGCCGGTCCCGAGCGCCTTTCTCGAAGCGCTGTCAGCGACCACGCGCCCGGCGGGATCTTCACACTGACCCTGCCATCACCGGATGGGCGCGGACAGCACTGTCCCCAAGGCCAGTTCGGCAAAGGACACGGGAACGGTGACGGTGCGATCATCGGCGCTTCGGGTGAACACCGGGTCCGGTTCCACGCGCACGGAGACATACAGGTTCCCCGATGGTGCCCCGCCGAGACCAACCTCGCTCAGTGGATCGCCCATGGTGAAGGGTAAATCACTCCCGAACAGGTCCCCGAAGTCGAAGCCGAAGCCGCCGGACCGGCGCGCGCTCCGGCCGTGCCGGAGCCAGGAGGAAACCCGTATCGGCGAACGCCCCGGAGGGGCTCGGCCCCCTCGACACGCTGGTCCTCGACCACGGCGTATCGGAACCGCAGGACCGTCCCGAGGAGATCCTGCGCCTGCCGGCGGTGTCCACCGAGCTGGTTCGTATAGTTTGCGATACAGCAGCTTTGACCGAGGCGATAGAGGCAGGTCCGCAGACTGCCACGCGTTGCGACGGCTCACCGGTCTCGGCGATCGAACCGACCGAGCACGCGCTACGTGCGGCTCTGTCCATCGAGCCAAGCGGCGGCCCGGGTGCGCGAGGCGCGAGAGAGCCACCCGTCCTGGACTACCTCGGTCAGTTCCTCCAGCGTGAGATCACCAATCATGCTCGCCCGCAGCAGTACCGAAGGGTGGCCATCGAAATGTGGGGTCGTGAAGAACGGCGAGGCGGAGTGTTGCACCATTGCTCGCTTGTCCGACTCGGAGGGCACCCAGAAGACGATCACGTCCGTGTATCGCTCACCGGTATGAGGGTCAACGGCATCTGGTCGAGGCGTTCGGAAGAATACAAACGACTTACCGCCGATCTGGTAGATGGGGTTACCCCCGCGGCCCGTATTCGACCTTGACGTAGGGCATACCCAGGGCCAGTTCATGGACATCTTCGACCCGCGCATGGCGCAGTTTTGCCGACATGACAGCAGTGTATCGAAAGCCGAGTCCTTACTCGTCAAACTCACCTCGACGCATGGATGGCACACGGACATCCATCCGCCGATTGAAACCCTCTGACGGAACGAACGTAGATAACTGAACACATACAAAGCTGAGGCCGGGATGCGCACTGTATCTGCGCGGAGCCAGACGTGTTCGATGGAGCATCCGCGGTCGACAAGCTACACAGGCACCTGAGTGCGGCCTGGTCGATGGGGCAGTCTGGCCACAGCACCATGGCACGTTGCCCTGGTGGTGATGTCGACAGACGAAACCCTCGAGGCACACTCTCTCGCCGAAATGTAGCGCGACGCCGGGCCACGGCCCTGCGCAATCGTTGCCACTTCCGGGCACTGGAGCAGATCACTGCTGGAACCAGCCTGCAGCACCGAATCAGGCGCCGAACCGACAACCGCCAGGTTGTGGAAGGATCTCGTGAGACCCACCCACAACCTGGCGGTCGTTGCCTACTGAGCGAGCATGCCTGCGTCGACCAGATGCTCCGATCCGGTGATGTAGGAGGATTCGTCCGACGCGAGGAACAGCACGAGGTTGGACACCTCCTGCGGATCTGCGATGCGGCCGAGAGGAATCTGAGCCAGGGCGTCACCACCCTCTTCGTTGGTCGCCTCCACCATCATCGGAGTCTGGATGAACCCAGGGTGCACGGAATTGACGCGAATGTTCCTGGGTCCGTACTCGATTGCTGTCGCTTTCGTCATGCCCCGGACAGCGAACTTGCTGGCGACGTACGCCAAGCTCGGGAAACCGTAGTTCGCCGCCATGCCGGCGATTGACGAGATGTTGACGATGGAGCCGATGCCCGCTCGCTCCATCGAGGGCAGAACAGCTTTCATCCCGAAGAACACACCGTCCTGGTTGATACTGCAGACCTTCCGGTAGTCGTCCTCGGTAAGCTCTGCCGTTGTGGCCAGCGGGCCGAGAACACCTGCATTGTTCACCAGGACGTTGATCTCACCGAACGCCTTCACACTCTGTTCGACGACATTCGTCCACGAATCGAGCTGCGTGACATCGTGATGCACGAAGACTGCATTCTCGCCCAGCTCCTTGGCGAGTAGCTCCCCTGCGTCGTCCGTGATGTCCGCCAGTACGACCTTCGCCCCGTGCTGGACGAATGTCTTCGCGTGCGACTCACCCATGCCGCGGGACGCGCCAGTGATGAGGGCCACTTTGCCCTCCAACCGCTTTGTCATTTCTGTCCTTCGTTCGATTTGAGCACTACGTTGTCACCGATACAGGAAGTGAGATCCTGGGAGCCACTTCCTTCTGGATCATTGCCAACGAATTGAACCAGGGCGCGGGATCGTCGTAGTAGTCGTGCGACTCGACCTGGAGCGTGCCCCAACCTCCGCTGGCCTCGAACAAAGTATTGATCTTCTCCACCACGGTGTCCGGTGAGCCCACACAGAACACGTTGTCGACAACCCACTCGAGATCGACGTCGGCCTTGTCTGCTCCAGCATCCTTGATGAAGCCGTCCATCATGCCGAACCGCCACCAGATGGGAATGAGGTAGCGCTCGAAGCAGTGTCCGATAGGGCCCTCCATCACCAGCCGCTTCGCCTCTTTGTCCGTGTCGGCGACGAACACCGTCTGGGACACGTGATAGCGCGCGCGATCAGCGATGTGCCCGTTGGCCTCTGCAGCCGTGGAGTAGGTCTCCCAGTGCGTCTTCAGAGCGTCCAGACCGGAGAAGATCGACATCGGTCGGAATCCGCGTTCGCCCGCAAACTTCATCGACGGCGACTTGGCACTGAATCCGGTCACGGCGATCTCCGGTGCACCACCCCACGGGCTGAAGTCCGCGAGCATGTGCTGGTCGTCGCCCTCGTCGCCGTGTAATTCTTCGGGGTAGCCTGCATTCCAAAAACGTCCCTCGAAGAAGAACGGTTCACGCTTCCAGATCTTCTCCATGATCTCGAGGGATTCGCGGACCATCTCGTTGGTGAACTGCGTGTCTTCACCGTTCTTGATGCCATGGATGTACGTGGACTGCGGGTACGCACCCGCGCCGATGCCGAGGAAATACCGACCCTCGAGGATTTGCGAGAGCCAGCCGACCATGATCGCGAGCTTCGCCGGATTGTGATGGGGAAGGATGTGAGCCATCGGCGCGAACTTGATCCGCTCGGTTTGGCGTGCGGCTGCTGCGATAATCAGCTCCGGGTTGGGGATATTCTCCCAACGCTGCGAAGCGTGTTCGGACAGCATGATCGAGTCGAATCCGATCTTGTCGGCCTCGATGGCCTGCTGTACGCACCAATCGAACGTCTGGCGCGCGGTCCGCTCGGGGCGCATGTACGGGTGGACGATGAGTCCGGTTTCCATTGCCATCGTGAACTGCCTTTCTACGAACTTGCGGTCGATTACCTAGTGCTGGTACGAAACCTTTTGTCAGGCATAGAAGGTGTCGTATGCGTGCTTGGTATCCATGTACTCCTTGATGGACAGGATCTTTCCGTCGCGAAACTCGAACAGGAAGTGGTACTGGTTCTGATAGACCTTGCCGTTCTTCAACTTCGCATACGAGGTGGCCTCCGCGGCGACCTTGTTGCCTTGCGCGATCGCCGAACTGGGGGTGACCTCGAGAGCGCCGTTCTCGTACACAGAAGTGACCCCGCTGAGCAGCGTGCCGAGGCCTTCCTTGTCATAGCTCCCCGACATCCCGTCGATCCCTCCCGAGACCCAGTAGGTCGCCTCGGGATGGAGAGTGTTGAGAATCTGCTCCACGTCGCCTGTGGAGAAGACCTTTGCGAAGTTGTTGGCCAAGTCGATGTTCTGTTCCGGCGTAGTCATGGATGCTCCGTTTCGTTCCGCTATGACCTGGATCACTGTCCACCGACGGCGCTCGGGGCGAAACCGTAGTAATACTCGGTTCCCTACCGCTCCCGAATCTGACGGCATCCGGCCAGTTCAGAGCAGATATGCGTGCGGAAATCCCCAGAGCCGCTGTGTCAATATGCGTGTTGTCAGATCTTGACCACGCGGTTGTTTGACGACATGATCAACCAGTGACACCCATCACAGAGGGCCGCATGCAACAGAGAGGGCACCGTGAACGCTGACGAGTGGCGCGAGATAGTCGAGCTTCGACAATCCGGTGAATCGATCTCGGGCATCGCGACGCGGTTGAAGGTCTCTCGCAACACGGTGCGCCGAGCCCTGGAATTCGAGGCACCACCCCGGGACCACCGGCCACGGTCAGGGTCGTCCGCCGATGCCCTCCGACCCCGGATCGCCGCGGCGCTCGATGCAGACCCCGACGTCACGGTGGCACAACTGCATCGGGAACTCGAATGGAGCGGCTCGCGAAATACTCTGGCGAGCGCGGTCCGCCGCATCAAGGAGGAGCGTTCGCCACGAACGTCTGGCACGCGCACCTCGTCGAGCACCCGTTTGTTCAGCGCAACCGATATTCCGCTCTTCTCGACGAGTTTCGTCGGCCGAAGCGAAGAACTCCACACAATCCGGGTACTCCTCGGCGACAGTCGCCTCGTCACCGTCGCCGGCCCGGGTGGCATCGGAAAGACCCGACTCGCCGCAGAGGCCGCAACCGCGTACCGGCGGGCATTTTCCGATGGAATCCGCTTCGTGGAGCTAGCGTCCTTGCGAAGCGAATCTCTGCTCCCCCAGACGATACTGGACGCGCTGAGGTTCGACGAGCGAGATGCAGGGGACCGAAGTGCAACAGAATCGCTCCTCGAATCGGTCCGCAACAAGCACCTGTTGCTGGTGCTCGACAATTGCGAGCATCTCGTCAGCGCGTGCGCAGAGTTGATCTCGCTCATATTGCGGAACACCGAACATGTGAAGATCCTGGTCACGAGTCGTGAAGTGCTGTCGATTCCGGACGAGCACGTGCACGTCCTCGAGCCGCTGTCCACGACGGACCACCGCGACCCGGGCAGGGCCGGGGCCGCCATCGAGTTGTTCGAGAACCGCGCATCGGCCGCACTGTCCGGATTCGCCATTACGGATTCGAGCCGGGACGCTGTACGCCGAGTGTGCACGCAACTGGACGGTATGCCGCTCGCCATCGAATTGGCTTGTGCGCGCTTGACCGCGTTGTCCGTCGACGACCTCGCAGAACGTCTCGACGACCGGCTGTCGTTGTTGACCACGGGGAACCGCGGCGGGCCGAGCAGACATCGAAGCCTGCATGCAACGGTCGAGTGGAGCTACGACCTCTGCACTACTCAGGAACAGGTGCTCTGGGCCAGATTATCCGTATTCTCCGAAGGATTCGATCTCGCCATGGCCGAGAGCATCTGCGCTGGAACGCCTGTCGATGCCGCGAGCATTCTGGATACCCTCGCCGGTCTGATCGGCAAGTCGGTCTTGCAACGCACCACCAGCGAAGGACGTGTCCGGTTCAAGATGCTCGAAACGATCCGACACTTCGGTGCGAGCAAACTGTCCGACGACGAGAAGGTAGAGCTGCGGGTGGCACACCTCCGTTGGTGCGCCGAGCTGGTACAGACCGCCCGCCGGTCATGGACAGGGGCCGACCAGGAGCGTGCGAGCACCCGGCTTCGGGAGAACCGCGCCAACTTGCGGTCGGCACTACAGACTGCGCTTACCGACCGGAATCACGAGACGCTGCACCTCGCGTCGAGCCTCGTCGCGACCTGGTTCCTGTGGTCGTCGGCATTTTCGGTGCGAGAACACCGGATGTGGGTGACAGAGTTCCTTGCGCGCGACGATCTTGCCGAAGACGTCGTACCCAAGCTCTACGCCACTCTGGGGGTGCTGCAGACGATGCAGGGTGACAGGGTCGAGGCAGTACGAACACTCGACACTGCCGCGCGACGCGCACGCGAACTCGGTGACGATGCGACACTCGCATTCGCCCTTCAGACACAAGGCCTCAACACCTACCTCGGCGGTGATTTCGAGGCCGGCGAACGCAATCTGTCGGACGCGTTGGCACTGTACGAGCGCCTCCCCGGTATCACCGATCTCATGTGGACCGCCCACGTCGAGATGGGAATGCTGTGCAGTTCGAACGGAGAGAACGACCGCGCTGCCGCACACTTCGAATTCGTTCACGCGCAGGCATCGGCCACAGGAGAGCAATGGATGCTGTCCTACGCCGTATACGGACTGGGCTTGGTAGCGCTGGTTCGCGGCCGTCACGACGAGGCGATCACCCTTGCCATCGAAGCCCTCGCCCTCAAACGCGCCTTCGACGACACGGTCGGAGCCACACTGGTGACAGACCTTCTCGCGTGGGCAGAAGCAGCGGCAGGTTCCGGCGAACGGGCAGCCGTACTTCTCGGCGCAGCATCGTCTATGTGGGATTCGTTCGGCATGCAACTATACGGATCCCAGCACTGGGTCCGGCGACGAGAGGTGTACGAATCGCGCGCGCGAACTTCGCTCGGCGACACGGTCTACTCCGCATCCCATCGTCACGGTTCTACGTTGTCGATGGCCGAACTCATCGCCTACGCCCTGGACGAGGAGCACTCCGACGGCCCCGTGCCGTCGTCGTACCTGGTTGCCGGGCTCTCCCCTCGTGAGATGGACATTGCACAGTGCGTTGCGGAGGGGCTCACCAACAAGGAGATCGCGGACCGGCTGGTCTTGTCGGTCAGAACCGTCGAGGGGCACGTCGCACATGTGCTCCGAAAGTTGGGTGTCGCGCGCCGCCACCAGGTGGCTGCCGCGCTCGCGACTTCTCCATCCTGCCGGGTGTAGAGCGTCGAGGACGCGTTTCAATGTCTACGTTGATGTTGACAGGGCAAGAAGAATTTGCGACGCTCGTCACAGTGCAGACGGCAGTCGTCCATATCGAAGCGAGGTCCCACGATGGATGGTCCAACAACCCGGGTGCAGCGAGCACTCTCGGATCTGAGCGCCGGACGGCCCGTCGTGCTGACCGGCAATACCGCGGCCAGTGATGCTCACATTCTGACTTCCGCCGAGAAAGCGTCGGTCGAGTCGATCGCATTTCTCGTTCGGTACGGTTCGGGGCTGGTCTGCGCGGCAATGGCCGGCTCGGACTGCGACCGGCTACAACTCCCGAGCATGGTCGGCGCGGACAGAGATCATCCCGGAACGGAGTTCACGGTCAGCGTCGACGCAGTAGGACCGGGGACCGGCATCTCGGCATTCGACAGGGCGGGCACGCTGCGCCTGCTCGCCGATTCGGCGAGCACCCCCGACGAGTTCACCCGGCCCGGGCATGTACTCCCGGCACGATCCGTACCCGGCGGAGTGTTGGAGTTCCGAGGGCCCGCGGAAGCTGCCGTGGATCTCATGACTATCGCAGGTTCGCACCGGACCTGCGCCTACAGCGCTCTCGTGTCCGATCTCGATCCGACAGCGATCGCCGACTCCGCTGAAGCCGAAACATTCGCACGTGCACACGGACTCGGAGCCTTGTCCATCGATGACGTGGCGACGTATCGCCGAATGGCCGAATTGCACATGCTCACGCAGTTCACCTTCGAACGTGAGACCGTCCACGGCCCGGTTCGTTGCGTCGGCTACCGCAGCGATGTCACGGGGGCCGAGTATGTCGCCTACTCCATTGGATCGCCGACAGCCGGTACCACCCCTCTCGTCTCCTACGAGCAAGAGAGCGATCCGGCACCGCACCTGTCCCAGAAAGGCGCGATCGAGATGGCGCTGGCACAGGTAGCCGAACACGGTCACGGAGCAGTCGTGGTGGCGAGGCGCCAGTCGAACAGCCAGATCTCGGCCGACACGCACGGCGATCTCGCCGAGGTGGTGCGCGAATGCGGATACCACTCCCCCTCGCTGCACAACTTTCCACCCGAGTCGCGAACGATGATGTGGCACATCGGGTTGAGCATCAGCGCCGGAGACTCCCTGTCCTTTGTTCGCGGAATCGCCCCTGCGCCGTTCGGCTTCGAGCAGCCTGCCATCGTCGGCACGGTGGTTCACGGCGATCAACGCGGGCGAGAGCTGGGCTTCCGAACTGCGAATCTGGAATTGGAGGATTCGAATTCGGTCGCCGACGGCGTCTGGGCCGGCTGCTGCACACTCTTCGACGGCTCGACGGCGATCGCTGCGATATCTATTGGCCGACGCCCCACGTTCTACGGCCGGTCCGGAATTCGACTACTGGAGGCACATCTACTCGACTTCGATGGCGACCTGTACGGCGCAACACTCGAGGTGCACCTACACCACTGGATGCGCGGACAGGTGACGTTCGCGTCGAAGGAAGAGCTGGTCGCAGCGCTCGCCGCCGACGTGGTGCGGACACGATCGCTGATCGCAGACTGAGGAACGCGGATCGGCCCGGCACGAAGTTCGTGCCGGGCCGATCAGCGTACGGCGGAACTGTCAGCCGACTCCGCGATGCTCGGGAGCGGCCGCCGAGATATCGAGAACCTCACGGATGCTACGAGCTCCTGCACCGAGGTCGAGCGCGTTCTTCAGATGTAACAAGAAGCCAGGCTTGTATCGATGAGTGGGAGTGGAATCGGCGGCGAGAGAGATCAATTCCTTCGTCACCGCCCGCAGTGCCCGACTCTTCCACGGCACCGCACAGTAGTCGAAGAACGCCACGAACGTGTCCGGTGACATCCTCAACAGCGCGTCGAAGAAGCCGGGAAGCTCGTCCTCCATGCGCCGCCAGTACGGATCGGTACCGACGTAGCGGTCCCACAGATCCTGCTGATCTGCATCGAGCGGTTCGACCCTGCCGCCACTTCTGCGGCGAACAGTATCCGACAACTGTCTGGACGACTCGAAGAGCGTGTGCACACCAAGTCCCGATACCACCGTCAACGCTTCCTGGATCTGCTCGGCGTCGAGGCCCAAATCGAGCGCTTCCTCGATGTAGCGGCCTGTACCTGCCACGTCCATGGTCGTCGCCACCGAACACACGGCGATGTGTGTGAGCACGCGCGTCTGCTCACCGAGGGCGGGTCCCTCGTCCACGTCTTCCAACATGCGTTCGGCTAGCGCACGAAGATCGCTCGTACCGCATCCGACTGCCACAGACGTCAACCCGCCACACTCAGCGACGTGGCAAGGGTCGACAGCTGCGCTTTGAGCCCGCGCTTGTTGATCTTCGTCGCCGACATGGGCCACGCCCCCGCCTCGACGAAATACACGGCGCGCGGAACCTTGTACCGGCCGATCCTGCCGTCACAGAATTCGATCAACTCCGCTTCTGTGAGCTGGTGTCCTTCTCGGACCTCGACGAATGCGACCGGCACTTCGTCGAGCCGGTCATCCGGGCGGCCGATGACAGCGGCAGTCAACACAGCAGGATGCTCGCAGAGGAACGACTCGACTTCGATGGCCGCGACGTTCTCGCCACCGACCTTGAGCATGTCCTTGAGCCGTCCGTGGAACTCCAGGCACCCCGACTCGGTACGACTGTAGAGGTCACCGGTCCGCAACCAGCCGTCGGAATCGATCGCCTCGGCGGTCTTCTCGGGATCCTTGTAGTAACCCTCGGTCACGCAGTAACCGCGAATCAAGATCTCACCGGGAACTCCCACCGGCTGCTCGGCGCAACTGAATGGATCGACGATACGAATCTCAATGCCCGGCACGGGCTTACCTTGCGCACCGCTTCGCTCCTCGAACGACTCGTCCGGCTCGCTGAGAGCATAGATTCCTGTCGTTTCCGTCATTCCGCACGCGGCCATGAGCTCGGCCGCCGGGAAAAGATTCTGAACCTCTTCGATGAGGACCCGGGGACCGATCAGGAACACGTACCGGATCGAGTCGAACTCGCCGGCGTCGAAGCTGGGGTGCGACATCATCATCTGCATCGGTGCGGGAAACCAGGGCCAGATGCAGGTCGGCCGCTCGGCCCTGATCAGCTCGATGGCGCGGCCGGGTTCGAAGAACGTGTCGGTCAGGAACGTTCCCCCGGCACCGATCGCCCCGATCAGCGGGGCCAGCGCAGCGATGTGGAACAGCGGCCCGCCGGCCCAGCTGATGTGACGCTCACCTGCGGACAGGCGCCCGGTCGCCCGCTCCACCGGGCCACGCGTCATCGATTCGTGGGTGAGCAAGCAGCCACGCGGGTTGGCCGTCGTCCCCGATGTGTACAGGATGGCGGCGATGTCTCGCGTCCGCACCCGGCGGCGATGACGATGCACGAGTGTCGCGTCGACGGTCTCCGCGGCAGCATCCAAGGCCGTCCTGGACGTGAAACCGGGCCTGTCGGTTCCTTTCACCAGTACGGCTCGACGTAGCCGCGGCGCTTCGGGAATGTCGAGCTCACCTGAACCTGCCGTAGCCAAGGAGGGCAGCGCTTCGTGCAGGACCTGTACGAAGTCCACGTAGTCGTCGGGGCCGGAGACCGTCAGCAGCGCGGTGATGTCGGCGTTCTCGATGATGTAGCCGAGCTCCTTCGCTTTGTGCCGCGCATTGAGTGGTACGACGACGGCGCCGATCAACGTCGAACCGAAGAGCCCCTCGACGAACTCGATACCGTTCGGCGCGAGGAGCGCGACGTGATCGCCGGACCCGACACCCAGGGCGAGTAGGCCTCGCGCGACCGCGATCGCACCGTCGAGCACCTGGGCATACGTGAACCGCGCGTCGGGAAACACGATCAGATCGCGGTCTGGGTGCAGGTGCGCACCTCGCACCAGCAGGTCGCCGAGCGGGGTTACGTTGCACCAGTCGTCGATGTCAGTCATGTCGTCCTCAATCATCGATCGTCGGGAGCGGTTGCGCTACCGGAATTGTCTTGATCAGCGGCGCAGAAGCCTCGCGCACCAAGGGATCGTGTCACGTAGACGCTAAGCGACTCATGTCACACTGTCAACGTTGAAGTTGATTAATATCAGCGTTGATAATCTACACTTTCAACGTCAACGTTGTAGTTGACACGTGATCGGCGTCACCCTATGTTGGGGATACGCCGATGCGAGCATTTCGCCTGGCGGACCGCCACAACACGTGTCGGATCGATCGGACAGAAACAGCGTTCTGCATGCAAGTTCCGCGAAGCCGCTCTCGGTTCTCAGGGCCCATCCACAACCACTGTCAGCCTCGTGCCGGACACAGCAGCAGACTGCATTCACGACGACCAGAAGCTGGAGACTCACCAATGGAATGCGGCGTTTTCCACACCCCGTACATGCGCCCCGGGCGCAGGGACAAGGACACCTTCGAGTACTCGCTGATGCTGGCAGCCGCATGCGACAAGTTCGGCTACCGCGACTTCATGGTCGGCGAGCACGGCATGCAGGCATGGGAGAACATTCCTAACCCCGAGTTGCTGATCGTCGCGGCAGCGCAGATCACCGAGCGCATGCGTTTCGCGCCCATGGCGCACATCGTGCCCCTGCACAATCCGTCGACACTCGCGATTCAGATCGGCTACACCTCGCAGCTGCTCGAGGACAGATACTTCCTCGGCGTCGGAGCCGGTTCGTGGGAGAACGAAGCAGTGCTTCGTGGCCAGCCCGGCGACCTGTCCGAAGCCCACCCCCGGCTGATGGAGGGACTGGAGGTGATGGACAAGGTGTGGCGCCAGGAGCCCTTCGACTTCGAAGGCAAGTACTACAAGGCCGCCCGCCTCGACGGGCAGATCGATCCCGGTAGCGTCGCCTCCCACGGTGAGTTCAAGGTCAAGGAAGGCGAGGAGTACCACCTGACCGCAGACCACTCTCCCCATGGTGGCGCGGACGGCCTCGAAATCGCTGTCACAGGACTCAGCAAGAACTCACCCTCACATCGCCTCGCAGGCGAACGAGGCTGGACCCCGATCTCGTTCTACGGCGGTTCGGCCTTGCTGAGATCGCAGTGGGACACATACTCGGAGGCGGTCAGGTCCATCGGCGGAACCCCGCAGGGATCTCGATTCAAGATCGCACGAGACGTGTTCGTGGCGAAAACGGACGAAGAGGCCAAGGAAAAGGCAAAGAACGGCGCACTGGGACTCGCCTGGCAGAAGTACTTGATGCCGGTCTACCAGAAGTACCGGATCCTTCAGGGCTTCATCGACGATGCCGACCACAAGGTCGACATCGACGACGTCGATCTCGACTACCTCGCCGACAATGTGTGGCTCTGCGGAAGCCCGGAAACCGTCATCGAGAAGATCGAGAAGACCTTCGACCTGGCCGGCTTCAGGTACGGACAGCTTGCCGTCAACACTCACGACGCGATGGACGATCCCGAGCCATGGATCGAATCCCTCCGCCTGTTCGCCACAGAGGTCGTACCGAACGTTCCGTCGAAGGAACACACGAGACTGTCGCAGTGGCCTGAACCCACCGATAACAGGGCCCCGGGAAGTAGTCGACAAACAACGACTTCCCGGGGCCTTACCCGTCCCCCACGGCGACCTCGGTCGACGCCGAGGTCGATCGACGTCAACGTTGATCAATGTCCTCGATCCGGAGGTATCATCCGACAATGCCAACTTCGACCGCAGCCAACAGCGGCATGAGCCGACGCCGACGCAGCGCTCAGAACGACAGCAGCCCCAACTATCAGGCCAAGCGCCAGGAACTGTTGCGGACCGCAGCCGATGTCTTCAAGGAGAAGGGCTTCGAAGGAGCGACGCTCAACGACATTGCCGAGCGGTTCGGGACCGACAGAGCGTCGATCTATTACTACTTCGCGAGCAAGAAGGAGCTGTTTCAGGCGCTTTTCCATGACATTCTCGTCGACGTCCTGGATCAGAACATCGCCGTCGCAGAGGAGATCCTCGCCGGCGACGACGACGCGCCCGAGAAACTTCGCCGCCTCGTCGAGCAACAGATGAACTCGTACGAGAAGAACTACCCCTTCGTTTACCTGTACATCCAGGAAGACATGGCGCAGCTACAGCTCGACACCACGTCGTGGGGCAAGGACATGGCCCGTAAGACGAAACGCTTCGAAACCATTGTTCTCGAGGTGCTGCAGCAGGGAGTCGACGACGGCACCCTACGCAGTGACGTGTCGGTGCAGCTGATGTCGAAAGCACTGTTCGGCATGGTCAACTGGACGCATCGGTGGCTCAAGCCAGGAATGCGCAACGTGGACGCCAAGCAGACCACCGAAGCGTTCTGCACTCTGTTCTTCGAGGGCGCGAGGACGAAGAACTGACTGTGCGCTGGGCCGCGACGCGTACGTCGGACCCAGCGCACCGCGTAGGACACGGTTGTGGGCGGCCGCTCCTTACGAGCAGCGCGCTTCTCGTATGGCACGATTTCGCCGACCAGTCCTGAGTACGGCTGTCACCACACGCTTACCGTCCGGAAATCAGCCCTCCGTCGACAGGGAACATTTGTCCAGTGATGAAGTGTGACGCATCGCTGGCGAGGAAAACCATGACCGGAGCCAAGTCCCGGTCGGCGAGACCGAAAGCCCCACCGAGAGGTATGTCTGCAGCGGTTTGGTCGTCGTGCGATTTCAGCTCGTCGGGAGACAAGGCAGCGCGAAACTCGTCGTACATCTTTGTCCACATGTACGGAAGTACGTAATTTACTCGAATCCCGTCTGGCCCCCATTGACGAGCGACGTTCCGGCTCCATGTATGTACCGCACCCTTCGACGCAGCGTACAGAGCATTGTTGATCTCACCCGTCAGTCCCGACTCGGAACCGAAGTTGATGATGTTCCCAACACGATTCGATTTCATCAGGCGATGTGCGGCACCGTTGGTGTTGATTGTCCCTAACACATTGACATCGAAAATGAATCTGTAGAGTTCAGTGGAGATTCCGGCGGGATCGCAGTGCTTGTGTACACCAGCCACGTTCACGACTACGTCGAGGCCTCCCAGTTGGTCAGCAGCGGTCTCGAAGACTTTCTCCACCTGGTCGCGGTCACGCACGTCGCACGAGTGAAAGGTTGCTTTGCCAGGTCCGCATCGGCTCGCTTCTTGTGCTACGGCCGCACCCAGCTCGTCAGCGAGATCCAGAGAGGCGACGTCAGCACCCTCCGATGTGTAGGCCCGGACGACCGACTCACCGATGCCCATGGAACCGCCCGTGACAATGATCTTCTTTCCGTCCAGCTGCATAGCCAAGTGCTCCTTACAATCTCAGGTTGTCGGCGACCAGGTCGGATGCCGCTCTCGGTGCTCGCCCCGGCATCACGCGGCCATCCGTTCACGGCGCCGGGTGCAAGTGCTGCGCGCTGGAACCGCGACGCGGACGCCGGGCCCAGCGCCCAGACAAAAAGCAGTGTCAGCGACCGCTCCATTGCGCAGCACGCTTGTCTGCGAACGCTGCACGTCCCTCGATGCGGTCCGCGCTGTTCGCGTACGCCTCGATGGGCTCATAGCGAGTTGCCAACGCGACGTCCAGCGGCCATCCTGCCCGCGACAGCACCGCATCCTTCGCGGCTTGGACCGCAAGCGGTGACGCCGACGCGATTCGCTCCGCCCACAACGAGGCGGTCTCGAGCAGCTTCTCGAACGGCACGACCTCGTTGACCAGCCCGTATCGCTCCGCCTGCTGTGCGTCGATGCGATCACCGGTGAGAATCAAGGCCATCGCGATGTGATGAGGCAGCTGCCGTATCGCGCGATGCATGATGCCGGCCTCGCCGATGATGCCGACCTTCGTCTCCGGAATGCCGAACTGAGCGTTGTCGGCTGCGACGATGATGTCGGCGCACATCGCCAGTTCGAATCCACCGCCGATCGCGTATCCCTGCACTGCCGCGATCAATGGTTTACGAAGTGTCAGCATGGGCCCGCCGACACCGGTGAGACCGCCGCCGAGCGCCATCCTGCGGCCGTCGCTTTCGGTCCCACCGCTCACGTTGGCGCCGGCGCAGAACGCCTTGTCCCCCGTAGCACCGAGCACTGCGACCCAGATGTCCGGATTCGAGTTGATCTCGGTCCATGCCTCGAACAGCGCCGCGTCCATCTCGGGATCGATGGAATTCAACGCCTTGGGGCGGTCGAGCGTCACCCGTGCGATGTGGTTGTCGAACTCGAACAAAACTCCGCTGCTCACGGTAGATCCTTTCTCATAGTTGTTCTGCGACCGCATGATCGGGTAACGCCACGGGTTCGCGGTAGGCAGCGATCGCCGCCTTCAGTCCCACCTCGGCAACGAACTTGCGCACCTCGGCCACCGACGGCGACAGATGGAGCAGGGCATCCATTTCTGCACCACCTTGGGCTGCGGTACGCACGCCCATTGCTTCCATCGTCTTGTTGATGGACAACTTCTTGATCCGCAGGATGTCGGACGGCGTGCGTGCCATACGAGCGGCAAGCGCCTCGGTCTCGGCGATCAGATCTTCCGCGGCCACCGCGTGATTGGCCCAGCCCCACTCGACCGCGGTCGTGCCGTCGATCGAGTTGCCAGGAACGAACGCCAGTTCCTTGGCACGTTTCGGGCCGACCAGGGGCGCCCACAACGGCGCGATGTACCCACCACCGAGTGGGATCGCCGGCTCACCGATCTTCGCGTTGCGCGCCACCAGGGTCACGTCGGTGAACACACACATCTGCGTGGCTCCCGCGATGCAATATCCGTGCACTGCAGCAATCACCGGTTTCGGGTGATCCCAGATCGCGAGAAAGCGATTGACGTTGCGAGCAAGCCGCTCTCGGTCCGCCACCGGGTCCGGCTCGGCGACGACCTTTCCGACCTGGCCGAGGTCGTAGCCTGCCGAGAAGCCTTTGCCTGCTCCACGAATTCCGATGATCGGCCCGCCGGCCGTCGCCAGAGCGGCCAAAGCCGCACTGAACTCGTCGAGCATCTCCGTCGAGAGCGAATTGGCCTTGTCCGGCCGGTCCAGCACGATCCAGCTGATCGGTCCCCGGTGCTCGATGCGCAGGTTCTCGTAGCGGGTTCCTGCAGCCGTGTCCGCGATCGCCGTCATGACCGCCCGATCGGGATCTGCTTCTTCACGTGGAAGTCCACGACACCGGACGCACGCAGTTCGCGTCGAGAGAAGAGCCAGCCGTGCTCATCGTCCCGCACGAAGTCGTCGTGGTACTGGCCGAAGAAATAGCCGTCGGCCTTGCCTTCCTTGGTGTAGCGATGCCATGCATACAGGACGGAGCGAACCTTGGCCGACGTCAGATCGTCGGAGAAGTCGACGACGATGTTGGACACATGGTGACTGGTTGCCGTGAAGAACGTACCGATGCCGTCGAGTGTCTCGCGATAGGCGGCGCGGCCTTCGGCGCCGAAATCAGGCCCGTAGGCGACGTAGCAGTCCTCGGTGAACAACGCGACGAGATCGTCGGGACGGTTCATGTCGAGGTTGTAGGCGTACTCGAACAGGACGCGCTCGATCTTGCCGGTCTCCACGAGCTCGGCGAGCTCCCTGGTGGACACCTCATGGGTTGCAGTCATATCGATCTCCTTGGGGCGTGAATTGTTGACGTACGTTCGATTTGCCCGCCTCGAATACGCGACGGAAAATCAACATTGATGTAGATTATGACGACCGTTCGCACCCGCAGGCAACGGGTGCGAAACGGTCAGACGCGAACCGCGTAGTCGGAGGGCGCAGGTTCGGCCCCGGGCCACCGAACAGGTAAGTCAGAAGTGAGCGACGTGGCCACTTCGTCCCAGGGGCCTAGATGCACGGTGCGCATGTTGCGAGACGCGAACTTCCAGCGCCCACCTTCGCGGACGTACTCGTCTTCGTAACGCACAGCGCCGAACACCGTCGTTCCACCCGTTGCGATCTCGAGGTGCGCGCCTACCAGCCCTGTCGCATGATCGTCGTCGACGAACTCGATCAGGACGTAGTGCGGCGTGTGAATGGTGGTTCCGAACGCGGTACGAGCTTGCCGAATCATGTTCGCGATCCCACTGCCGGTGGTGGCGCCGGGGAATCCTCCAGCCGAGAACGTCCCGTTCTCTGCGAAGGCATCGGCAATGGCGTCGAAATCGTCGAAATCCGAAGCGAGGAAGTAGCGGACCGCGAGGTCGCTCAACGCCGCCCTGTCCTCCAGCCGACGCACCCTGCTCTCGATGTCGGACATGTGCACTCCTTTGCGCGGTGAAGGAAATCCAGCGACTCGACCGAAGGGTCGAACCCCGCATCTCGCGATCAACGTCAGCGTAGATCGCTGTCACGATCATTGTGCCCTGCGCCACAGATGTCAACCTTCGACCCCGCGGCCACAACTACCGAATCTACGCGATCGTAGATTGTATCAACGGCATAGTTGACAGAATTCCGGCTCCGGAGGAGGCTGCAATCAGTCTCCGCGTCGGGAGTCATATGTCCTCGATACCCGGCTCGGCTTCACGGACGAAAGGAATCACCATGGGCTCCACGATGGAGGGCAAGGTCGAGACACACGAATCCGACTCGCGCACCGCTGTCCCCGACGGCGTGATCGTCGACAAATTTCACGCGATAGACCCCTTGCGCTTCCGAAACGTTCTCGGCCACTTCCCCACCGGCGTCGTAGCTGTGACCACCATGGACGCCGAGAACAACCCGACCGGCATGGCGGTCGGGTCCTTCACCTCTGTGTCACTCGATCCGCCACTGGTCGCGTTCCTGCCGGACAAGTCCTCGTCCACGTTCCCCAAGATCCGCTCGGCCGGACGCTTCTGCGCCAACGTGCTCAGCTCCGAGCAACAGCAGGTCTGCCGCAGTCTCGCTCGAAAAGGAACCGACAAGTTCGCGGACGTCACGTGGACCCGGACTCCCTCCGGCATGCCGCGCATCGAGGGTTCGCTGGCGTGGGTCGATTGTGAGATCGATGCCGTGCACGACGCCGGCGACCATCACATCGTTGTCGGCCGCGTGCGGCAGCTCGAACTCGATACCCCCGAATCACCGCTGATCTTCTTCCAGGGCGGTTACGGCGGCTTCGCAGCCGACCGGCCACCCGTATGACGTCCCTTTTTATCGCCAATCGCGGTGAAGTAGCGCTTCGAATCATCCGGACAGCCGCGGCCCGCGGAATCAGGACGGTCGCGGTGTACAGCGAAGACGAGCATGATGCCCCACACGTCGCTGCTGCCGACCACGCCCGTCCGCTGCGCGGAACGGGTCCCAGCGCATATCTGGATGTGGCGGCCGTTCGCGACGCGGCCCTGGAGGCCGGGGCGTCAACGGTTCACCCTGGATGGGGATTCCTCAGCGAGAGCGCCGAGTTGGCCGAGGCCTGCGCCGAGGCGGGACTGACATTCGTCGGACCCGATGCTCGTACGTTGAGGCTTCTCGGTGACAAGTCCTCCACACGTGAACTCGCGACCGGCTGCGGGGTACCCGTCCTCGCCGCCACCGCGGGTCCCACATCCAAGACCGACGCACGCGAGTTCGCGCAGTCGCTTCCTGCCGGCGCGGTGATCGTCAAAGCCACGGCAGGCGGTGGGGGTCGTGGTATGCGAATCGTAGAGGATCTCACCGAACTCGAACGTGCCATCGACAGATGCCGTTCCGAGGCGGAACGCAGTTTCGGCCTGTCCGATGTCTATGTCGAGGCCTACCTACCGCGGGCCCGACACATCGAGGTCCAGGTCGTCGGCGACGGGGTGATCACACCGATGCATCTCTTCGACCGCGACTGCACGGCGCAGCGCCGTCACCAGAAAGTCGTGGAGATCGCGCCCGCGCAGAACCTCCCCGAGTCCACTCGCAAGGAACTTCACTCCGCAGCGCTGACGTTGGCGTCATCCGTCGCGCTGAGAGGACTGGCCACATTCGAGTTCCTCGTGGAGTCCGATCACCTCGATCGGTGGTACTTCATCGAGGCCAATCCGCGCCTCCAGGTGGAGCACGGCATTACCGAAGCGATCACCGGTCTCGACCTGGTCGGTCTGCAACTCGACGTCGCACAGGGACGCACGCTCGAGGACGTCCAACTCTCACCGGCAACGCTCGGCGAACCGAGCGGTGTCGCGATCGAGGTGCGGGTCACCGGTAGCCCGAAACCAGATGGCTCCGACCGACTCACCGACGTTCGGTTTCCGTCCGGTCCGTCGATCCGCGTCGACTCTCACGCGCACGTAGGAATGCGAGTGGGAACCGGATACGACCCTCTGCTCGCAAAGGTCATCGTGCACCGAGAGGACGGCGACTTCGATTCGGCCGCAGCAGAACTAGACCACGCCCTCTCCGATCTGACCCTGAACGACATGGATACCGACGTCACGACGTCGTCGTGGCTGCTGGGCAGTGACGAGTTCCGGTTCGGCACGGTGACGACACGAACGATCGACGATCATCTGGCAACAATCTCGATATCGGATGCGCCCGCGGCGTCGGCGACACAACTCGAACTGCGGGCGCCGTCGTCGGGCACGGTCGTCGAGACGGCCGCGGTGCCGGGACAGGTCGTGCGAAGCGGCGACGCTCTGATCACGCTCGAAGCCATGAAGATGGAATCCGATGTCACCGCGACAGCATCAGGCCGCGTCGCCGGCGTGTGGGTGACGGCAGGCGATACCGTGAAAGCCGGACAGCTACTCGTGACCCTAGTGCTCGATGTACGTCAGGACGACGCATCGGCAGCCCCCATCGACGTGGACGTCACGGCCGAGCGCATGGATCTGTCCGAAATCGAAACACGGCAGCGTCGAACACTGGACGAGTCGCGTCCGGCGGCGATCGAACGACGGCACAAGCGCGGCAAACGCACCGCGCGCGAGAACGTCGATCATCTCGTCGACGAAGGAACTTTTCACGAGTACGGATCTCTCGTCGTGGCTGCGCAGCGACGCCGAAGGCCTCTGGGCGAACTCGAATCCGAAACGCCGGCAGACGGCCTCGTTACAGGATTCGGAAGGGTTGCCGGACGACCGGTGGCAGTGCTCGCGTACGACTACACGGTGCTCGCCGGAACCCAGGGCCTTCAGAGCCACAAGAAGGCCGAGCGGATGTTCGAGCTGGCCGGCCGCAGAGGCACACCGGTAGTGCTGTTCGCCGAAGGCGGCGGGGGTCGCCCCGGCGATACGGACGACATGTCCCGGGCGACGAGGATGGATCTCGGCACGTTCGTCGCACTCGGGCGGCTCAACGGTTCGGTCCCGACCGTGGGGATCGCTTCCGGCCGTTGTTTCGCGGGGAATGCTGCGCTACTGGGATCGTGCGATGTCATCGTCGCGACTCGTGATTCGACGATCGGCCTCGGCGGACCCGCCATGATCGAAGGCGGCGGCCTCGGCGTATTCGCCGCGGACGACATCGGTCCGGTGTCCGTCCAGGAGACCAACGGGGTCATCGACATCGTCGTGGCCGACGAGTCGGAGGCAGTCGACGTCGCCCAGCGATACTTGGGCTACTTCGCCGGCCCCACACCCGAATGGGCCGCCTCCGACCAGCGCTTGTTGCGTCACATCGTCCCCGAACGACGCAATCGGCCGTTCGACATCCGCACGTTGATCGACACCGTCGCAGACGAAGGATCCGTTCTCGAACTCCGACGCGGATTCGCCGGCGGATTGGTCACGGCGCTGGTTCGGATCGAAGGCAACGCCATAGGGCTCGTCGCCAACGACGGCAGCCGTGCGGGCGGCACGATCGGCAGCGCCGAAGCCGACAAGATGACCCGATTCCTGCAACTGTGTGAGGCGTATGGCCTTCCGGTCCTCACGCTCTGCGACACAGCCGGTTTCCTGGTCGGACCCGACGCTGAACGCACTGCGTCGGTGCGTCATGTGAGCAGGCTGTTCGTCACCGCGCCTGCCCTCACCGTTCCGTTCTGTACGGTGATCGTCCGCAAGGCCTTCGGACTGGGCGGCCAGGCCATGGCCGGTGGAAGCTTCCGCGTCCCGGACACCATCGTGGCGTGGCCCTCGGCCGAACTCGGTGCCATGGGTCCGGAGGGAGCCGTCACGCTCGGCTATCGTCGCGAACTGGCTGCGATCGAGGACGCCGAGGAACGGGAGCACGTCTACCGACGGCACCTGGATGACTACGTGGCGCAGGGCAAGGCCCTCAACGCGGCGTCCGTCTTCGAGATCGACGACGTCATCGATCCCGCAGACACTCGCTCACGGATCGTCGATATCCTCGCCGCTCCGCGCCCCGAACGCCCGACCCACGTTCACAGGCGCATCGACACCTGGTAAAAGTGATTCTCGAACGACTCTGCCCCGGAACCGATTCGGTACCGGGGCAGAATTCGCGGAGCAGCTATCGCGCAGTGTAGTTCTCCAGATCGGGGCGCCGCGTCATCTGCCAGTACTCGACGTTCAGGAACGGCATCACGAACACCACCCGTCCACGCGAGTTGCGGTAGTACGTCGACATCCCGCGGTGGGTCCAGACCGTGCGCGAATGGGTCGAGTCCACCAGCTCGTTGTACTCGACGTTCGCCTCAGGGCGCGCATCGATCGCCTTGATTCCACTCTTGAACATTTCGGTCAGTAGTCCACGTATGTACCGCATCTGGACCTCCATGAAGAACATGAAGCTGCCGCTACCCGGGAACGAGTTGGGGCCACCCAGCATGAAGAAGTTGGGGAACCCGGGAACCGACACACCGAGATAGGCCTTGGGGTCGTCGTCGTCCCACACTTCGCGTAGCGTCCGGCCGTCCATTCCCACGACGTCCATGGAACTCACGAAGCGTGCGGCTTCGAATCCGGTGGCCCACACGATCACGTCCACGTCGTTCTCAGTGCCCTGATCGTCAACCAGGCCCTCGGGCCGGACGGCGGTGACGGATCTGTCGATCAGGTCGACGTTGTCCTTGCGTAGGGTCGAGTACCAGCCGTTGTCGAGCAGAATCCGCTTACCGAACGGCGGGTAGTCGGGCATCACTTTGTCGAGCAGATCTGTTCGATCTCCGACCTGTGCCGTGATGTACCGCGTGAAGTACTCGCGATGGGCATCGTTACGGGCGTTTACGGAGCGCTCGGGGTGGTCCCATTCCGGGTCGACGCGTAGCGACTCGATCACCTTGTCACCGAACTGCCAGAACAGTCGAATCCAGTACCAGCTGTGGTAGATCGGGCAGGTTTGCATGAGGCGACGCAGTTCCACGGGTATCGGGGCGCGGAACTTCTCGAACGGCGCAACCCACTGGGGAGAGCGCTGATAGATACTGAGATGGGCTACGCGGTCCGCGATGGCCGGCGCGATCTGCATCGAGCTGGCACCGGTGCCCACGATCGCGACACGTTTGCCGTCCAGATCGAGGTCGTCCGGCCAATTGGCCGAATGGAAGCTTGCTCCGGTGAAGCTGTCAATCCCGGGGACGTTCGGCGATTTGGGGCGGTTCAACACCCCCACCGCACTGATCACCACATCGGATCGCAGCGTCGACGAGGAGCCGTCCGGATTGATCACGTCGACTGACCACTGTGCGGCTGCTTCGTCGTACCGCGTCGACCGCACTTCGGTTCCGTATCGAACACGTTCACTGGCACCGAGACTTTTCAACACGGCCGCGAAGTAGCCTTGCAGTTCGTTGCGGAGTTCAAAGTGTGTCGTCCAGTCGTTCTTTGCGAACGAGAACGAGTAGAGGTGACTGGGGGTATCGACACCCGCTCCGGGATACGTATTCTGCCACCAGTTTCCGCCGGCCTCTGGCTGCTTCTCCAGAATGACGTAGTCGATGCCCATATCCTCGAGCTGTTGCGCTGCAGCTATTCCCGCTACGCCCGTGCCGATGACGATCACCGAATAGCCCTCCGGTGCATCGACAGGCTCCAGTGCGAGGCTCGAGGCATCGGGCGCGGCGCGACGAGCGAGTTCGAGGGACAGCATAGGTCCGTATTCCTCCCCGACCTCCTCGCCCATGCACACACTCATCATCCGCACCGTGAGTTCGGGGGAGGGAGTCTCCACCGCAGGACGAGCGCCGTCCTGCAAATCCAGGATGGCCTTCACCGCGGCCTCCCGGATCTCATCCTGAATCGCTTCGTCGAGGCCGCCCGAGTCATGGTCGCCGAGGCCTTTGCCTCTCGTCGGCGTATACGGTGCTGCCAGCCACTTCTCGTCACCCGTCGTCTGGAACACGACCATGAGCAGCGAGGGTACATTTGCCCGCGCAACGGCGGTTCGGATCTCGGATTCAGTGAGCCGATCGGGATTGATTGAATCTTCGGTGGCTGCGCCTGCCACCTGGACTTGCTGGGCTGCCTTCATCTGAGCACCTCTCGCATCGAGTACGGGGACCGGAGCTGTGAATCGCTCCTCGCCGAGATCACGAGCTTTCAACATCAGCGTTGAAAACGTCTTCGACTCATGGTGGCAGCACGCGCGCCGAGTTGTCAACGTCCGCGTTGCAAAGACCGTGGCTATCCACGCAGACGTTGACAAAATGCACCCATGTAGGCAACATTTGTGTTGATTCTATGTGTCAGTCGTCACACGCATTCGTCGAACCCGAGGCACGGGCCTCTGGCGACGCTCACCCGAATGGACATGACCATGTCGAACACAGTCAGCTCCGCGCCTGGCACCGAGGTGGTGCTTGACGTCCAGAAGTCCCGAAAGGCGCTCGTCGCAGGTTCGCTCGGCAATCTCATCGAGTGGTACGAGTTCGCGATCTACGCCTACATGGCCCCGATCATCGCGCCGTTGTTCTTTCCCTCGGACAACCCGACCGCGTCGATTCTGTCGACGTTCCTTCTCTTCGCCCTTGCGTTCTTCCTCCGCCCTGTCGGGGCAGTGATTTTCGGGCGGATGACCGACCGCCTCGGCCGCAAGCCGGTTCTCGCGCTGATTATCGCGCTGATGACCGTTGCGACGACGTGCATCGGCTTTCTACCGACGCACTCCTCGATCGGGATCGTCGCGCCGCTGCTGTTGACGCTGTGTCGGGTCGCTCAAGGATTGTCCGCCGGCGGCGAGATGGGCGGAGCGGTGTCGCTCATGGTCGAGTCCGCACCCAGCGGCAAGCGTGGCCTGTACGGCTCCTGGTCATTCGTGGGAACCACGCTCGGATTCGTCCTCGGCGGCGGTGTGGCAACACTGCTGGCGGTCATCTTGTCCAATGACGCCATGGCCTCCTATGGCTGGCGGATCGGATTCCTGATCGCGGCGCCAATGGGCCTCATCGTCCTCTACCTGCGACTCAAGGTCGACGAGACGCCCCATTTCAAACAGATCAAGGTCGCCGTCGACGCAGGCGAGCCTGCCGTCGGGGAACCCATCGATCGACGACCACTGGCGTATCTTGCGGCAACCATGGGCGTCGTGGTCGTGTACAACGCTGTCGGCAACACCTTCATGGTCGGAATGCCGACATTCCTGTCGACCAGCTACGACATGTCCTTCGAGCGGTCGTACTTTCTTGCACTCGTCACCGGACTCATCGCCGGTCTGTCGATGCCGGCGTTCGGTGCACTGTCCGACCGCGTGGGACGACGCCCGGTGCTGATGTTCGGATCGATTGCGGTGGTGGTCCTTTCCTATCCCCTCTATTTTATGCTGAATCTCGGCTTCGGCGGTGGACTGGTGGCACTCGTAATCGCCGGTCTGCTCATCGGCGTCGTCGGAGGCCCGATGCCGGCGTTCCTTTCCGAACGTTTCCGTACCCGCAACCGTGCTACCGGCGTATCGGTAACCTACGCGTTGTCGGTCGCGATCTTCGGCGGCACGGCGCCGTACATCATCACTTGGCTTGCATCCACCACAGGTGATCCGCTGTCAGCGGCGTACTACACGCTCGGATGCGCAGGAATCAGTGTTGTTGCGCTATTGACGATTCGTGGCGCACAACGGTCGCAACACCGCGAGGAGCTCGAGCTCTGAGAACGTCGTGCCCCCGGATCCGATGGATCCGGGGGCATGGGGCTTTTCCTACCGTACGGCTGCGAATCCTCCGTCGACCGGAAGCAGTTGGCCGGTGATGAAGTGCGACGCGTCGCTCGCCAGGAATACGAGCACCGGAGCCAGATCGCGTTCGGCGCTGCCGAACGTTCCACCGAGCGGGATGTCTTTGCGGAGCTGTTCCCGGTAGGCGGCGAGCTCCTCCGGCCCCAGCGAGCTGGTGTACTTGTCGAACATCGGCGTGTTCACATAGGGCAGAACAGCATTGACGCGGATACCTGATGGGCCCCACTCACGAGCGACAGTCCTGGTCCACGTGTGTACGGCCCCCTTGGACGAGCCGTAGGTTGCGTTGGCCAATTCTCCGGTGAATCCGGACATCGACCCGAAGTTGACGATCGCCCCCGTACCCGCCGACTTCATGATCCGGTACGCGGATTGATTGGTATGAATCGTTCCCAGCACGTTCACACGATAGATGCTCTCGAACAAGTCATCGGTGATCTCCTCGGCCATCGCGGAGCGCTGCAGGCCGGCGATGTTCACAAGCACATCGATACCACCCAGTTCTTCTGCAGCAGTGCGGAACAACGACTCCGTGGCATCACCGTCGGTGATATCGAGACGCGCGAACTCGACTGTTCCGGGCCCGACGTCGCCCGCTTCTTTCGCGACCGCTCGACCGCCTTCCTCGTTCAGGTCGTACGAACGCACGGTCGCACCCTCCACGGCGTACGCCTTTACGATGGCAGCACCGATACCCTGCGCACCACCGGTGACCAGGATGCGTTTTCCCTCGAGTTGCATGATGACTTCTTTCGGATTGAATTCGGCTTCTCGGCGAGCTTCGTGACGAAAGCTGCCCGAGGCGGACCGTGGACCGAGCCGCCCACTTCGTCCATGATAACGGCGCATCTGTGCTTAACTGCAACAACATCTTTCGAATGCCAACTATCCGACGACCTGACGAACGACCGAATTGCACGGCGAGTACATGCCGTACCACTTCCACCCCGGCCGATGGTGTCGAAGATTTCATCGACACCATCGACGGAAAATCGAAAGGATCGAATCAATGAAGGCATGGCGATTCACTGCAGTCGACGAACAATTGCGACACGTGGAAATCGGCGAGCCGGTTCCCGGGCCCGACGACATCGTCATCGACACCGGAGCAGTCGGACTGTGCCACTCCGACATCGGGTTCATGAACGGAACCATCACACACCTACTCGGACACGTCCCGATCACACTCGGCCATGAGATAGTCGGCACCGTCTCTGCAGTCGGATCGAAGGTCTCCGAATTCGTCCTCGGAGACCGCGTCGGGATACCTGCTACCACGGATGGCCCGGGGACCGCGATAGACGGCGGCTACGCCGAGAAGGTCAGGGTTCCGTCCCACCTACCCGTCGCGCTACCCGACGGATTGTCGTTTCGCGACGCAGCGTCGGCAACGTGTTCGGGTCGCACTGCTTACCGGGCAGTGCACACAGCAGGGAAGATTGAATCCGGAATGAAGGTCGGCATCATCGGATTCGGCGGTCTCGGCTACTTCGGCGTCCAGATCGCGAAAGCAGCAGGAGCTTCCGTGTTCGTCGCTGAGGTCAATGAGGCGCGGTGGCCACTCGCGCGACATCTAGGTGTCGAGTCGTGCTCGAAGGACATCCGTGTCTTCGAATCCGAGGAACTTGATGTGATCATCGACTTCGCAGGCGCGGATGGGACTCTCGATTCGGCAATCGGCGCCATCCGGCACGGCGGCCGCATCGTCGAGGTCGGGTTGGGCGTCGAGGCCACCTCCGTTTCCATACCCAGCATCACGATGAAAGAAGTACATATCGTCGGCGCATCGAACGGCACCAAAGCCGAAGCGAGCGCGATACTTGCGCTGATAGCCGAAGGGGCAGTACAGCCGAAGACCCAGCAGATCTCGTTCGGCGAGATTCCCGAAGGCCTGCACCGCCTCGAGCAGGGCGCACCCGATGGACGGCTCATCGCGGTTCTCTAGACCCGCCCCTCCGCTGCTGCCGACAGTGGGGCGAGTCGATTCCCATCCATCTGGCGGCCGAGTTGCGGCACTCGAGTCGTTGGAGCGCCGAGGCCGCAGTGACATCGAGCTGGCGATCGTCGAATCCGGCACTTCAGCTGTGCGGAATCGGAATCGGAATCGGAATCGGAACGCTGATCGTGGGCAAGATCCTGCCTCGCGTCGTTCGATTCACCGGTTCCGCTCAGCGCCGCGCTTGGGCTGCGTGAAGACGTGCCTCTCGCATCCTGCGCGGTCGGTTGAGTGGGTTGACCCATGTTCAGTGATTGACATCACATGCTGCCTTTCGCTAAGTTCAAACTGATATCAGTTCAATCCGCAAGGTGTGGTCATGTCATACGTCCCCATCCAGGGCGCAGGCATGCGGGCCTTCAGCTGCGAACGTCTCTGTTCTTTGCTCGAAGGCGACACGCTCGCAGTCGATCTCCCTACCGGAAGTCCAGCAAACGCACGAACCTCATCACAAGGTACCAATGTCAATGAAAAATTCAGCTGCTACTGAAGACGATGTACGACGCTACCGTCGAAGGAAGGCCCAGCGGCGGGGCGAGAGGCAGTTTCCTCGACCGCGTAAGGATGTGGAGGACTTCATTGCCTTCGCGCGGACGTGGGCACCATTCGGAGGCGCCTCCGATGAAGACGTTTTCGTCAAGTATGGAATGTCGCGTGCGAAGTTCGTCAACACCCTCTGGAAGTGCATTCCGGAGAGTGTTGACTGCGACCCTCAGATAGTGCAACAACTCCTGAATGCCTACCCACCGGAGAGGTAACCTTCGTAGTGCAATACTCGCGGCGGCCACCGCGGTGACAGCCCCTGAAGGCGAAATAGTGAGCCGCATTAACGAATTGGCTAACAACGGATAGTTGATCCATCACATGGACACGCGAGCCTCCGCGACCGGTCTCGGGCGGAATGGTGATCCGGGCGTCCGTCTCGGTGAGGGATTGGTACACCCAGCCCCCCGAAGATCGCGGCGGTGGTCCGGGGTTCGATCGCCCTCAACGGCAGCCCGATCGCAAGCCGACGTCATGCCGGTGTGGCTGCCTGCCAATCCGGCACGGCACGCTCGGCCAGTGAGGTGTTGTCGTCGATGACGCTCGCCTTCCGCCTGGGCCCGGAGGAGAACGGCGGCCCACTGTTCGTCCGTTCGCGGCTGCGCCGTGGTTTTGGCACTCCCCCACACCGCATCAGCACCGGAAATGACCGGCATTCGGCATGAGAAGGCGTCGGCGCAGCGTATCGGGCCGTCGACGCGATCCCGTTTTCGTCGAACACCCGGCGACGCCGTCGGGCCGATCTTCAAGCTGATGGATGAGCTTCGATCGCGGCCGGCGCACAACATCGCCGGGTCCAGTTTCTCGTTCAGCCTGATACCTCCACGGTGAGGCCTTCCTGCACTCTGTGAGCGGGCAGTTCCGAGCGTATGTCGGTCGGTTGCACCTCATCCGCGGTGACACCGATCGACAGCGTCCTCTATCGGCATACAAATATCCTTTGACGGCAACGCAGGATCGGAGCCAGCCGCCGACCTTCCTCGTGGCCGGCGGCGACACCTACCCGCGAACCGCCATACCCGTGACGTCGTCGAGGCCATCGGCGCCCTGGCGACGCGAGCTGCTCGGTCGGCTCCATCCGCACAGGGGCATTCATCCTCGCGGCGGCCGGCCTCTTGGAGGGCAAATGCGCTATCACGCACTGGAAATCGCACACGAACTTGCCGACCGACACCCGACGACCCTCGTCGAACCTGACTCCTTCTATATTCGCGACGGCACCACGTACACGTCCGCGGGAGTGAGCGCCCGCATCGACCTAGCGCTGGCCGCTGGTCGAAGACGACCACGGCCCCGACCTGACGCGCGCCGTCGCCCGACGCCTGGTGGTCTGTTTGCAGCGCGCGGGCGGGCAATCGCAGTTCTCTGCCCCACTCCAAGGCCCACCGCCGCGAACTCCAGTCCTCCGCCGAATTGTGGATCTGGTGACGGCGGACCCCGCCGCGAACCACTCACTCACCGAACTCGTCAGACACCTCAACGTGAGCCCTCGACACCTCACCCGACTCTGTCGAACCGAGCTGTCCACCACACCGGCCCGGTACGTCGAGCTGGTCCGATTCGACATGGCAAGGGCCCTACCTGGCCAGGGACACAACACAACGTAACGCAAGCAGCATCACTCGCCGGATTCCCCGGCTACGAGAAGCTACGACGAGTCTTCGTGCGGGAGCTATCGATGTCCCGGCTGCCTACCAACGCCGCTTCGGCACCACGCACCGCGCCGACGCGGGGTAGCCAGACGCACAGCCGAAAAGTTTGACCATTTGCGCAATTCACGGCCAATCGCGTTGCCGATGGCGACTCCGTCATCCTCGACAGCGGTTCCACAACGTACGAGGTAGTAATTCCCCCGGTGAACCGCCATGATACGACGTGTCCGACCGGCTCATCACCGATGTGGTACGGCTGCAGCGCGCGCCGGCCACATCGGGATACCGACGGCGGCGGGGTATGCGGCCCGCACCACATCGATGGGATCGGCAATGGTATGTAGGGTCGCACGACAGGAATCGACTTGTCGAAGAAGTGCCGTTGCGGTGCTCCGGCATTCATTCAGCGTGTCGGGGCCGAAACACCGGTCAAGAATCATACCCGCCAGCGGCGATTGAGGGCGTTTCGGCGTAACCAATTCTTTGCTTGCACCCAACCGCTGTGGAGCGGGTCGATGACGTCGAAGTGATCGGCCCCTGCGATCTCGGTGTACTCAACCTTTCGCCCGCCGATCGTGAAACGCTCACGAAGTCTCTGCTGTGCTGCACTGGAACTCGATCGCCCTGGTCGCCGTGGAGGACGAGGTGGCGGCTCTCCAGAGGTAGCTGCTATCGATGAGGCAGCTTCGAAAGCCACGGGCTCTCATCGGAGAGCGCCCCGATGAATGGCAGCGGCGCGCCGTCCTCCAGTTCGTCGACGAAGCATCTGCGCAGATCTGTGTTGGTGCCAATGCGATTGCGACACCGCGACCGCCGGTATCAGCCGAGGTCGCGATCGAGGGCCTCGCCGTCAGGAGACGACTCACCGGGGTGAACGATGTCGTCGGCAGCGGCGGTGAGTCGTTCTGCCAGTGATCGGATGAGACCGCGAAGCGCGTCGGGATGCTCGACGGCGAACGGAAGACCTAACCCGGCAAGCAGAGTGGGTACCCAGTCCAACCGCTCGGCGCGCAGCCGCACTCGGACCCAGCCGTCGACATGGGGGATGTCGTGCACGGTGGCGATGTTTGCCGGGAGCCGGGACCGGACCTGCTCGGCCGTGCCCTGGACGCGTACTGAGACTGCGTGCCGCCAAGGCGCCTCGGCAAGCCCGGACAGCACGCGCTCGGCGGGATCGAATCCGTCGGGGAGGTCGAAGGTTCCCGCTTGCGGCTCGACCGCCGTGATCCGGTCCAGTCGGAAGGTCCGGGTCTCCTCGCTCGCAGAGTCTGCGCCCGTGACGTACCAGCGTCCGGAATGGGCGACAATGCCGTACGGGTGCACGATCCGCTCGCTGCGCCGTCCGTTCGGGGAGGTATAGCTGACGGCGACCGGCGTGCGGTCCCGCGCGGCCTCGGCGAGCCAGAGCAGGACGGTCGTTTCCAACTCGATCACGGGGCGGCCGCGGACGGTGAAGTCGGTGGCCTGCAGCAGCGCATCCAGCCGACGTCCCAGCGCCTCGGGCAGCACGCGCTGCACCTTGGCCGCGGCGCTCTCGGCCGCGGCGACGGACGTGGTCAGCAGACCCGCCCGACGTCCGGCGACCAGCCCCAACAGCACGGCAAGGGCCTCATCATCGGTGAGCATGAGGGGAGGCATGCGAAACCCGGGCGCCAATCGGTAACCGCCGTACCGGCCGCGCACTGATCGCACCGGGATCCCCAGCTCGGCCAAGTGGACGGCATAGCGACGAATGGTGCGCTCGTCGACGCCGAGCCGGTCCGCCAGGTCGTCAACCGTGCGGGTGCCGCCGGACTGCAGGATCTCGAGCAGGGCGAGTATCCGGGTGGTGGGACGGGTCACCACAAAAGTATCGCAATACCGGGCGGATTCTGTCCGCTATTCGCCGTAGCGTGCTCGTCATGAACACTGACAGCTCAGCCCCCAGCCCGCCGCACAGCCTGGTGTCGATCCGCGTCATCACCGACGACGTCGCTCGCTTGGTCGACTTCTACGAGAAGGTCAGCGGCATGCCCGTCCGCTGGTCAACGCCCGACTTCGCCGAACTGCAGACGCCCGCGGGCACCTTGGCGATCGGTAGCACACGCACGGTCGCGCTGTTCGGTGCCAACTCTGCGCGTGCAGGAGACAACCACACCGCGATCATCGAGTTCCTCGTCGACGACGTCGACACCGAGTACGAGCGGATCAGGCAGGTCACGACCGAGTTCGTCAACACGCCGACTACGATGCCGTGGGGCAATCGATCGCTGTTGTTCCGTGACCCCGACGGCAATCTCGTCAACTTCTTCACCCCCGTCACGCCAGAGGCCAAGGCCAGATTTGGACGGTGACCGCGGCGAGATCCCTGGCCGGCGGCCTCCTGCCGGCGAGGGGTCTCGTCGAGAGGGGTGATCCGGTATTCGACGGCAACGGTGCGCGGCCGGCGGTAGCCGAGCCGAACGTCGTCCTCCCACCTGCAGGAGCGCCACAAGCGTGTCATTTCCGCCCCGGCCGTGCCGCGTGGCCCGATAGTCTTTCCAGCACCGGTTGATTCGTTGCCGGTGGACCGTTGAATGAGGTGCCGAATTGCATACCAAGACTGTTCTCAAGCTGACCGGCGCCACCCTGGCCGCGGGGGTATTGCTGGCCGGGATGATGTTCCCGATCGCCGCGGGGCTCGGGTACGCATCCAACCGTGCCGCCGACAGCGTCGGTAATTCCTCGGCCGAACTGGCCGACGGGGTGGTGCCGGCGGTGACGACCATGACCGACATCACCGGGAACCCGATCGCCTGGCTGTACGATCAGCGCCGATTCGAGGTTCCCAGCGACCAGATCTCCAACGAGATGAAACTGGCGATTCTCTCCATCGAGGACAGGCGGTTCGGCGAACACCAGGGGGTGGACTGGCAGGGCACGATGCGGGCGTTCTTCACCAACACCACCAGCGGTCAGATCGAACAGGGTGCCTCGACCATCAATCAGCAGTACGTGAAGAACTACCTTCTGCACGTGGTCGCCAAGACCGACGCCGAACGTCGTGCCGCGATCGAGACCACGCCGGTCCGCAAGATCCGGGAGATCCGGATGGCAATGACCCTCGATCAGGAACTCTCCAAAGAGGAAATTCTCACCCGGTATCTGAACCTGGTGCCGTTCGGCAACGGTTCCTTCGGGGTGCAGGACGCCGCCCGCACGTACTTCGGCATCGACGCCAAGGACCTGAATCTGGCGCAGTCGGCGATGCTCGCGGGCATGGTGCAGTCCAGCTCCGCGCTCAACCCCTACACCAACCCGGAGGGGGTGTTCGAGCGCCGCAATGTCGTCCTGGACACCCTGATCGTGAATGTTCCGGACCGGGCCGCCGAGATCCGCGCCCTGAAGGAAACGCCGCTCGGGGTGCTCCCGAAACCGAACAACCTACCCCGCGGATGCATCGCCGCCGGCGACCGCGGGTTCTTCTGCGACTACGCGCTGCAGTACCTCCAGAGCGCCGGACTGTCCCGGGAGCAGCTCGAAAAAGGCGGCTACCTGATCCGCACCACCCTCGATCCGGCCGTGCAAGGGTCGGTGAAGTCGGCGGTATCCACGTACGCCGACCCGAGACTCCCGGACATCGCGAGTGTAATGAACGTCGTGCAGCCGGGGCAGGACCAACACAGGGTCCTGGCCATGGCGGGCAGCCGCAATTACGGCCTGGACGCGGCCGCCGCCGAGACGGTTCAGGAGTTGCCCTATTCACTGGCCGGGCACGGCGCCGGATCGGTGTTCAAGATCTTCACCACCGCAGCGGCCATGGAGAAGGGGCTGCGACTGAACGCGATCCTGGACGTGCCCGGCCGGTTCGATGCCCGCGGGATGGGCGACGGTGGTGCCCCCGGGTGCCCGGCGGCGGCCTACTGCGTGCAGAACGCCGCCCCGTATCCCCGGGCACTGTCGGTCACCGACGCCCTCGCCCAGTCACCGAACACCGCGTTCGTGAAACTTCTCCAGGAAACCGGGGTGGACGCGACGGTGGACATGGCGGTGCGCCTCGGCATGCGGTCCTATACCGAGCCGGGCACCTCCGGATATGGGGACCAGAGCCTTGCCGACATGCAGAAAGACCAGAATCTGGGGTCGTTCACCCTCGGCCCGGTGTGGATCAATCCGCTCGAGCTGTCGAATGTCGCCGCGACCCTTGCCTCGCACGGCAAGTGGTGCCCGCCGACGCCGATCGAGTCGATCGTCGACCGGCAGGGCCGGTCGGTCCCGCTCGCCCAGCAGGCGTGCGAACAGGTCATCGATCCCGGCCTGGCCGACACCCTGTCCAACGCGCTCAGCAAGGACGACCTGCCCGGTGGCACGGCGTCGGCCGCGGCCGGGGCCGCCGGGTGGAAGCTGCCGATGTCCGGCAAGACCGGGACCACCGAATCGCACATGTCGTCGGCGTTCGTCGGGTACACCAACAACCTGGCCGGTAGCGTCTACGTGTTCGGTGACTCGCCGACCCCCGGCCAGATCTGCACCAGCCCACTGCGCTCGTGCGGGGACGGCAACCTGTTCGGCGGCACCGAGCCGGCCCGCACCTGGTTCAAGGCGATGATGCCGATCGCGAACAACTTCGGCCCCACCACCCTGCCTCCGATCGACCCGCGCTACGCCCGCTGACCGGACGACGGGCGGCGGGCGGCAAAGGTCTGTCGGACGGGGATTCCCGCGAACGTACTGAGCAGTGCGTTCGGGTCGGTTCGATCGATGAGGGCAAGTGTGGATCCGATGCTGCGCGGGCCAGCCCTGCCGCCCCGAGAGCGAAGCCCCACTCCTCGACGTCTGTGCGGACAGCGCCTCGACCTTGGGGGTTCCCAACAGCAGCGATCAACACCGCTGGGTCGCGAATCGACGCCCAGTTCACCGAAGGACACCTCGTCGGCGAGGCATCATGGCCCGCTTGGACACCGACACCACTGACGTCGTACACGAGGCCAAGCGGCGGCCCGCCCTTAGTTTCGCGCTGGTAGGTTTAGTCGAAATGCTGCCGCGCGAGCGGAGTTTGCCTAGCCTCGACGCATGGCACCGGTCCCCGCGGTGGCTAGCCTGACGCCGCACACGGCGACATGTATGGGAGGACCCATGAGGCGCCTGACCGGTCGATGGCGGATCGTGGAGATGGACCTGTGGGACCGCGACGCCATCGACCTCGTCGAGCCTGGCTTCATCGACTTCGCCGGCGACGGGACCGGCCAGTTCGGCTTCATCGCCGTCCGCGGCTCGATGGACTGCCGGACCACCGAACGCGACGGCCGCACCACTGTGGAGTTCAGCTGGGAAGGCGACGACGAAGGCAACCAGGTCAGCGGGCGCGGCTGGGCCGTACTGATGGATGACGCAACCCTCGAAGGGCACCTATTCATCCATCTCGGCGACGACTCGGGCTTCCGGGCGGACCCCTTCGTCCATGCCGACCGGCAGGATCGGCGATGAGTGGGTACCACTACTACGATTTACTCGCCGTCGCCCGCCCATCGTCGGTCGGATTATGTGCTTCCCAACGGTTTCAGTGTTCGCGAGCCGGCGGAGTTGGTATAGGCACTGATGACTGCAAGAGTTCGCCACGGGTACCGGGCATGCCGCTGTCACCCCGTTCGGAGGATTTGACTGCCAGAACCTGGTTGATCCCGAGCCGATTGGCCGCAAAAGCCAACGCCGCGCCGGCCATGTACAGCCGCCATACCCGAGCCCGCCCGGCGCTGCTACAGGCCACCGCCTCGTCCCAGTTCGCCTCCAGGTTCCCCACCCAGGCCCGCAGGGTCAGCGCGTAGTGCTCGCGCAGCGACTCGACGTCACGCACCTCGAAACCGGCCCCTTCGAGCGCCTCGATCATCGTCGTGAGCGGTTCGATTTCTCCGTCGGGGAACACATAGCGATCGATGAAGGAGGTTTTGGAGAACCTGGCAGCGGGTTTGCGTGGTCGCCGCGAGATCGCGTGGTTGAGCAACCGCCCCTGCGGGCGTAGCAGCGCGAACAGGTCCGCGGCGTAAGTCGGCAGCATCGCTGCGCCGACGTGCTCGGCCATGCCGATGCTCGAGATCGCGTCGTAGGGGCCGTCTGTGACGTCGCGATAGTCCTGGACTCGGATCTGCACCAATTCCCCCACACCCGCGTCGACCATCCGTTTGCCGGCGTAGTCCGCCTGCTCGTGGGAGAGGGTGACACCGACGACGTGCACGCCGTACTGACGTGCCGCGTGCAGTGCGAAGGTCCCCCACCCACAGCCGACGTCGAGGACCCGCATCCCCGCGGCCAGGCCGAGCTTGCGGGCCACCAGATCGCATTTGGCGTACTGAGCTGCGTCCAGATCCCCGCTCGGCTGCGCCCAATACGCGCACGAGTAGGTCATCGACTCACCGAGCACGAGTCGATAGAAGTCGTTGCCGACGTCGTAGTGGTGGCTGATCGCGGCAGCGTCACGCTCCTTGTCGTGCCGGTCCCCGCGCGCCAGTTTCATCTCCTCCGCCGGCGGCTTCGGTGGCAGGCCGATGATCCCCAGACGCAGCGCCGCTGTCACCAGCGCCTTCTTCGTCTGCCTGTCTATCCGTACACCGGGGCCCCTGCTCGGGTCCGACACCTGCTCCAACACGTCCAGTCCGGCGAGCAGGTCTCCCTCGATGTCGATGTCGCCGGACACGTAGGCCCGAGCGAAACCGAGGTCGTTGGGCGCCCACAGCAACCGCCGCAGACCACGCCGATTGACGATGTGCACCTGCCACGGCGCGTCCGAAGGCCCACTCCGACTACCGTCCCAACACCTGATCCCTACCGGGACCTGCGCACCCAGCACCGCGCGAACCAACGGCGCCACCGTGTCCGAGACCGTCATACACACCTCCGTCAAAGTCTGAGTCCAACCACCCACCGCGGCTGCTCGGTTCACCTCGCTCGCCGTGACGCAAGGGTCTGTCAACCCGTACCAACGTCCCGCAATCCCACCTCGTCGACCATATCGATGGAACCCCCCTCGCCGCAGACCATCACACCGATTCCAGTTCGGTGTAACCCCGCTTCTCGAACGCCGACTCGCCCTCGAATGGGCCGCCCGCACCGGATCATGGGTGTCTACTCGGACGAGCCGGGCGTGTCGATCATGATCGCCTGCAACTTCGGCACCAGCAGGGCGAGCAGCGCGACTATCAGGCCGCCGCCGACGAGGTACAGCCCCCAGTGGCCGCTGAGCAAGTTGTCGTAGTTGTCGCGGACGAAGTCGCCGACGCGATCATCGAGCCGCCACAGGAACACCGCGGTGGTGCCGATCCCCACGATCACGCCCGGCCACCCGGCCGCGCGCGAACCCACCAAGGCGGCGACCAGCAGCAGAACCGCGGCCGACAGCAGCAGTACAGTCATCGACATGTAGAACACCACGGCCTGATTCTCGACCTGGTCGAAGGTGAACCCGGCAGGGAAGCCGTCGCGCAGATCGACCAGCGCGACATCGCTCGGTCGTATTTCGCCGACGATCGGAAGGAAGGCGCCGACCGCAACCGCGATGGCGCATGCGAACAGGACCAGATGGACGAAGGTGCGCATGGGCGTTCTCCTCTGTCGGGTGACGAGGTGCTCGGGCCCACAGAAACCGCCGCAGCTGCTCGCTCCGCCCAAACACGATCGCGCACCGCCGACTCCGAGCGAAGGGATCAGGCGCCATCGGCTCCCGCGTTACGATTGCGTCGAAGAGTCCGTCCGAGAGCCAGGGGTGCCCATGTCGGATCTGGATCAGGCGTTTTGCCGACGCGCAGGAGAACGTCAAGAAACTCACCTCGCGGCCGGCCAACGATGAGCTGCTGCGGCTGTACGCGCTGTTCAAGCAGGGGTCGAAGGGTGATGTCGAGGGCAAGCGGCCCGGTCGGCTCGACATGGTCAACCGCGCCAAATACGACGCCTGGACCAAGTTGGCGGGTACGAGCAGCGCCGATGCCAAGCAGGGCTACGTCGACCTGGTAGCCCGGCTCACACAAGGCTGAGTTCAGGGGTTCCGCGAGTGAAGTCACGAATCGCTGCGGTGGTCCTCGGTGTCGGTCGTGGCCCTGATGGTCAATGCGTTCCTGGCATTTCGAACGCACCGCGACGCGGAATCCTTTGGCGGCGGCCCGGTGCCGCAGGCCGACGGTCGAGCGTCCGGACGCGCTGATTGCCGAGCTGACTGCGGCCGCCCATCGGAGGGCCAGGAACCAGCTTGGCTGGATGAACGATCGCGCGTGATCCAGCGGTCGTCTCGGCGCAGACCTGGCACGATGGCGGTGTGACCGATTCCAACCGCGTCCTCGTCCTCGGCTCGGGATTCGCCGGCTTATGGGCTGCGCTGGGAGCGGCCCGGCGGCTCGACGAACTCGACGCGGCCGGCACCGTCGAAGTCACGATGATCAGTGCGCAGCCGTACCACGACATCCGGGTCCGCAACTACGAGGCAGACCTGAGCGCCTGCCGCATCCCGCTGAGCGACGTACTCGACCCGGTCAACGTCGAGCACATCGCCGCCGAGGTGACGGCCATCGACACCGCGGCGCGCACCGTCACCGTCTCGGACCACGAGACACAGGACACGCAGAGATACGACCGCTTGGTCATGGCGCTGGGCAGTCGAGTCGCGAAACCCGATATCCTCGGTCTGCGGGAATTCGGCTTCGACGTCGACACCTACGACGGCGCAACGAAACTACAGCGCCACCTGGCCGCGCTGTCCGACGGCCGAGCGAACCGGGGCGCGGCGACCGTTGTAGTGGTCGGCGCCGGCCTCACGGGCATCGAAACCGCGTCCGAGCTGCCCGGAATGCTGGCAAAGGTGTGCGCCGGACGCAACGTCGAACCGCGGGTGGTGCTGATCGACCACAACCCCTACGTCGGTTCCGACATGGGCGCATCGGCGCGACCGGTGATCGAAGCGGCTCTGTCCGACAACGGCGTCGAAACGATGACCGGTGTCGGCGTCGCAGCGGTCGACGAGCACGGCGTGACGCTCTCCTCCGGAGAGGTGCTGGCCGCAGGCACCGTCGTCTGGTGTGCGGGGATGCGGGCGAATCCGCTGACCGCACAGCTCGGTGCCGACCGCGACCGGCTCGGTCGCCTGCCGGTCGACGACTATCTGCGGGTGATCGGCTCGCCCGGAGTGTTCGCCGCTGGTGACGTCGCCGCGGCGCGGGTGGACGACGACCACCTGTCGGTGATGTCATGCCAGCACGGGCGCCCGATGGGCCGCTACGCGGGCTACAACGTCATAGGCGATCTGCTCGGGGAGCCGATGCTACCGCTCCGGATCCCCTGGTACGCCACGATTCTCGACCTGGGACCGGCGGGTGCGGTGTACACCGAGGGGTGGGATCGCCAGGTGGTCTCGCGCGGCGCGCAGGCGAAAGCCACCAAGGTCACCATCAACACCCAACGCATCTATCCCCCGTTGAACCGAGACCGCGACGCACTGCTGGCCGCCGCCGCACCGGCGCTGCAGGCACGGCCCGATCCCGGACAATGACGCTCAGGAAATCGAGGACTTCGTCGCCCTATGCGGCACGCAGGTCGGCGGTCCAGGTCGTTTGACCACGCTGTCTCGCTTGTCGATCACTAGGCTGGCTCGGTCGTCGCGACAATACGGACGCCGCCCGCCGGCCGGGGCCGGTCACCCCCGACGGCAAAGTTCACCCACCCGCCCGCAGCCGCCGCGACGGTGCCCCATCCACCTGGGTTTTGAACTATTCCCCGGCCCAAACATTCTGTGACCAGTGAGTTTCATGCGTCGTCATGAGACCGAAGGTTCGACATGAACAATAGATCGCAGTCGGTGATTGTGCGACGACATCCGCGTCCTGCTGTGGCCATAGGCTCAAGCGCCTATTGTGCCGGACTCTTGGTGACCATGATGTTGGGGCGGTCGGGTTTGCGCTGGCCCGCTGGGCACCTCTGGCTGTGGTTCTGTGATGTCAACATCCACACAGCCTGCGCGAGTGAGGATCTGACCCAAATGTGTGCGGGTGCAGAGACTGTGTGTCGTATCTGTCATGGACATCGGCGGGCGACGCGCCTTACCCTCAACTAGTGAGCGTAGCTAAAGAAACCCGCGAGGGTTTGATTCTGCCCATGCTGGTCTTCCTCGGTGTGGTCTCCACCGCGGTCGGCAGCCTCGGCGCCCCATTGCTGGTGACCATCGCCGACGTCGACGACGTGTCGCTGGCTGCGTCGCAGTGGACGTTGACCATCTCACTGCTTATCGGCGCGGTCGCCTCACCCCTGTTGGGCCGACTGGCCGACGGACCTCACCGCCGACCGGTCATCCTGTCCGCCACCGCCGTGGTGTGCATCGGCTGCGTGCTCTCCGCTCTACCCCTCGGCTTCGGGTCGCTGATGATCGGACGCGCGATGCAGGGCGTCGGCCTCGGACTGGTTCCGCTGGCGATCACCGCGGCACGCGACGCCCTCCCCGCACCCAAGGTCGGGCCCGGAATCGCCCTGCTCGGCGTGACCACCGCCGCCGGACTGGGCGTCGGCTACCCAGCAGCCGGACTCGTCACCGAATACCTCGGACTGGCGGCAGCATTCTGGTTCGGAGCAGCCGTCAGCGCCGTGGCGTTCCTGCTGGCCGCATGGCTCCTACCCTCGAGCTCCGCGCGTCCCCGCCGCCGCGTCGACGTCACCGGCGCGGTCCTGCTCGGCATATGGGTCACCGCCCTGCTGCTGGTGTGCTCCCAGGGACCCGAGTGGGGATGGACCTCTCCCCGCCTGCTCGGCACGCTCGCCGCGGCACTGGTCGTCCTCGTCGGCTGGACCCTCTGGGAGCTACGGACAACCCACCCCCTCGTAGAACTGCGGCTGCTGCGGCACCGCTCCCTGCTGGCCGCCGACATCACTGTCGTCCTCGTCGGCCTCGGCATCTACCCGTTGCTGTCACTGGTGGTGCGCTACGTCCAGGCCCCCACCGGCACCGGATACGGATTCGGCGCCTCCACCCTCGTCGCCGGGCTGATGCTCGTGCCGTACTCGATCGCCAGCTTCGCCGCCAGCAAAGTCACCCGACACCTCCTGCGCCGGATGTCGCTCGAAACCGTCGTCGCCGTCAACTGCCTCGTCCTCATCGCCGCCATGGTGCTGTTCCTCACCACACGCGCGAACCTGATCATGCTGCTCGTGACGATGGCACTGGCCGGATTCGGTGTCGGCTGCATCTTCGCCGTCCACCCCGCACAGATCGTGCGGGGTGTGCCCGCCGAGGAAACCGGCAGCGCCACCAGCTTCTACCAAGTCCTCCGCTACATCGGCTACTCCGCCGGCAGCGCCCTCAGCGCCACCCTGCTGATCTCGACCATCCCCGCCGGGGACGGCACACCCACCGACACCGGCTACGAGGCCGCCGCCTGGTTCGGGATCGCAGCCCTCGTTGTCGCACTCGCCGCTGCCACGATACTGAGCAGAGGCACAACCCCCGCCGCAACCGATCCGCGCGCGGCCGTCACCGACAACGAGCGTGCTGTCGCCGCCGTCAAACCGTAACAGTCACAACGTCTCCGCTCACACGGACTCCCCGCGGCAGATAACATCAGTACCGACCGATCACTCGCTCGATCGAACTCGTCCCCGACACTTCCACAACATGCGCCGCGAGAGCAATCCCGGATGCAATGCAGCTTGCCCACCGCCAGAAATAGGAACTCACATGAAACGAAAGTGGGCCAAACGTCTTGACTGTTTGCCCAAGTTCGCCTTACTGTACCGGGAACGGCCGCGAAAAGATGGTCACTCGAGCGAGGTGGAGAAATCATGCGCGTTGTATTTGTCGGTGGCGCAGGCGCAATGGGCAGCCGGGCAGTCCGAACCGCTGCGGGATTCGACGAGTTCACCGAATTGGTCATTGCCGATTTCAATCTGGAAGCGGCGCAATCGCTTGCAGCGGAACTTGGACCGCGAGTTTCGGCCGTCAAGTTCGATGCGAACACCGATGACCCTCGCGCCCTGTTCTACGGCGCGTGGGGCGTCCTGAGCACTCTCGGTCCGTTCACCCGATTCGGTACCAAGATCATGGGCGCCGCGATCGCCTCCGGCTGTCACTATGTAGATATCAATGACGACTGGGAGCCGACTCTCGAGGCGCTGGAATTGACTCAGCTGGCCAAGGATGCTCGAGTCACGGCACTGATCGGCGTGGGCCAGAGCCCCGGTGTCACCAACGTGCTCGCCGCGAAGGTTGCCGACGAACTCGACGAGGTGCATGAACTCATCACCGCGTGGAACCTGTCCGGGACGCGATCGGACGCCCCGGGTAAGCGACCCGACGCAGCGATGGTGCACTTCGTGCACCAGACCACAGGAACGATCCGAGTCATCGAAGACGGTCGGTGGGCCGACGTGCCTCCCATGCAGGAGTTGACCCTGTTCTATCCGGGCATCGGAAACCTTGCGGTCCGTACCATCGGCCATCCCGAAGCCATCACCCTGCCGCGCACGTTTACCGGTCTGCAGCGGTGTGTCAATGTGATGGCCGGACCGGCGTGGTACTTCGACCAGATGGCCGCACGCATGGCCGAAGTTGATGCCGGTCGACTCTCTCCGTTGGATGCCGCCATTCTGATGGAGGACGAGCCGCCGGTGCGTCCTGCGAATGCCCCTTCTACGCCCCACACACCCACGTTGTGGGTATGGGCATCAGGGAAGAAGAACGGCGTCGACACCATCGCGGTGGGCGGTATGAACCGTTGGCCGACCGGCAAGATGCCTGGATCGACCGGCACCCCGGCAGCGGTCGCGTTGCGCCTACTGGCCTGGGGCGAGATCAAGGTGCACGGGGTGGTCACACCCGAAGAAGCGATCCCGGCAGACCTCTTCTTCGCCGAACTGGACCCGCTGTACACCGAACCCCACGGAACCGAGAATCCGCTAATCGAAATCACGACTGTCGCAGTCGAATCAACCAATGCGTAGCTTGCCAGAGGGGACGAATCACCGGAGAAGGAAGACGAATGAGTAACTCCACAACGGTCTTCGTAACCGGCGCCGGATCCGGGATCGGACGCGCCACTGCGACACTGCTCGCCGACCGCGGCTATGCGGTAGCAGGGTTCGACCGCAACGGCGCTGCCGTTACCGAATTCGCGAACGAAATCAACTCACGCGGAGGCAGGGCACTTGCCTGGGAAGGCGACGTCACCGACACCGCTGCCGTGGCTTCCGCCATCGACGAGACGGTCTCCCACTGGGGTCACCTCACCGGCGCAGTTGCCTGCGCCGGAATCGAAGTCGTCGGCGGCGTTCTGGATCTCGATTTCGAGGATTGGCAACGAAGCCTGTCAGTCAATGCGTCTGGAGTATTCAACCTGGCCAAGGGTGCCCTGCCGCACCTCATCACCTCCCGAGGATCCTTCGTCGCGATCGCATCGGATGCCGGCACCGAGGGCGCCCAGGGCTACGCGGCGTACTGCGCCGCGAAGCATGCAGTGGTGGGATTGGTCAAGAGCATGGCCCTCGACCACGGCGTGCAGGGCGTGCGCTCCAATGTGGTGTGCCCATCATTCGTCGAAACCCCGATGGCAACAAGAATTTTCGATAGCACCGCGCCGGGGGAAGCAGAGTTCTACCGCGACGTCATTCCCATGGGCCGATTCGCACTGCCCGACGAGGTCGCGAGAGCAGTCGCGCACCTGCTCGGCCCCGACTCGTCGTTTACGAATGGCATGCTGTACGCCATCGATGGCGGAGGAACGGCAGGCTTCTACCGACCTGCTTAGCCCGAATGCACCGATCAGCTGGTGGGTCGCCGTGAGTGTGGTTGTGCGGCAGCAGGTGGGGTGCGGGCATGGGTGATCGTCCGACCTCCCGTG
>NZ_JBHXWI010000061.1:0-57077 GCF_042671975.1 Rhodococcus sp. NPDC127593 | reverse complement strand
GCTCCCGGTGCTCCGCACCGGGAGACGGGGCGGGTCGCTGCGCTCCCCACCAGGGAGCCGCTGCGCGGCTCGCAGTGGGTCCATTCCCGTTGCCGTCGATCGAGTCGCTTCGCTCCTCTGATTTTCCCGAGATTAGGTTCTCACCTGCGCTTTTACTCGTCCCGTTCGATTCGGTCCCCCACACCCCAACGAGGCTGGGGAAGCAGGAGGGTCCGCCCGACCCACCGCCCACACGCCTTCCCGCGCCGCTCCATGTCATACCCACAGCATACCACCCCACCACCACGCAACACAAAACAGTCGAAAAACTCAAAACACTCAAATCTATTGATTTATAATAGATTACGAACCTTACAACCTGATGTTTGTGCACAACATCCGTAAAACCTTATTCATCAATTGATTACCCAAACATATTGTAAATCAACAACTTTCAAAACGGCTCAAAATTGGGCGAAACGGACACCCACGCGCCCGTCGACACCCCCGCGCCGGCACTCCCCCAACACGTCGCCGGCACCCCCACATCACAAACCGGGGACATGTCATCACACCAGGTCACAGCACCATTACGGCCCCACACAGCACACGGCCCGCACCCCGGAAGTCGGGTGCGGGCCGCCGTCAAACCAAGCAGATTCAGCGCTTCGCCGGCGGTTCAGTCGGGGGTGAAGAACAGTTCCATCCCGATCATGAACCACGCCACCATCGCCGCCATCGGCACGAACGCACACACCAACGGCACGGCGAACTGCCGTGCGGGCCGCCACGGAACCGTCATCAACCCGCACGCCACCACCACAACAGTTGGTCCAGCCCAGCTCACCCAATACGAGGCCGGCGGCGGATCAGGCCCGAACGAGCCGTGCGGATACACCCTCGGCTGCGGAACATCGCCGTAGTGCTGCCACAAGATCACCACCGGCAGATAGCAGAAGAACCCCAGCAGAAGACCCGCGATGACGCCCAGCGAAATCCGCAGCCCTTTTCCCGATCCCGCGGGTGTCGCCTCGTCCACACCACCCATCATCGGCCCCACCGATGACGGATCACCCCGGGACGTGTCATCTTCCCAGTTCAGAGCGCTCTCCGAGGCCGCGGCTCTTGCCGTCCATCCACGCGATCACATCGAACACCCGCAGTGCCGAGATCTCGTCGGGGAGGCCGGCCTCCTTCCGGAGCGACAGCAACCGGTGATGCAACGCGCTCCGCCGTCGGCGCGGAGCGCCTCCCGGACCGGGTTCAGATGTGCGCGGGCGGTGCCGAGCACATCCATCACCACCGAATCCCAGATCGGGTACAACCGGGGACGTTTACGCGCGATCAACTTCGTCGCCTTCGTCCAGCCCACCTCCCGCAGGCCGCGGAGGGCGGTTCCAGGTCCTAGGCGGGCCATCCCGGGGGCCAGCGGGACCTGGTTCGTCGACCAGGCCCCGATCCGGGCCTATCGCCGTCAGAAGGGCGTTCAGCGCCTCCGCCTCGGTGTGCAGGATCGCCCGCGCCGCCGTCGGGGGGACCTGTACCGACAGGAACACCCGCCGCGACCAGATCGTCCGCGGTGAACCGGTCCGCCTCCCCGGCCCGATTACCGGTGCTGGACCAGGCGTCGAAGTGCGCGCCGACGTAGGCGTCGTCGCCCAGGTACGGGCGGTCGTAATACCTCGTCAGCGCCGCGACCGCAGCGGCGTCCGAGTCGGTCGCCAGGGTGGTCGGCAGCCGCAATGTCACACCCCGCACCCTCTCACCCCTCAGGTGCCGGCGACAGGGAACCGAGCCGAAATGGTCGCTACACGCCCGGACCGGAATCCGTGCCGACTACCGCGCGGCCGCCAGCGGTCTCGGGCAGAAGCGTCCGCGCCTTCACCAATCTGCGGGCTCATCACCACGCCAAGCTGAAGGGATGGCAAGCTACGTCGGTGAACCTTGAAAACCTACTTCAGGTCATGGATATCGCCGCAGCGAACCTCGCAAAGCTGGAAGTTCTGTGGGAGCGTGCCAGACCATTAATCCCGTCCGGTCCCAGCCGAGGGTCGAGCCCTGAATACGATGACCTTCGTAGATCATGGAAGGACCTCCTCGTAGGGCTTCCACCGATCGATGGGTGGACCGTTTCCGAAGAGCTCCCCGACGCCGACGCAACCGGCCAGGCGTTCATCGATTATATGGAGATCAACGAACCGCCATTCGCGCTGATGAACGAGCTCGACGCACCCGGCCGGGACCTCGATGAGTATCGTTTCCGCCTCGGCCGAGCACGCCGCCGAGCGATTCGCAATCGACTGCAGGAACTCACTGCGAGTATCAGTTCCGCACTCCCGGACCTCCTCCTGGACGTGGCGCGCGACTCCAGCGAACCCCTCTCTGATTCGCGAACACGGCTCGTTGCCGATTCCATCAGCGAGATCGAACGACTCTTGGGCGATACAATTGAACGCCGCGGTCGTTGGGGTGACCTGCACCGCCACCTATACTTCGGTCAGGGACATGATTGGCACGACATCATGGAGCTCGACTGGCCATCCGTTAGGGCAGATATTGAAGCCGTGAGCCTTTCGGACAACGACCCCATCCCCGTGCCAGAAATCGACCTCGGCTCTGCCGCGTCGGCGAACCCCTCGGGCGGCGTGACAACTGGATTGAACTGGAAATCCCTCACTGATGATGGATTTGAGCGGCTGCTGTTTGATCTCCTTCGCGGATTCCCTACCTACCAGAATGTCGACTGGCTGATGAAAACGCGCGCTCCGGACCGGGGACGCGATCTATCGGTTGAACGGATAGTTCGCGACGATGCCGGGACGACACGCACCGAACGCACAATCGTTCAGGCGAAGCACTGGACGACGAAGTCCGTTACCCCTAGCGACGTCATGAACACCTTGGCCGCACTGTCCATATGGGAACCACCCGCAATCCGTGTCCTGATCATCGCCACTAGCGGTCGTTTTACCGCAGACGCAGTTGCGGTCGTGGAGAAGCACAACACAGACGGAAAGATGCCTTTCATTGAACTCTGGCCTGATAGTCGGCTGGAAACACTTCTGTCGCAGCGCCCCCAGCTTGTAGCCGGTCATGGGCTTGAGAACCGGAGCACTTCTGGACAGTGAGCGGTGGTTCCTGCCGAGAACGACATAAGGCAAGCGTCGTCCACCACGGAAGCGAGGCGTTACGTCCGGCCGCGCATCGTCGGGCCTCATCCGTATTCCTACTCACGTAAGCTTTTTAAGGAGCCCATCGATGCCTCCGGTCCCGTATCACCTTCACGCCTTCCCGAGCAGCCTCGGCATCCCAACCGCTGGAACCCTGATCGTGAGGCAAGTTGACCTCATGCGGGCGGCAGCAACCATCGGAGTCACGCCCTTCGGTCGAAGCGCGCACCGCTACCCCGCGAGCATCGATTTGCTGTGGCGTGCAGCAATGGCCCAGGCAAATCTCCAGGAGCGCCATACCCATTGGGAACGGAGCGATAGCTACTGCCGCATGAACCCTACCGAGAAAGGCGCGGTCAGTTACTTCCTCGGCCAGGTTCAGGCCAAGCTTGCCGCTGAGCAGATCTTTGGGATCGCCACATTCGCACACTTCGAAAGCTACCTCGAAGCGATCGGACAGCGGTCAAATCAATCCCGTCCAGATTTCATCGGCTTCAATAACCGCGGCAACACCTTTGTCACAGTGGAGGCGAAGGGCCGATTCGGGAAGCATCCAGCTGACCGCTACGTACAAGCTGCCAAGAAGCAGGCGCAAACAGTGTCCAGCTCAAGATCATCCGGTACCGATCATGTGTACGCCCAGGTCGCCCACTTTGAATCCGGAGTATGGACAGCAGACCTCCATGACCCGCCGAGCGTGAGGCAGACCAACGGACCCGACCCTTCCGCAGTCACCTTTGCCCACTACTGGCCGACGGTCGCCGCGATCAACGAGCGACGACGACTGCTCGAAACGTCGCTTGACCTCTCCGACGCACAGGAACTCGAAGGAACCCGCAGCGCACTTTTTCCTGAGGTCGGGTTCGCACTGGGTGTCCCAGAGGATATCGCCGACTCCGTCACAGTTGCTGCGCAATCGGCACTCGCCAGCAAACATTTAGACCGACAGCAACGATTTCCCGATCTGCTCGATGCCACCAGCATTGATGCAGAAGAAGCCCACGCTCGTCGGACGGACGATCCGCGAGTAAGTGTCGGCAATGACGGGATCGTCTGCGTTCTCTTGCGGCCCGGCAACAGCGGCTGATTCGCTGGGCTCGACGCCCACAAAGTTCAGGAGTTGCCCCCCTGTTGCGTCCGTAATGCGGTTCATCACGCGAACGAAACCGACTCACCACCATGCGAGTACTCTCCTGGGATGGCACTGGGAACAGTAATCCGCGACGTTTACACGGACGCCGAGCGACGGACGATGTACAAGACGTTGCGCGAGCTACTGCCCAGCCCGGACTGGAGCACTGCTGGCCTCTACTGCTACTGGGACCCCCACACCCGCGAGGCGCTGTACATCGGCCTGTCCAACAACCTCCCTTCTCGCTTCGCACAGCACAACAGCCTCAGCGGCAAGCCAGGTAAGGGCGACAAGGCACTCGAGATCAACGACTGGTTCCGAACCCACGACCGTCTTGGGTTCAGCATCGTCATCCAAGACGCAGTCGCCGACGATGATTACGGGCGTTATTCAAAGATCGCGGAAGGTCAGCTCATCGAGGGCTACCGAGCACTGCACGACAAGTTCCCGCCCTGGAACAAGATAAGTGGCAGCACGGACGGCCACGGATACGTCGGCGCGGACACCGCAACCTGGTTCGACTTCATGACCGGCAAGTTCGACGGCCTGGTTGTGGCGAGACGGACCATCCGAGGACTGAACGACGACGGTGCCGCCGACCTCAACGAGGGCCGGATCCACATGTCGCGGACCGCAATGAACTTCCACGCGGTCGACCGGAAGCTCGACGACAGTGCGATTCTGGCCGGCCTGAAGGACCAGGTCGCTATGACCATGAGGGTAGCCCCCTACATGGCGAGTCTGTACAGCTTCGAGGGGCTACGCGACTACCTCATGCAACCCGCGCCCCACCCAGAACGCTTGGAGGACGCGTTCGACGGGGAACTCGACGACGCCACACCCGTCCCTGGAGCTGATTAGAACGGCGCGGAGTAGATGTTCTTCGCCAACCTCGTCAAAGCAGGACGCTCCTCGGCTGGGCGCACAGCGACACGGCCAAGAACGAACTGCTGCGCCTCATAATCCGGTCCGAAATCGCCGCTGAGTGCACCAGGCGGCCTGACTGCTTCGATCTGGTCAACCCACTTTGTGAGGTCGTCCGCACAATCCGACACCGGTTCGAGCACCTTCAACGCCTCCTGCACCGAAGCCGGGGTGAGAGTGAGGTGTCCGTCGGGGTCGAACCACAGTCCGTGTGCCAGACCGATCCGGTAATCGCGTGGCCACGTTGTCAGATCGTCGGATGTGAGGACCGGGTCGAGCCCATCCCACCGAACGACGAAGGTCTGTCGCATCGCCCTCTGGCCCACTGCCATTCCGATGCTCCGCTGATGCCGCGGCTCCAGCGTGGGCAGCTTTGCCGAGAGGAGACGTTCCTTCAGCAGCCCGGCGCTGAAAGAGCTGGGGCTGCTGCCGACAAGAGCGTTGATGAGTGGTTCGGGGCGGCCGATCGCGAAGTAGCCAACTCTCCGTAGAGCCCAGCGCGCCCACAACAGGCCGCCGTCCAACGAGAGCGCGATCATCTCATCATCCAGAGCGGGAACACGAGCACGACCATGCCCTCCCCCGTACTCGTTTCGGATACCACCCAGGTTGAGCGCGATCTTGTTCGCTTGCGTCGCGACCTGGCCGAATGCGCTCTGATTCGCCAGTTGATGCCCTGGTTGGCCAACCAAAAGGTTATGCGCCTGCTTGACGGTCATCTCGTATGCCGCATTTGGAGCTACTGGATTTCCATCGAGGTCGAGGACGATCTTGGCGATGCACTCAACCAGGCACTTGAGATCGCCGAGCGCCTGCGCGCCATCGTCAGCGTCAAGCGACCGCGACAATCGGCCGATCTCCTGCTCCACGCATGTCCAGTGCTCCTGGGGCATGTGCGGGGGCCTCTTGATGTCGAACCGGCTGTATCCAATTCCCACTCGACAAGCATCGCAGACCTGTCACCACGCGTCGGGAGGTAGCGGGGTCCGGGGAGCACTGCGCTCCCGATGACAAGCAGGCCACTGAACGGCAGCGCACAATCGGAAAGTGCCCACAGCACTGTCACCAAAATTACCGATGCTGGCAACGCTCCGCCGGCCGCCGGACGGCGCCGGGTGACGTTCGAGATGAAGTGGGCCAGCGCGATCGCCGTGGTCCGTCTGTTCAGCCGCAACCGCAACGACGTCACCAACAACCTTCCCCGCGCTGTCTGAAACGCTCCTCGAGGCAATCATGGGCCGAAGCGGCATCATGGACGGCGAGATCGTCGCGCTCGAAGAGAAGGGTCGGCCATCGTTCGCCGCGGTCAGCGGAAGATCGCCCTCTCTCCTCTCGTGCCTGGAGGAAGGGCTGGAGGGTGCTACCCACGTGCTTTCGTGAGGCCATCGGGACCACTGAAATGAAGCCCACCAGATGGTCGGCGCGACTGATGTGACACCCATGACACCGGTTTGTCGGTGGATTCCGCTACACTCAGTAGCAACACGGCCAGCCTTCCGCTCATCTGAGGGGAAGGCTGGTTTTCTTTATCCTCGTGAACCAATCCGCCTACGGCAAACCGTTCAAGACCATCCGGGAGCAACGGGAGCTGCTGGAATCACGCGGGATGACGGTACCCGATGCCGCTGCCGCCGAGCGGTGGCTCGACTCGGTCGGCTACTACCGGCTCAGTGGGTACTGGTACCCGTTCCGGGTTCGCAGTCAGCGGGCAAACAGTGCACCTGTCATCGAGGATCGGTTCCAGCCGGGCACGTCGTTTCAGCAGATCCTCGACCTGTACGAGTTCGACCGGATACTGAAGCTCCTCGTCCTCGACGCGATTGAGCGCATCGAAGTCGCCATGCGGGTGCGGGTCGGTCACACGCTGGGCCGGCACGGAGCCTTCGCGCACACCGACCCGAACGTCCTGAGCACCGAGTTCGTCGGAGTCGCGGATCCATCGCGGCCGCCGGCGCATGCCGGATGGCTCGACAGCGCGCACGCCAAGTGGCTCCGCAAGGTCGGACAGGAACAGGACCGCTCGAAGGAAGAGTTCGTCAAACACTTCAAACGAAAATACGGCGGGCCGCTTCCGGTGTGGGTGGTCACCGAGATCCTCGACTTCGGCGGCCTCTCACGCCTCTATGAGGGACTCAAGCAAAGAGACCGCGATGACATTGCAGCGAGCTTCGACCTAAAAGACAACTCCGGTGCCGGCCACGGAGCTGCCCTCGTGAGCTGGATGAAGAACCTCAACTACATCCGAAACACCTGCGCCCACCATTCACGCCTGTGGAACAGAAACATCGACGTCCAGCTCTCGTACCGGCATCTCTCGGCTATAGCTGACCTGCAACACGCTGCTTCACCTGCGACCACAAAACGTGTCTATGCATCGTTGGCGGTCCTCGCATACCTACTCAACCACGTCAGTCCGGGATCGAGCTGGACTACGGACGTCCTCGGGCACATTCGGTCCGGGCTCGCGGCGATGAATCGATCCGAAGCCGAGATGGGTTGCCCACCAGGATGGGTCAACGAAATTCTCTGGGCCTAGCCGCGCGCGCCGGAACCCGGCGGTCGGATCGCCGTCATCTAGAGTCGATCCGAGCTTCGCAAAGACATACTGCAATTGGCCAGTCGGCTCCAAACCAGCTAGAGGGGGATGCGTTGCGCATCGAGTCAGTCGGCATCGTGAACTTCCGATGCCTCGACAACGTCGAGGTCGCCTTTTCGGACATAACGACGTTCATCGGGCCAAATGGTGCCGGCAAGAGCTCCGTACTTCGGGCGCTGGATTGGTTCTTCAATGGCGGAAAGCTGGACGAACGCGACGTGTGGTCTGGCCACGACGGACCGCCCAGAATTCGGGTCCGCGTCACATTTACCGATCTCACGAAGCAGGATCGGGAGGCGTTGGGCCCCAGATACGCCCCACCCGCGGCATCTACGTTCACCGCATGGCGAACCTGGGAGTCGGGCGAGGACAAGATGAGCGGCAGTGCACTGGCCTTCCCTCCGTTCGAGGCGATTCGGTCCGCCACATCGGCGGCTACGAAGAAGACGGCGTACAACGCTCTTCGAGATGAACAGCAGGATCTTGACCTGCCGAAGTGGACCTCGGCGAGCAATGTCGACGGGGCGATGGAAGATTGGGAACGCGACCATCCCGATCGGCTTTCCGATGCCGAGTCCGGTGGGACGCACCTCTTCGGTTTCAACGGGCAGAACAAGCTATCCGGACTCTTCGATTTCGTATTGGTCACTGCGGATCTACGTGCGGGCGAAGAAAGCAGCGATGTGCGCGGCACAATCATCGGTCGAATCCTGGAAAGAACAATCGAGCGTGGAGAGGTAGACGCAGAGTTCGCCAAGCTCGCAGACGAGATCGCCGAGAAGCAAGCTGCCATCAACGCCGAGCATTTGACGGGCCAATTGGCGGATCTGGCGAAGAAGCTCAGCGCCGAGGTCGAGTCGTTCACGCGCGGTCGATCCGTCAATCTGCAACCTGTCGAGCCGGAACTGAAACCGCAGCTGACGAAAATCAAGGTCTCGATCCAAGACCACCTAACGGAGACCGATGTCGAGCGCCAGGGCCACGGCTTCCAGCGCGCGCTCCTGATCTCGAGCCTCAAACTGTTAGCTGATCACGGTACCCACGACGGCAATAGCAGCGTCATTTGCCTCGCCATCGAGGAGCCGGAACTATTCCAGCACCCGACCCAAGCAAGGGCCTTCTCCACGGTGCTTCGGGACCTGGCATCGCACCCTGAGAACAACCTGCAGGTCACCTACGCCACACACAGTCCATACTTCGTCGATGCGCGATATTTCGATCAGGTCCGACGCGTACAGAGGGCAACGGACGGCGATGACGCGCACGCGAAGGTCCGAATTCGCCACGCGACGCTGGAATCGGTTGCAGCCCGACTTCAGGGCTATGTCAAGGACGCTGTCGTTGTTGCACGCTGGCATCTGGTCTGCAACAGCCATCTTGCGGAAGCATTCTTTGCGAACGCTGTCGTTCTTGTCGAGGGTGACAGTGACAAAGCCATATTCGACGGGGTAGCCGCACGGACCGCTCACTTCGCGATCGATGGCATCTCGATCGCTGCGGCGCAGGGGAAAGGACACCTCTACATCCCCCACGCGATCCTCTCCGAACTCGAGATCCCGGTACTTGTCGTATTCGACAACGACTCAGGATGCGAAGGACGCATGCGGACAGACGGTAAAGGCTCAGCAAAAATTCTGGGTACCGTGCGGGATCTCAAGAAGGGCAACAGGGATTTGCTTCGCTATCTGGGGGTGGCCGAGGAAGACTTCCCGGAGGGTCCCGTCGCCCCGCACGTTGTCGCCATCCCGGACACCCTCGAAAGCGTCCTCACCACGCACTGGCCCGCGTGGGACGTCGAACGCCAGCGGATTGTCGCCAGCGGTCAAGGCGTCGACGGTAAGAACTGGCCCACGTACTCCCTCGCGGCCCAGACCTGCCCCCAGACCCCTAGTGGTGTCCTCCTGGACGTTGTTGCCGCGGCACGTGATCTGATCTGACGCTTCGCCGGTTTCAGGCCTTAGTTCTTCTCGAGGAGCGCCTGGGCCTTGGTCCTGCGCGCAACGAGCGGATGGGTCTCGTCGACGTCGTAGCGATTACGGCGGGCAGCGTCGATCCAGCGTTGCAGGATTGCGATCTCGGATGCGAAGTCCTGTTGCTTGCGGTAAACGATGGCGGCCTGCTCGGTATACCACGGCGCGGGTGGGCCGCCGGCCACCACGGTCGGGCGCTCTACGACCTCGACACACTCGAGCAGCAATCCCAAGGCCTCGTCGAGGCGTCCGTCGCGCTTGAGCTGGTTGACCGGCTCGACCCACGCGGTGAAGTGCCTGCCCCGCACCTGCTGTCGGAGGTCGTTGCGGTTGTTCGGTGCAATATTGTCGTCGTCTGCCAGCGCATAGGCATCCACGGCCGACGGCACCGCGAGGTCCGGCAACTCGATGCTCCGGTCGCCGGCTAGCAGCGCTTCCATCCGCGCCTGGTCGAGGATCGCGATCTTTTGTCCGGCCTCCTGCAAACGACGCACCTGTGTGTGCTTCTCCGTGATCGCCGGCTGCCCCGAGTCATCGGTCCACGTCCCGATAACCAGCACACTCGTGCGACGGGTGACTGTCTTCTTCACGTGAGCACCGCATTTCGCAAGCTGGGCCCATGCCTCGTCCTTGGTCAGACCGCTCAGCGCCCCGGTGATGACCACGGTGTGCCCGAACAGTGGGTGTTCAGGGTCGGCGTCGGTGCTCGGTGCCGGTGGTGTCGCGTTGGAGTTCAACGGCCCCCACGTCGGGGCACCCGGACGGCTGGTGGCCTTGGGCCCCATGGCCGCTTCCGCCGTGGCACGGCCGAGCACGATCCCGGTAGCTGAGGCATAGGTGTCGACGGTCGCAGCGCCCCTGCGCCGCATGAGTTCGAGCGCAATCTCGGCGGCCGCTGTCGCGTCGGCGGCGGCGTCGTGATGCTGGAGCAGGGGAATCCCGAGTGCTGCCGCCACGGTTGGCAGTTTGTGGTTGGGTAGCTCGGGTAGCTCGCTGCGAGACCAGATCAGGGTGCAGCCGTAGGTCAGCGGCCGCCAGGAAAGAGCTTCGGCGGCTGACGCTTCGCGGAGGGCCCCGATGTCGAAGGCAGCGTTATGTGCGATCAACGGTAGATCTCCGACGATGTCGAGCATGTCGGCGAGGCGCTGCCGGAAGGTCGGCTGGCCAGCGACGTCCCGGGCCGTGAGACCGTGGACGCGACTGTTACCCGGGTCGAACCGATCGATGCCGGCGGGAGGGCGGCACAGCCACGAATGTGTGGCGGTGACACGGCCGGCGGTGACAACGCTCAGCCCGATCGCGCAGATGCTGCCACGTGCACCGTTGGCGGTCTCGACATCGAACCCGACGAAACTCGGCCCGGTCGAGACCCGGACGGAGACCGTCGGTGCGGCCGCGGGCGGCGGTGACACATCCTCCATCGTGGCTGCCGGCTCTTGCAGGGGCGCAGTCGAAACCGGAACCAGGTCCCTCTGCAGAGGTACCGAAGTCGGGGCCACTGGAGACGCTGGAGAAGATGCTGCGTTGGCGAACGGCCGCGGCCGCTGCTGGTTGTAGGCCACCACCTGCTGCAGATAGGCAACCAATGTCGCCATCTGCTCGCGCTGGCCGCGCTTGAACATCACCGTATGCGGGTCACTCGGCGCGCCGCCACGACCGAGCTCGGGGCGCGGGCCGCCGACACACAGCTGGACCCATCCGTTGCTTAGCAGTGATGGTTGCTTGACGTGGTAGGACACCACATCTGCCAGCGCGATGACCTGTTGGCGACCGATCGTCACCGTCAGTACCCCTCGGCGGTCGATCACCAGGTGTTCCCCTGTGATCGTGACCATCGCCCCGTACCCCTGACACTGTGACACCCGAAGCCTCCTCGCTGTAACTACCTGGACAGTAGAGGTCGGTGCCGACTGATCGTCTATGCGGGTCGTCGACGTCGCCTGAATCCAACTTTGGCAGTTCGGGTGTCGCTGTGCCGGTGCGCTTCGAGAGCTGCATTTCTGCGGCCGGACAGCGGTGTCAGCGCAAGCGGGAAAGGCGTGCTTTCGGTACACAGCGTCTCCAACTCCGCACCTTCCCCCGAGTGAGGTCTTGCCCCCTCCCCCGCCCAGCTCTCGCAGCGATGGTTGGCATGCGCGGTCCGGAACGAGCATGGCGAGTTCACGCTCGAGGTCTGCTGCGGTTCGGTAACTCACGGACCAGTCCTGCCCTGAGAGGACGGTGATCAGAACTGTGCCGCTCTACGGCTTCGAGAAGAACGCTGGCAGTGCGCATTCGCCGGCCAACACCCCATTTCAGGAAGACATGCCGTCACCGCAGGTCAACAGGTCATTCCGCCGAACCAATCGCCGGTCGGACGAATCACCGGTCGCCTTGCCAGCTGGGTATCGGCGGCCCCGTACCCTTGCCCCATGTCCGCTGATCCCGGCAGCACCCGCCCCCACTCAGACGAGGGGCTGCCGTCTCTGGCGACCGATGACACCTCACCGCATCCGCAGATCATCACGGCGTCGGCGCGCACCGGAACGGACGTCGAGCTGCGGATCCACACTGTCCTCACACCGTTCGACGTCGCCGCCGAGCAATGGTTCCCCGCGGCTACCGGGTTCGCCGTCACAGTCATCGTGCACACCGTCGACGCCAAGACGGGCCGGCCCCGCAGAGTCCGAGCTGATCACCCTCCTCGAGACCTGGTGCGGGATCGCGCTCATCCCGAGCCCGGAGATCGCACAACGAGTCATCTCCGCGGTGGTCGTCGACCGAGAACTCCGCGTCGCCGACGCGACCTCGAATGCCGCGATCGGATTCGGAATGACGTCCGAGATCTCGACGACCTCCGACTACGCACGCACCCAGCAGTGGGCACAGGCACTACGCGCAGCCGGCTTCGACGGAATCCGCTACTGGGCGCGGCACGAAATGACCCACGTAGAAGCCTGCGTCGCCCTGTTCGCGCAGAGTGGAGACCAGACCAGCACGGTAGCGATTCCCAGTGACTTCACCGTGCTCGGCACCGACGCATTGCCCGATCGCCCCGACCTCTGGGATGCGCTGCGCGAGACGGCCGGGATCGAGGTCCTGGACATCCCCGGCAGCATCTAAGCGAGGCCACCCCGACACCGGTGGGCGCCTCGGGGTGGCGTCGAAGGAGTGACTCAGGCGGCGGCCGCCATGCGCCACCCAGACCGGGACGTGCCATGTGCGCAGGTCAGCACAGAAAAATGCCCTGCACCCGCCTTACGGGTGCAGGGCCTTCGTCATCGCGTGCTGCGCCGGACGCGCCGACAGCGTCAGTCCACCGTCAACTGGAAGTCTTCGGGCTCGATCGCGATGTCCGAGACGGTCGCGGTGACCTTCTCGAAGTTGGCCTTCGCCTCCCCACCGACGATCTCCCGCTGAAGTTCGTTGACCACGGCGTTCTCCCACGCGTCGGGGTTCTCGGCGACCTCGTCGACGTACACGTCCTTCGGCAGCCTCACGCGGGCGCGGACGGTGAACTCGAGTTCGATCAGATGCGGGTCGTTCATGCGTGTGCGCTCCTCTGGCAGTTGAGATGTGGATCAGGCGAGTGGCAAGCCAGACCACGGATGCAGATCGGTTGTGGCGGCCCCTGCCAGGGCGCCGTGATGGTCATCGTTCGCAAGGCCCCCACCCTCGTCATCGCCGCCTTCAGTCGACAGCGGCCACCGATGGGCGCCCCCGCCGCACAACCGTAAGGCAAGCTCAGAAGCCACGCGGACGCACCCTTGCGATCTTCGGTCCCCTATGCGCCGCGCGTGCGTGGGCCGGGGCCTCACTGGGGTGCCACCCTCGGACTCGACTCCTCGAGTTCTCGGTGTCGGGGCAACATGCGCGGCGGGCGTCACCCAGTTGTTGAGGCGTACCGGGACCGCGCTCGATATGTCGTGCCCGCTTATAGGGTTCATTCGTTATGTGGTGCAGTCGATGTGCAGGGACAGGTAGATGCGGCGGGGTCCGTCGGCGGAAGGCCAGTTGTCGGGTGCGTCGGACGGTGCTGATGTCGACCTGGTCGGGTTGGGACCAGTCCACCGAGTGCAGGTGTCGAGGTTCTGGTTGGTGGTGTCGACGTCGGCGGTGGCCAGGACCTGGTCGGGGTTGGTGGGGGTGAGCGTTTGGGAGCCGTGGCGGGCGTGGATGTTCCAGCCGTGCGGGGCGGTGATGTCGACCGCCAGGGTGTCCGCGCTGCCGTGGCGGGCGGTGACCTCGCTGGGCCGCGGTGTGGTGATCTCGGTGACCGAGTGTTGCTCTCCCCAGCCGATGATGATGCTGCCCAGGTCGGTGCTGGTATCGGTGACGGCCGAGCCGCTGGTCGAGGCGGTGACCGACGCGGCCTCGCGGCCGTCGTCGCTGCAGGCGGTCGGTGCGGCGAAAGCGCCGAGGGCCAGGGCAGCGGTCCCGGAGGTCCGCCTGTGGGACAGGGGCATCGTTCAGTCCTCATCAGTTCGGGGGGCTTATGTGAAGATGTCGACGTACCAGCGGCCGTCGATCTTGACGGTGGTGATGGTCTGGGTGCCGCGTTTGACCAGCTGCGCGGGTTGCATCACGGACAGGTCGGCGAGGTAGACCCCGACGGACAGCTCGATGGTGCGCAGGCAATAGTTGGTTCCGACCGGGACCGCGTCGATGACTTTCTGCAGCTCGGGGCCGGGCAGCACGGACGAGGTGGGGGTGGCGAGGGCGCGGGCGGCGTCGCCGTTGCGCTGGCGGTAGTAGGCGTGGTTGAACGCGGCGATCACGCCGGCTGCGCTCTTCTGGTCGCCGCGGTCGGCGCGGCATTCCCGGTCCGACGCGACTGGCTGCTCGGTCGGTTCGGGGTCGGGCAGGTCCAGGATGGGCAGCCCGTTCTCGTCGGCCGTAGTGGCAGCAGTGATTGTGGCTGCGGCCTGCGTGGCTTCACTGTCGTCGCCGGGCAGGTGGCTGATTGCCATCGCGCCGGCCAGGGCGACGGCGGCCGCCCCCGTGACGGCCGCCGCCTTCTTTGTCGGGCCGCGGCGCCGGGTCGAGAATGATGTGGGCGGCCGGGGCGGTGGTGGTGTGGCCGGGCCGCCGGGTGCCGCGGTGCGGGCGCCCGGCGGGTTGCCGGCGGTGGGTGAGCCGCCTGGAAGGTCGATCACGGCGGGATGCCGCGCAGTCTTACGGCCGAGGGTCGGTTTCTTCATGGTGTGCACCCACCTTCCGATTTCAGTTGCCGGGTGTGATGCCGCCGCCGATGGCGCCGGACAACAGGTTTCCGGCCAGACCGGGCGTGGTGTCGGTGAAGAACGAAGTCAGGGCGCCATCGACCTGGTCGATGATCTGCTCCCCGCCGGGCTGGGCGGCGACGAAGTCGCGGGCCTGCTGGTCGATCGCGGGCGCGGCCAGGGCCGTGTCCTGTGCGGCGTCGGCGGCGGCCTGGCCGACGGGGCCGGAGTTGCGCCAGTCGGTGAGTACCGTCTCGGTCTGGTCGGTCACGGCGTCGGAGTCGATGTCCGGGACCTCGATCTCCTTCGGTTCGCCCTTGTCACCGGCGGCGATCGGGGTCACCGCGGCGACCGCGGCCGCACCGCCTGCGACGGCGCCGAGCGCTGCCGCCGGAATCCCCACCGCCGCGCCGCCGGCGGCGGCTCCGACGCCGGTCGCGATGGCGCCGACCGGTGCCCAGCCGATGCCGGGGAGGAACGCGTTGCCCACGGTGGCGCCGACGATTCCCGCGACGGTACCGACGGCGGCGCCACCGGCGACGGCGGCGGGAATTCCGACCGCCGCGGCACCGGTCACCGCTCCGAGAGCGCCGGCGCCGACCTGCGCGGCGGCGATCCGGTCGGCCCGGGACGTTTCCACACCGACCGAGCGCCAGGCCGTCGAGACCCCGGATTCGACGACCGCGAAGGTGTTGTTGGTGCGATCCTTGTCGACGTCCGTGACCCAATTCGGTTGCGTGAGGTGCAGTTCCCCGATTCGGAGGGTGTCGCGGGGGGCGATGAACGGCTTCGTCGGCTTCACCGGCGTCGGCAGGTGCAGCTGCTCGAACGCCGCCGGCGCGAGGTGGTAGTCCTGCGGCTCGACGTAGACGCCGGTGTTGTAGTCGTAGTTCGGGAGCGGCTGGTACTCGATGTTCTGGTACTGGGCGGGCGGGTCGATCCAGTACACCGGTTCCGCCGGGGTCTCGGGCACGTAGGCCGGCTCGGGTGCCGGTGTCGGGGTGGTGGTTCCGTTGGGGGTGTCACCGCCGGTGACGCCTTCCTGGTTGCTGCCGCCGGTGACACCGCCCTGGATCGGGTCGGCAGCGGCGGACGGGGACAGCGCGATACCGGAGGCGAGGGCGGCGGTGATCACTGCCAGGGCGGCGGCGGCCTGGGTGGCGCTCTGTCGATGATGCCGGCCTCGGGCGCGGCGGGCGGCGCGGTTACCGGTGTTGATGTCGTTGCTCATCGAGCATCGCCTTTCATCTGGGTTCACCCCTCGCGGGAGGCGGGGATCTTTTGTGGAAGGGCAGGGATCGGAGGTAGGACGGTCACGCCCAGCCCTGGCGGGCCGGGCCAGCGCATCAGCCCACGGCGCCCGCCATCAGGTCGACGACGGTGGCCGCGAGCACGGTCAACGCGTCCTGCGTCTTCCGGTGCAACTGGCTGAGCGCGATGCGCTCGCCGGAGGCGAACAGCGGCTCGAACGGCATCCGGCACACCGGCACCCGCAGCGCGGAGAACGCGTCGACGGCCTCGGTCTCGACCATCGGGACGTCCCCGGGCCCGGCGGTGATGACCACGACGGTGCGGGCGAGAACGTCGGGTCGGACCGCGGCGATCGTGGCGAGGGTGCGCTGGGCGGCCACGGCGGCGTCGCGGCGCAGCGGGACCGGGACGATCACCGCGTGTGCGGCCGTGATCGCCCACCGCCAGCTGCCGGAGTGGCTGGAGTTGCCGGTGTCGGCGACCAGGACGTCGCGGTGCCGGCCGAGGATCGCCCCGAGCGCTGCGGCGTCGTCGTAGCGCAGGGGTGAGTCGGCCCCGGCCCGCCCGGCGATGATGTCGGAGCCGGCCGGCTGGCGGGTCAGGAACCGCGCGAGCCTGGACGGACGGGCGTCGGTGGTCGTGGGGTCGATGCCAGCCCGCAGGCTGGCCACGTCCTGGCCGGCGGCCGGAGGAACGGCCACGCGATCGGCGAAGCTGCCGCCGACCTCGCCGAGGTCCATGCACGTGACGGTGGCGGGGCCTCGGTGCTCGGCCAGCGTCTCGGCCAGGCTGATCGACATCGGGGTCTTGCCGACGCCGCCCTTGAGGTTGGCGACGGTGATCACTGCGCCCTCCGGGAGCGGGCGGGCGATCGTTGTCTGCGCGCCGCGCAGTCGCATCTCGAGCGAGTCCGTCTTCGGTGCGAGCCCGAGTTCGAGGATGGCGTTGAGTCGGCCACGCACACCGCGCCGAGCAGGGTCGCTCGCCGCGGGGTTCGCGCGGGGCGCGGACAGCTGCCCGAGCACGTCCAGCGGGCCCGTGACCGGGCCCGTGACCGACTCTGCCGGAGCGGCCCGTGCGGGCGCCGCGGGTTGCGGGGCCGCCGCGGAGGCGATCTGCTCGGCCGCCACTACCACCGGCCCGCCCGGCGGGGTGGAGACAGGCTCCGCTGCCACCGGTTCGGGCGCCGTCGGCACGGCGATCGGCACGGGCATGCTCGGGTCGCGTTCCTCGGCCTTCCCGTCCGGTCCGACGGTCAGGAACCGAGTGTCCTTTGCCGTCCGATAGACGACCTCGACGTCGGCGCCCTGGGCCTGCGCCATGTTGTGCAGGAACTCGTGCACGACCGTGGACAGGGTCTTGCTCTCGGTCGCCTCCAGATCCATCGCAGGCACGTCGGCATCCGCCAAGGTGGCCGATGCTGTGGTCTTGGAGGTGATCTCGACATCAACGGTCGGCGGCGTCATCGTGAGCTGACCCCGAAGGCGCCGGCGCCGGCCAGTGCGGTGTCCATGTCGTCGACGACGGCCTCGGCTGTCTCCAGCTCGGCCAGGGCCTTGTCGCGGGCGCCTCCGCCGGGCAGCGCTTCGATGACGACGCGACGCTTGGACGAGGCATCGCGGATTTCCGTGAGCCGCTCGCGGGTCAGCTCCTGCTCCTCGCTGAGCTTGGCCAGCCACGCGGGGACCGAGTCCTTGAAGTAGTCCCGCAGCGCCTTGATCACGGGGTCGTTCGCACCCTTGGCGACGAACGGTCCGCGCAGCGCGGCGACATCCTCGGTGGTCGGGGTGATCGACTGGGAAATGCGGCGGCTCATGGGTGCTCCCTTTTCGGTGGTGGTGGATCGGGCAACGAGGGGTCACGCCGACGCGGCAACGAGGTCGGCTTCGGGGAGGACGACGACGCCGGTGGCGTCGAAGGTGATGCGGGTCTTCACGCGGCCGGTGCCGACGGTGAGGACGGTCTCGACGACGTCGCCCTTGGCGCCGCGGCGGACGTCGACCGAGTCGACGGTGACCGGGACGAGTTCGCCGTGGTCGTCGTCGACGAGGACGGTCTGGCCGGCCTCGACTGCGGAGGCCGGAATGACGTCCGAGAAGTCGTCATCGCCGGTGGGCGCGGCGTCCACAGTCGGCGACTCGGCGGACGTGTCGCCGGCGGTGGCGGCGGTCGCGCCGATGACGATCGGCTCGGGAGCACGGCCGTGCCTGCGTGCCCGCGTGGCCAGGGCGCGCTCGGACTCGATGAACGAGGCCAGCTCCCGCGAGTAGCAGGTGAACTGCGGGGCCTCGGTGGGCATGAGGCCGTCGATGATCGCCTTCTCGCGCTCGGCGAGCCGGTTCCACTTGTTGGGGTGGCGGTCGACGTTCGGGGTCCACCACATCTGCGCGTCGACCGGGTTGCCGTCGTCGCCGAGCGCGATGCCGCGGCCCTTGACGGAGGTGTCGACCTCGCGGCCCACGGTCGAATCACCCCACATCATCAGCGCGCCGTCCTGCGAGAGGTTGCCGAGGCTGATGCGGGTCCCGAAGTTGTCGCGCGCGTTACCGGACGCGCCGCCGAACAAACTGGCGTCGGGGCGCTGCACGCCGAGCAGCAGCCGGATGCCGGCCGAACGGGCGAGAACGGCGAGGTCGGCCCACGCACCGAGCGGGTCGAGTTCTTTGAGCTGCTCGCGGGTCTCGTCGTCGCCGGTCTTGGCCAGGCGCTGCCACTTGCCGGAGAGAATGAAGAACTCGTCGAGCACCGCGATCATCAGCGGCAGCTGCGAGCCCTCGATCTTCATCTGGTGGAGGTAGGCGTTGCGGGCCATCATCTCGGTGTGCAGCGCGCGCACGAACATCGCGGCACGCAGGGCGTCGTAGATGATCGCGCCGCAGCCGGGGTAGCCCTCCAGGCCGTCGAGTTCGATCATCTTCGGATCGACGCCGACGAACGGAACTCCGCGGCGTGCGGCCTCGGTCAGCAGGGTGCGGATCACCGATGTCTTGCCGCCACCGGTCGGGCCGACGATCAGGCAGTGTGGCTTGTTGGAGCTGGTGGAGACGTCCCAGTACATGATGCGGTCCGCGGCGCCGGTCGCATACGGCAGGTGGCGCAGGTTTTCGTCGACCAATGCGAGCGGGTGGTCGACGCGATCGGGCATCGCGGTGACCAGACGCATCACCAGGTGGCCCTTGTCGGGGTACCAGTCGGTGGTCCAGTTGCGGCCGGACTCGTGCGGCCCTGCCAGGGAGGCGAGGGCCTCGTCGACCTTGACCTGGAAGCCCTTGGCGCCTGCGTTCATCGACTTTTCGAACGCGATCCGGTAGCCGGTTTCGATGCCGGCCTCGTCGACAGTTTCGGCGGTGACCTTCGGGCCGGTGAAGATCGACGTGTCGTCGAGCGCGGACTGGAGTGTCCGCTGACGGTCGGAGCGGGTGTCCGGGGTGATGGTCTTCCGGGCGATGATGATGCGGTCGTGGTGGGCCTCGTGGCGGACCTTGACCTTCCACTTGTCATTGCCGGGGAACGCGGCCACGATCGCGCGGGAGAGCTCCTCGAACTGTTTGGGTCGAATGATGGTGCCGCGGTGCAGTGTGATCCTCGCGCGGCGGATCACACGCCACCCGGATGGGAACGAGACGGCGACCTTCTTCGGCAGGTGTCCGGTGGCCTGTCGGACCACCGATTCGAGCATCTGCGACCACCTGTGCGTGCGGTGGCGCAGGACGTCGACGATGACGAGCAGGGCAGCGGCGGCGACGAGCAGCACCCGGTAGTCGTGCAGTGTCGTCAGTACCTCGACGACCGTCTCGTTGTCGGCGGCCGCCGGCGTCAGGCGCGGGGAGTACACGGCAACGCCCGCGGCGGCGACGGCGATCGGCGAGAGCGGGGTGAACCGGCGGATGCGCGTCGGTTGGCCGTCCTCGCCGACCTGGTTGCCGCGACCGTCGGCGGAATCGCCGAAGATGTCGCGACACGTCGCGACCAACCAGTCCTTGAGTGGGTCGTGATTTCCGCTCACCGCCTGTTCCTTTCGATCGTTTTGAGCCTGAACGCCGTCCGGGGAGGCGTCGTTGAGCACAGTGACAGGAACCCGCGATTTTCCTCAACGGGGTGTCCCCCCTCGTGTGGCCGACCCCGGGGGTGCGACGAACACCGCTCTCGCGCCGATCTCCAGGCCGGATTGCCGAACCCTCAACGTGTTCACCTCGCACCCTGGCGGGTGCCGTGTTCACCGCCTGCGTGCACGGTGGTTGCATCGGCCCGTCGACCACTGCGCCGGGGCGCTCTGTCGATCACTGTGCGGCACGCTCGTTCGAGCGCTCTTCCGGGGCGTTCACCGAGTGCTCTACGGGGCAGTGTGAGGCGCGGTTTTCAGCGCTCGCGGCAGTGCTCTTTCAAGTGCTTTTCGAGCGCTTCGCCACGCGCCTCTATGGGCGGGTGTTCCCGCTCGATCGAGCGGTGTTGTGAGCGCTGCGGAACGCGTCGACACGCGTGGCGGTGAGTGCTCGCCGACGGTGCTGCTTCGAGCACTGCGTATAGCGTTCGACATGGGCGTTCCGAATCATGTTGGCGCTGAGCGTAATTCTGGATTACACTCCCCCCAAGGAACGCCGGGGGGAGTGGCCCCGGAGGGGGGTGGCGTGGGAGGCGCTTTTTCGAGCGGTCGAATCCACCGCCGAAATCCATCGCCGCATCCGGCGCCGGTTTCACCGCGCATCTGAGCGCTATCTCCACGCACCGGCTCACTGGGTGCTCGATCCGCTCGCTGCGGACCTGCCGCGACAGCCCGTCCGGGCGCAGCCTCCGACGCCACGTGCGCACACCGCCCGACCCCACGCTTGTAGAGCCTGTGTGCGTACCCATATCCCCTACACCCCATAGGGTCCTGATCGCCGCGACGACACACGGGCCGCCACCATCGGGCGAATCACCGCGGGGGAATCCCCTCACCCGCCTGGTTACCGGCTGACCCTCGAGGTCGTGCGGGCCGCGCCGCGCCGCCGCTGCGCGCCCGTCGCGGGAAAGACATTCCCGATGCCGCACAGCTCCGTTGGCCTGCGCCGATGACCCGATCCCGGCGCGGACACCCCATTGAGATGAAAACCGAGATCGACTTACGGTCGTGCGCATCCACATTCAGATGCACCTACCGAATCTCAGCGATGGAGAGTGCTCATGTCCCTCACGTCCGCAGTCGTCGAACTGGCGACCACCCCACCCGGAAGCGTCGACGTACTCGCCCAGGACACCGAAGTCTCCACTGACAGCCTGCGCGCGTGGATCGGAGACAACATCATCTTCACGATCCTCGCCCTGATCGCGTGCGTCGTCCTCCTCGGCGGCCTGCGCGGCAACCTGTCGAAGGTGTTCACCGTAGCCGGCCTGTCGCTCGTCGGTATCGCGTTCTTTTCCCTCGCGAGCAGTGAGAGCGCCGCGACCGGCATCGGTAACTGGATTCTCGGCCTATTCGGCATCCGAGTGGTCTGACCTGCCGTGCCCGATCACCAATCGACGATCGACGGGAGCCGACTGTGATCGACAACGACGACCTGCTGCACCGGGTGGATCAGCACTACCTCGGCCCGACCGGGTTCACCCTGCCGGTCCGGATTCGGTACGCGGCGCTCGGACTCGGGGCCGCGTTCATGGTCACCGTCTTCGTCGTCGCCCGCGGCGTCGTGCACGTGCCGCTGGGGTTCAAGTCCCTCGTCGTGATGGTCGTCATCACCGTCACGCTCACCGCGCGGGTGACGAAGTTCGTCAACGCCGACCGCCCGGTCCGGTCGGTGGTCCGGGCCGCGTGGAACGACCTGAACGCACCGCGCCCACCGAAGCCCGGCCAGACCGTCGTGCTCCGCATTCCCGCCATTTCCCGCGCTGCCGGCAGCGCGCATGCCATCACACCGATCGAAGGTGAGTCCTCCCGATGACTTTGCAGCCCGACAACGAGATCGCCGCACTGTTCGATCCGAACTTCGACGAGCCCGAGCCGGCCATCGTTGCGCCCGGTGCGTTGCCGCCATCGTGGGCGGCGGCGATGGCGGCGAACCGAGCGGCCGCCACACCGGCCCCGGCCCAGGAATTGGCATGGTCACAGGCTCCGAACAGCAACATCGCAGCCCCCGCACCGGCCGTGGTCCCCTCCCCCGCACCTGACGCGGAGCCAGAACCCACCGCGAAAGGCACGCGGCGCGGAAAGAAGCGCCGCCGCCGCGCCGACCCGGAGGCGGAGTTCACCCGGCAGGCCGCGGCGGCGAAAAAGCGCGCCGACCGCGAACGCAAGGCGGTGCGGCTCGCGCTGGTCGGGGTGGAGGGCAACGTCACCCGCACGCGCCGGCAGTCGACGGCGTGGTTCGTGCAGCCGCCAGGGCCGTGGAACATGCGTCCGGTCGGCAAGCAGCGCCGCTACATCCAGAACGAGGGCCTGGTCGTGGCGAACCTCGCCGAGGCCGGTGTGACGGGGCTGCACCGGCGGCTGGTGCGCACACCGTGGCCGGTGCGGCAGTGGGCGCAGGCGCATGACGGGTGGGCCGATCCGATCCCGGACGTGCCGGGTGCGTTGTCGTGGGCGGATTACCTGCGCGGGCAACAGCATGCGATGTTGTGGGGCAACCCGACCCAGAAGGGCCGCTACTGGGGCGTGGAGCTGCCGCGGCGCTCGGTGCTCGCTCAGGGGCTCGACACGGTCGGGCAGTGGCTGGTTCCTGTCGTCGACTGGCCACTGCTGGGCACGTTCGCTCAGCTGTGGCGCACGTGGGCGCGCGATGCGTTCCTGGGCGAGCAGAAGGGGATCGCGGACCATCTCGCCACGATCGAGCGGCACCTGTCCGGGCAGGGCGTGAACGCCAAACCCGCGACCCCCGCGCAGATGGACTACCTGCTGCTGCGTTCGGCGACACTGGGGCTGCCGCTCGATGCGGACGGTGTGATCTGCGGCGGCGGCGACTGGGAAGAATCCGACGTCGCCGCGCTCGAAGACCTCACCACCCTCGAGCTGACCCCCGGCGACGGCTACACCACGGTGCGCGGGCAGGTCGGCGGCCGGGACTACACCGGCTACGCGATCGTCCTGACGGTCGGGCGCATGGCGCCGCTGCCGATCCCGGAGAAGATGCTGCCGTGGCAGGTGATCGGCGATCCGTCCGGCGAACCCCTCGAATGGTCCGAGCGGATCTCGCTCAAGACCAAAGGGCAGACGCTGCGCAGTCTGCGCCGACTGACCTCGAAGATCGAGGCCCAGTTCGACCACTACACCGTCGAACACGACCAGTCCCCGCCGCAGGAACTTGCCGAACAGCACGCACTCGCCCAACGGGTGATCTCCGACATCGAGGAGGACCACTCGGGCCTGTCGGTACGCACCGAGGGCTGGTACCGCGTCCTCGTCGTCGGTTCGTCGCCGGAGGAGGCCAAGGAGAAAGTCGCGCTGCTGCAGGAGATGTACGCGCCGCGGATTCGCCTGGAACCCGAGCACGGCCAGTACCAGCTGCTGCGCGAGTTCATCCCGGGTGAGCCGCTGGCGAACATCGCGCACTGCCGGCGGATGAACGTCGAGGCACTGTCCGCTGGCATGGCCGCGGTCGGGGACCGGATCGGTGACCGCACCGGTGTGGTGGTCGGGCAGACCGCGTCGATCGCTCCGCGGCCCGCGGTATGGGATCTGTTCGCCGCGCACGAGAAGAAGCACAAGTCCGGTCTGACTCCGATCGTCGCGGTGCCCGGCTCGGGTAAGACGTTCCTCGCGGGCATGCTCGTCTACCAGGCGGTGCGTGCGGGCGCCTACGGTGTGGTGCTCGACCCGTCGGGGCCGCTGAAGAAGCTTGCGCAGCTACCCGAGTTCCGGGGTGTCGCCGAGGTGCAGGCGCTGACCGGTCGCACCTCGCGTCCGGGATCACTCAACCCCTACCGAGTGATCGTCGACCCCCGGCGCGAGGATCCGGAGTACGACCCGTCCAATCCCGACTACACCGACGACGCCGATCCGGTCGCCGCCGCACAGTCGCAGTACGAGGCGGATCTGCGAGCCGCGGAGGCGGAGCGGATCTCGGTGGCGGTGTCGGTGCTGAAGATGATGCTCACGCCGTCGCGACTCGAGCACCAATGGACCGAGACGGTCCTTCAGACCGCGGCGAACATGGTCGGCGGCGACCGCCGCCACAACCTGAGCGAAGTCCTCGCCGCCATCGCCACGATCGGCGAAGGCAAGGACGAAACCAACGTCGACCTGATTTCCTGCGCACGGTCCCTCCACCAGGACCTGGCGATGATGTCCCAGCTCTCCGAGGCTCGCGTGCTCTTCCCGGAGGAGGGAACCATCGGCGACGGCGAGGACGTCGACCGCACCGTGCGCCTGACGGTCCTGACTATGCCGGGCCTGCAACTACCCCCGGAGGGCACCGACCCGGCACAGTGGACCCCGCAGCAGCGGATGGCCGGCCCGCTGATGCATATGGCGGCGTGGATGGCGAACCGGCTCGTCTACGAGCTGCCGCGTTACGAACGCAAGGTGCTCTTTCTCGACGAGAACAAATACCTCGAGCAGACCGGCGCCGGACGCACCCTGAACCTGCGGATCGCCCGCGACAGCCGGAAGTTCAAGGTTCGTGCGCTGGTGTGCTCGCAGCTGCCCGACGACTACCTCGGCGTCGACGGCACCGACGACAAGTCCGCGCTGACGTACGAGGTGATCATCGGTGACCTCGGCGGCAACGCCCACGCGATCGAGGGCGCGCTCACACTGCTGAACCTTCCGCTCGGTGAGGGCTACGAGTCACTCCTGGCCGGGCTCGGCGGCGGCGGCGAAGACACCCTCGACGAGGACACCGACACCGAGCACCTGGACCAGGCCCGCCGGTTCATCGTGAAGATGGCCGACGACATCGAGCTGATCCGGTCGGACTGGACGCACTACGTGCACCTGGCCCACGTGTTCGACGCCCTGGACTCGCGAGCGACCCGCGCCGCAATGGGGGGTGGGGTGTGAGCCCGTTGCGGCCCCGAGTCGCACGGATGGACCGTTTACCTTTCCCGCGCCGTTTCGGGTGGCGTACGGGGCTGGTAGGGCGGGTTCTGGTGGTGCTGATGCTGGCCGCGGTGTCGCTGATCGGACTCGGTGGCGCTGTGGCATCGGCCGGCGGGTTCGACTGCCAGGAGGTCCCGTCGCCGGAGTTCCCGAACGAAGTTATCGAGACCACCTTCGACTCGACCAGCGCCGACCGGCCGACCACCGGCGGCACCGGCTATCAGACCTACGGGTGGGCCGGGCTCGAGTGGCACACCTACGACCTCGGCTGCGGCGCGGACCTGGTCAAGGCGCCGGGTGCGGTCGGTGACACCACCCTGGGTAACACGTTCTTGACCATCGGCAAGACTATGGCGGCGGCCGCGTTCTGGCTCGACGACCAGACCAAGACCGGCCAGGACGCCACGCAGGCCGGGGTGACTCCCGCGCTGGAGCGGTTCGACCAGATCGTCTTCTCGATCACCGAGGGCATGCGGGGCCTCTACGGGCAGTGGGTCGGCATCGGCCTGGTCGTCGCGGCCTCGGTGATCCTGTGGAAGGCCCTGAAAGCCGACACGGCCGGGGTCACGAAGACCGCGGCGATCGCCGCGGCTGGGCTCGCGCTCGGGGCGTTGATGGTCGGGGCTCCGCAGAAGGCGCTCCAGGTGGCCGACGAGACGTTCGGGTCACTGATCACCGAGACCCAAGACCAGATTTTCGCGGTGCAGTTCGGCGACGACGGAGGCACACTCGCCGGCGGCAGCACCGACCCCCGCAACGTGCTGATCGACAAGGTCTTCCTCGACGACTGGCGCAAGGGCTGGTTCGGCCAAAACTACGACCCGGAGGACAAGGACCAACTCGGGCCGAAGCTGCGGGATGCGCTGGCGTTCAGCTATGACCAGCAGAACACGGTGAAGGACGACCCGAAGGCCCAAGCGCAACTCGCCGAGGAGAAGGCCGACCAGTTCCGCGACATCGTCTCCAAGCTGGAGACCGACTACCAGCTCTCCTACTACCAGTTCCAGGGCAAGGACTCCGGCCGCACCTCCACCGGCTTCATGGGCATGATCAAGCTGGCCATGCCGTCGCTGCTGTGGATCGGCGCGTCCCTGCTGAAGCTGACCGCGCTGCTGGCGATCCGGTTCGCGGTCCTGTTCGCCCCGATCTGGATTCCGGTCGCGATCGCCTACGGCGGGTGGCTGACCCGGGTGATGCGCATGCTCGCCTCGGCCTACCTGTGGGGCGTAGCCGGCTCGGTAATCGTCGCGCTCTACCTGATGGCGCTGGTCCAGCTCTACGTCGACTCGAACGGGGCCGTCGACGGGTCCTGGCGACTGTGGTTCATGGTGCTGCTGACCGTCGTGTGCTGGGCGATCCTGCGGCCGTTCAAACGGATGAGCCAGACGTTCACACAGAACAGTGCGAGCATGGTCAATCGCAAGGCCCGAAGCGCCAAGAAGTCCATCAAACGCAAGGCATTCGACGCTGCGAGCTTCGCGGTCGGCGGGCCGGCGCAGGCGATCGCGGAGAAGGCCGCCGAGCGTTTCGCCCGTCGTGGACGCGACGGACATGAGGACGACGACGGGGCGAGCACGGTCACTCGGCCCGAGGGTCGCGCGCTGGGCAACCGCCGCCAGCAGGCGCTCACGCAGTCGCGGGCCGATGCCCGGAAGGCGCAGGGGCTGGGCCGGGTCGCACGCCTGGGCCAGGCGCCCGACACCGGGATCGAGCGCGATGCACGTATCGCCGGGATCGCTGCCGTGGCCAGCCGCGACATCGCCCGCGGCAAGGGTGGGGTCGACGATATGGACGCCGATCGCGCGGTCAGGTCCGGCGCCGCGGCGTGGAAGTGGTTCGACCAGAACGAGGCCGACAACCTCGTTCAGGATCGCCGGGCCCGCAAGGAACTGCTGACCGCCAGCGTCGGGCAGCGGTGGGACGGCGGCGACCGCTCGGCCATCGCCCCGATGAAGGTCTACACCCCCAACCGCGGCCAGCGAGGGGCACCTCACGCCACCGCGCCCACGCCGCACCACTCACCGGCGAAGGCGCCGCCGAACGCGAAGGTATGGAACGCCGCCGCCCCCACCCACACGACACCTGAGGACCGGTACATCTGATGTCGTCATCCGGACCAAACCCTGTCCTCGCACCGATTCGCCGATGGGTGCTCTACTCCCGCACCCACCTGGCGATCACGGTGGCCGGCACAGTGGCGCTGCTGTTCGCCGCCGGCGCGGTCTTCGGAGAGACCCCTCCGCCGCGGGCAGTCGCCCACGACGCCGACACCACCGTCGAATCAGTCACGCCCACGGAGACGATCAGCTACGACCTCGACGAAGTGAGCGAGTCCCTGGTCGCCGCCAAGACCGCAGCCTGGGCCGCATCCATCGCGCCCGCCACCGCAATGGCCTACGCGCACGCCTTCGTCGACACCACACCGTCGGATGCGATGTGGGCCAGCACCATCGGCCGCCACACCGCCGACAAGCCTGGAGAGTACGTCGTAGCGGCCAGGCCGCGGACCCCGGTGGTCATCACCGGCCCCACGGTCAGCACGCTCACCGACGGGCCCGACGGCACGAAGACCGCGCGGGTGACCGTTCCGACGCAGGCCGGGGACCTGCGGATCACGCTCACCGTCGACGAGGTCAACGGTGAGAAGCGGTGGGTCGTCGACACTCCCCTACCGACCCTCGACCTCTCCGAGGTCGAGACGATCGCCCCGGCGACCACCACGGTCACACCGCGCAAGTCGACGACACCGACCACCAGCGCGGCCGAAACGACACCGTCGCAGCCGACATCGAGCCCATCGTCGACGGCGCCGCAGCCGATGTTCGATCTCGACGAACCGGCAACCGCCCCGAGCCGCGGCAACGACCCGACGCCGGTTCCCGGACCGATTCCGATCCCGGAACTCGACACCCCGATCCCGGGGGGACGGTGAACATCCGCCGCGCACGGAGGGCGCTGCTGCTCACCGGCACCATCGGCATCCTCATCGGGACATCGGCCTGCTCACTGGGCGCACCGGTTATCCCGAGAGACCCGTGCCGGACCGTCATCTCCGACAGCACCGACGGCGTCGGGTCGATCACCGAGGACCTGACGCTAACCGTGTCAGGACCAATCCGTCTGCCGGTCGAACCCGGGACCACCACGTTCACCTCCGGATTCGGTGAGCGCTGGGGAGCCCAGCACCAAGGAGTGGACCTCGCCGGACCGGTCGGCACAAAGATCCTCGCCGCGCTCGACGGCAACGTCGTCAAAGCCGGGGACTCAGGCGAAGGGCCCGGGGTCGGGTTCGAGAACTGGGTGGTCATCGACTCGAACGTCGACGGCAAGCCCGTGAGCACCGTCTACGGCCACATGTTCGCCAATGGAATTCACGTCAAACCGGGTCAGCAGGTCAAGGCAGGCGACCACATCGCCGACATCGGCAACGCCGGCGGATCGACGGGCCCGCACCTGCACTTCGAGTACTGGCAGGGCGGCCGGTTGCAGGGCGGAACGGCCCTCGACCCCCTCACCGTCCTACCCGACATCGCCAAGCAGAACGGCACCAGTGGAGGCGACCCCAGCACCGCCAGCAGCAGTCCCATCCAACTCGTGGCCGCATCCCGGTCCACGGCTGACTGCTCCGGCTTCGGCATGGCCGGCGGCGGCGAGCTGGCATTCGGGATCGTGCCGGCCGAGTTCGAGCCGTGGCTACGCCGCGCCGGCAGTGCCTGCCCTGAGATCGACGCTCCGTTGCTCGCCGCACAGCTCCAGCAGGAGAACGGATTCCGGCACGGCCCCCATGCGCCGGTGTCGGAGACCGGAGCGCTGGGCCCCGCACAGTTCATGCCCGGCACCTGGGCAACCTGGGGTAAAGACTACGACGGCGACGGGAAGGCCGACCCGAACTCCATCGGCGACACGGTGATGTCGCAGGCGCACTTCATGTGCGCCCTGTACCAGGACGTTTCCGGTTACATCGCCGGCGGCCAGGCCAGGGGCGACCCCATCGAGCTGACGCTTGCGGCTTACAACGCCGGTCCCGGGGCCGTGCAGAAGTTCGGCGGTATCCCACCCTTCGCCCAGACCGAGAATTACGTCCCCAAGATCTTGCAGGCCCGTGCAGGGTTCACCAATCCCAATGCCCGCGGCCGATTCATCCCCAACGCGTCCGGTGACAGCAGCCAAGTCGTCACGGCTGCTCGCGAATACCTTGGTACCCCGTATGTGTGGGGCGGTGGCGGAACTGGCGGACCCTCCGGCGGCGGGTTCGACTGCTCCGGTCTGACCTCGTACGCCGTGCACGCGGCCAGCGCAGGCAAGGTCACCCTCCCCCGCACCTCGGAACAGCAGTGGGGTGTCGGCACCGAGATCCCTATCGACCAGGCCAAGCCTGGCGACCTCGTCTTCGGCAGCTGGGGCCCGAACGGGCCTGGTCACGTGGGTATATACGTGGGCACCGGTCAGATAATCCACGCCCCCACGCCGGGCGATGTCGTCAAGGAAGCCCCACTCCAGGAAGGGATGAAGGCCCGTCGCGTGATGTAGGGGAACGTGCCATCTCCGCAGAAATAGGTTCTCACACTACTTTTCGCTTTCACACCGATTCTTAGTCAATCTTACGTATACGCAGAACGGGTGGGAATCTGCGCAGATTGTACGGCACTCCCGACTAGCTTGCGAAATTTACCGAGCGGGTCACGGGGAGGAATTCTCCTCCCGCCCCACCCTTGTCGGGTGTTTCGCCTCCGCCGCACGATGCACCATGAGCTGCCGTGATCGATGTCGTATCCCCGCTCCGGACCACCCATTCGGAGTACGGGGGACGTGTCATTTATCGTGGTGAATGGCCAAATTCGGCCACTGGGAGGGAGAATGATGTGAGGGCGCGAAAGCTCGTCATCGTGGTTCTGGTGGTCGCTGTCATCGGATTCCTGGCCTACACGTATCTCTCCCGAACCAACGATGACGAGGACTCGGCGAGCGTGGCGGCGTCGACGACCACCAGCGCGCCCACGACCACGCCGGCCATGCCGCCGGCCGATGTCGAGACCGCCGATCTGCCGACTGCCTCCCGCGACGCTGAAGAGGCCGCTCGACAGGGTCTGACCGTGGCGTTCACCTGGTACCCGGCCACCGACACCACCCAGAACGACGCATATGGGCGGGCCCGAAACTGGCTGACCGGCAAGCTCGCCGACCGCATGATCATCGATGCCCGCACCGAGCGCGGGCCTGGCGTGCAGTGGGACGAGTGGGCGCAGCAGCAGGCAAAGGTCATCGCCGACGTCAGCGTCGAATGCTCCGGCTGCCCCGAGGACACCGACACCGCCGTCCACCGCGTGGCCACCATCAAGCAGACCGCGGTCGCCGGCAGCAAAACCGATACGGTCAAACCTGACACCACGGTGTGGGTCACCGTTGTCCGCGAGGGCGACCACTGGCTCATCGACGACATACGCTACTGACCCGGAGGACCCCGTGACCCGCAAGAACGTTGCCGCAGTACTGATCCCCGCATTTCTCGCCGTGGTCCTGACCGCATGCAGCAGCGATGAGTCGACGACCACCACCCCCGCCAGTGCACCGATAGTGTCCACGACGGTGTCTGTGTTCGGCACCGACGAGTTCATCGCCAACCGGCTGCGCCGCTCATCTACAACGATCGTCGAGACAGTGGAGGAACGCGGCGGCACACCAGAACAGGCAATCGCTGCTCTCGTGTCCAGCGAAGCCGAGACGGGCTGGCAATCCGGACTGCGGATGTCCCCGCCGGCAACGGACATCCGGGACATCTACGGCTGGCGGCTCAAGTACAACCTTCCGGCCGACTCCGCTGAGGTAGTCGTTGCCGCCACCAACACATTCATGGACAACGCCGCCACCGCCACCGTCACCGCCAGCGCCGACGACCCGGCTGCCTACGCCCTCGCGGTACAGCAGGCAGATCCACGTGGGTACAACGAGAAGGAGCACTTCTACAAGAAGGGTGAGACCGCAGCCACCGAGTACGCAGCCGCCCTACCCAAGGCCCAGGCCGTATACGCCGAACTCCGCGGAACGCAGTAGATGCCGCACCCACGCCCTACAGGGGACGTGTCATCTTGCAGGTCAACTGAACTATCCGCTGCCGGTCGACGAGTACTTGGCGACAACACCGCAGCAGAGCAATGATCCGAGGTTTCAATGCAGTCCCGCTTCCGTACCGTCCTACCGAGCGTGCTCGTAGGGGTGGGCGTCTTGCTTCTCACCATTGCCGTGTTGGTCCCGACCTACGCAGCCCCTCGGATCAAGAAGCTGCCCCTGGACCTGGCTGTCACAACGATTTCCACTGCCGAGGCGACGGTCGTCGACTCGGTCGCGCTGGCGATGGGTCGTCCGAAGGTCGAGACCGGTGTTCCGGTCATCGCGCAGCGCCATGTGACGGTGCAGGATCCGGTCGACTCGGAGATGGCGACGATCGAGGCCGGATTGACGATCCGCCGGACCGACAAGAGCGGTGACTCGGGCCTGCTCAGCGCCAGCATCGACCGGGTTTCGGTGGACCGGGCCACCGGGATGCCGACCGGTGATGTCGCGACGATCCAGACCAGTCCGACCGAGTCGGCTGTCGAGGTGCCGAGGGAAGGGCTTCAGTACAAGTTCCCGTTCGGAGTGGAGAAGAAGAGCTACTCCTACTTCGACCTGAACATGCGCGAGAGCTTCCCCCTCGACTTCGTCGACGAGACCGAGATCGAGGGCGTGCCGGTCTATCACTTCAGCCAGACGGTCGGACCGTCGGACACGATCAACGCGCTCGGCGCCCCGGGCACGGAACTCACGCTGCCCGGCACCACGTGGGGAATGGACACCCCGGAACCGGTGACCATGCACCGGATCTACAGCACAGTTCGCGACCTGTGGGTCGAGCCCGTGACCGGCCTGGTACTCGACGGCCGCGAGAGCGTGCGGCAGGCATGGGGGCGCACGTCCGACGACCAGTACCTGATGCCGTTCCTCGCGATGACCACCGGATTCGACGAAGCAACGCGGGCAGAACAGGTCGACATGGCGACGCAGTATCGACGGATGATCCAGTGGGGCACGGTCTACGGACCGATCGGCGCAGGCGTCCTCGGGGCAGCGCTGCTCGGGGCAAGCGTCGCGCTCGGTGTTCGGGGCCGGCGGGGTCCGGCGGCTACTTCGCCGGGGCTGGAGCCGACGCGTCTGCTCCAGCCCGCCGAGTGATCGAGAGCCGGAACCCGGCCGGCTTGAGCGTCATCTGCTCCGCGATGTCGAGCATGTAGTCGGGGTCGGCAGCGAAGTCGTAGCGGTGCAGGATCGTGGCGAGCGCCAGGATCATCTCGTGGTAGGCGAACTGCCGGCCGATGCAGGCGCGGAGGCCGGTGCCGAACGGCTTGTACCCGTGGCCGGGCCGCGCCCGAACCTCCTCCGACTGGAAGCGGTCCGGCCGGAACTGGTCGGCGTCGTCGCCCCACACTGCCGGATCGCGGTGTACCTGTTGCAGGACCACCATCAACCACTCCCCCTGCTTGAACGGGTAACGGCCATCGAGCACGGTGTCCTGCTTGGCCTCACGGAAGTAGCCGGGCGAGGCCGGCCACAGCCGCATCGTCTCGTCGATCACCCGGCGCACGGTCCGCAGCTTCGCGACCTCCTCGAACCGCACCGCGGCGTCCGTCGACCACAGCTCGTCGACCTCGGCGCGCGCCTTCGCCGCCTCGTCCGGGTGGGTGGCCAGCAGGTACAGCGCGAAGGACAGTGCCGAGGCGGTGGTCTCGTGACCGGCGACGAGGAAGGTCAGGATCTGGTTGCGGACGTTGCGGGCGTCGAGCTGCTCGCCCGTCTCCGGGTCCTTCGTGGTGAGCATGAGATCGAGCAGGTCGCGCGGCTCGTCGTGCGGGTTGGCCTGCCGGTCGGCGATGACGTCGTCGACGACCTTGAACATGTAGTCGACGTTGCGCTGGTGCTGGCGGGTTCGCCCGGTCAGGGCGTCGACGACCTTGCGGCCCGGGACCGGGACGCCCTGGGCCTGAACGTATTCGAGCATGTCCTTCAGCGCGGGCAGGAACGGGTCGACCTCGCTGCGGCCGAACGAGTCGAACCGGTAGCCGAATCCGCAGCGGCCGATCGTCTCCAGGGCGAGCTTGGTCATCTCGGCCGCAACATCGACGTCCCCGGAGGCCCCGTCCCACGCACTGCACATCTCGTCGACGACCTGGACCATCGTGTCGTGGTACGAGCGCATCGACGACTGGGTGAACGCCGGCGCGAGGATCGCGTGGGCCTTGTGCCAGTTCGGCTCGTCGTTGTACGCGGTGAACAGGCCGTCCTCGGCGATCGGGCGCAACAGCTGAAGCGGCCGCGGCACGGCCTTCTGCCAGGTCGCGTCGTCGTTTGCCTCGTCGGCGATGTCTGCGCCGCCAACGAAGGTCAGCCGCATGCCGAGGATCCGCCGCTGGTAGATCGGGCCGATCTCGCCGAGAATCCGGGCGGTGTTCTGCATCGGCTTGACGGGGTCCAGACCGATGATGTCGCCGATCAACGGCACTCGCTTCGGCGGATGGGGCGGGCGTAGGACACCCATCGGTGGCTCCTTCGGTCGGGGTGGAGCGCTCGTCATCCGAACAACGGGCTGGCCGAGCAGGTCGTTGCAGTGTAAGTGTATGAGCCCCGACCGCTTCAGTTCGTTCGCAGGGCTAGACTTCATCGGGTCCAGAACCGCCAGTTCGGAGGGCTGCGGTTTCATCACATCGCATCGGGGGTGCTTGATGCGCAGTAGAGTACCGGCGCGCGCGGATACAGGCGTGCGTGGGCAGCTGTTGCCTGTGGTCGCCAGTCTCGGGCTTTCACGGAAATGGTCGGTCAGCGAGGCGATCGCCGCCGCGAGCCGGGTGACCGGCCGCAGGATCGTCGTCGAGACGATGGACCCGGCCGTCTATGCGGCGCAAGGCGGTGCGACGGCATGCGGGATGACCGTACGCAACTTCGGTGTCGACACGATCTACCTGCGGCCGACGAATTCGCTCGCGCAGAAGAAGCAGAATGTCGGCCACGAACTCGGCCACATCGTGCTCGACCACCTGGAAGCACCGATCGAGACCGAGGACTTCGACGCGCACGAGTTCGCCAGCCAGCTGTTGGGGATCGACATCCCGCGCGATGTGACGGCGAGGGCGCTCGCACGCGTGAACTCGATGTTCTCAATCCCGGATGCCAAGCCCCGGTTCGGCACTCGGAACGAATTCGAGGCCGAGGTGTTCGGCACGCTGCTGGTGATGAAGCCCGACCTCCGTGCTGCGCGTGAGCGGCCCGCGGCGTTCAGGTTGTTTTGAGAAGCATTCGCAGACCCGCGCACTTCCGGCTACGTCGACTCTCCGACGGGGACGGTCCTCGGCGAGTTGCGCAGGTGAGCACCGTCCTGTTGGCGGTCTTCGCGCTCGTCGCCGTCATCGTGCCCTCGCCGTACCGCCCCGTGTCGGACCTCCTATGGGACGCCGGCTACGTCCTCATGGTCGCGATCATCGGCCTACGGCTACTGCTGGTGAACGACCTTCCGTTCGACCGGACCAGCAATCGCGCGGCCGCAGCAGCCGGCTTCGTTGTTGTCCTGTGCGATCCCACCGTCGCGCTGCTCGTCAGTCATGTGCTCCCTGGGGGCGCTCCCCAACTCACCGATCTGTGGCACGCGATCTTCATCTACACCTGTTTCGTCCTGATCGCCCTGGTGCTCCAGTTGGATCGGCCGGAGGAGGACGGCACGCGCCGAATAGGTCTCGGGTTCTACGCGATGCCGGCCGCGATCGTCGCGGTGCTGCTGGCGCTCAGCTACCCCAGCGTCGCGAGCGGACGGGAGATGTACCAGAGCCCCGACTGGAGGTTCGCGGCCTACTTCGTCACCTACGCGCTCGTGCCGATCGCGCTGTGCGCCGTCGCTCTGTGGGTGTTCGCGTGCCAGGTCAAGCGAACGGAGGGCATGAGGGACTGGCTCGGAGTCGGGGCGATTCTGGCGTGTGGGCTGATTGGTGCCGTCAGTGTTGCGAGCATCGCATTCGGCGCCGTCATGATGGCGCGCGGCACGGCCAGCAGGGAACTGGCGTCGGCCACCATCTCGCGCGTGCACGGCCTGTTCATGCTGCCCTTTGTTCTCGTGGTGCTGTTGTCGTTCCTTCCGAGCCTGAAGGACGCTCTTCAGCGGTGGTGGATCGAGCGTGAGGTTCAGCTTCTGCGGCCGATGTACGAGGACTGCACGAGGGCCATCCGCGATGTGGTGCTCACATTGGAAGATTCCGAGTTCGACGCTGAGGAAGAGCTGCACCGCATGAAGGTCGAGATCGCCGACGCGCTGCTCGAGCTCACCCCTCGAATCGAACCCCTACCCGACTCGGTGCATACGAAGAAGCGAGGCGGGTACCTAGGACGGTATGCCGTCGAACTGGTGTTGACTACGCGAGCGATAGCAGCAGGCGAAGAACGTGAAGTTACTGACCGAACGCCGCCCGCGGATGTGGATCCGTCACGGATTGCCGAGCACTGGCTGAAGGCTAGGAAGATGGCCGATCGGATCGGCGAGGGCCATCGGGCATCCGCTCCAGAAGCTCCAGCAGCGCCTCAACCGCATCCGGACCGAACTGAGTTCCGTCAGCCCCAGCCTTGATCCCCCGAGCGGCCACACTCGTCACACCGGTGCGTTGCAGCTCCGCGACCAGGCGGGCGTGCCGCTCGATGTCGTCCTGGGTGTAGGCGGGCCTCTCGCTCGGTGTGCCGCCGGCGAGCACCGACGCTGCACTGCCGGGCGCCCAATCGAGCCCCTGGTCGATCTTCGCCAACGTCGTACCCGTCGGGCGCGGCTTCAGGCCCCGCTCAATACGGGTGAAGCTCTTCGGACTGGGGCCACCACGCTCAGCAACTTGCTCCTTCGTCAGAGCCAGCTCCTCACGGCGCGCGGACATGAACGTGCCCAGCCGTACGATCTCGGGACTGCTCAGAACATCACCCATGACCAGGGATAGTACAGGCGTCAACCCCCAGGTTGTGCGCCACGACCGTTTGCAACCCGCAAATTAACCGACACATGGTCTTTGTTTTCCCGATTTTATTCCGATACGGTGGCCATCATGCGTCCAGGAAATCCACCTGGGCCGGGCGCCGAACCGTCGGCGCACCTCCGGCCTTCGTTGCGAGCACTGCGGGTCGACCGCAGGGTCGTCATGACTGGAACTCGCCCGCTGTCACCAGAGGAGCCTTGTGGCTACGCCGGCGTGCCGGGCTCACGGGTCTCGCGCACGCTTGTGGGCAGCACGAAGCGCATCCGTCGCAATCCCCCAGGACCGAACAGAGCCTCGCCGCCACCTCATCGGCCAAGCGAGCTTCCCCCCGCTCGATCGCGCCGACCATTGCGGTGCTCACACCAGCTTGTGCGTCGAATGAACACTCACATCGCTTACTGCACCACCACGGTCGCCAACACCCACGCACCGTACGACTGGAACCGTTCTCTTCGCATCCGCGACGCCCGAGGGCTATGCAGGAGCGCCGGCGGCGCGGGTTCGCACCCGCTCGTAGCTTGCTCGCAGCTCACTCTCTGTAATTCCGAGCGCATCGGAGAGCTTCGCAGCGACGTTGCCAGACAACGAGATGACTCCACGTTCGACACTGCTGACGATCTGCGTGGCTACGCCCGCCTTCGCCCCGAGCTGGGGTTGCGTAAGCCCCAGGAGCACCCGCCAATCCCCCGGGTAACGCTCATCTGCCGGAATGTGTACGACATCGGCAATCTCGACCCCCAGCGCTTCGACGACCTTGGCGAGCAGGTCAACCTGCGGAGAGGTTTCCCCTTGCTCCCATCGTCGAATCGTGTCCGCTCCTATGCGTGCGACACGGGCCGCTTCCATTTGGGAGATACCCGCGGTACGCCGCGCTTCGCGCAGAGACACGGGACTGAACCCGCGCATAACACGTCGGCTCACAGACCGAGTCCTCCTAGAGAAGTCATCATTGCTAGACACTGTGCAGTCCTCTCGATACGATGCGCACATCTGAATGTGATTAAACAAGTATGAATAGATGCCAGGAGATGTGGGGGAATGTCAGTCAGAAGTGAACGATCCCCCGGCTGTTAGCGCAGCCGGGGGACCATCCAGAGCAGCAAGTCGACTGTTAGCGCAGTCGGACAAGCCATGAGACCAGCGGGTTAGCGGCCCGCGGCCTCGAATGCAGATCGGAGCCTGCAAATGAACACGTTAGATGGTGCTGGTGCTCTACGCCTAGCGACTGCAAGTTCTCATGCTGGTCGGGAGAAGGTCGACGGGCACGATCGCGTGACCGACGGCCCTAGCCGCGAGACCCTGGCCAAACACCGTCCGAACCATGACCACACGGCCTGCACGGCATGTGGGTTCGTCTACACCCCTGCCCGCCCGCTGTGCCGGTCCGTCGCTGGCGCTCTGCGCGAGCTGTCCACGGGCGCCCTCCGGCCCCAGGACCTGTCTCTGGGCCACTACACGACCGGTCGGCTCCGCGCGATGATGCGCGAGCACACCGGCGAGGGCCGGTGCCGGCGGTGCGGGTTCGTCTACGCCGGTCAGGTGCGTCTATGCCCGACGTCGCGGCGGATCACCGCCGAACTCGAGACTCGCGGCAAGGCACCCGTGACCCAGCCCCACACAGGTCAGGGGCTGTGCGCAGGTAAGGGCTCCGGTTGGACCGTCACCAGCACAAAGGCCGCGGTGTGGAAGCGTGCGATGGCGGCCTGCTCGGTGTGCCCGCTGCTCGCGCAGTGTGAGACGCAACTGGAGGACAGGCTCGCTTCCGGTGTGAAGGTCCGCGAGCAGATCATGGCCGGACGGCTGTTCACCGTCACCGGCCGCGAGGTCGAAGCCGCTGGGGTCGATGCATTCGCAGTTGCCCGGGGGCGGACGAAGAAGAAGCAGCAAAAGCCCCGGGCACCAATCCCGGCCCCTGCTGCTACTCCGGCTCCGGCGCGGCAGCTCGCGCTCTTCGAGAACGGGGCGGCATGACGGTCCGCTCGGGTTTCGGCCTGTTCGACGCGCTCGCACAGAATGCCCTCGAACTACCGACCAGCGGCAACTCAATCCTGAGAGGCGTCCTCGAGATGAGAGTGGTCCCCCCAGCGGTTTGCAGCAGCCGGGGGGGACCGAACACGATGCCAGTCCAGCTGACCGATACAGCCGGAAAAGCCGTGCAGTGACGGGTTGCCGCCCGTCACTGCAAATGCAGAAATGAGTGCTCTGCGATGACCACGATAGTTGGCGCGTCTGCTACGCGCCTAGCTGCTCCTACCACCGTCAATACTGATCCACAGCATGTTCTCGCCGTTCACAGACGCATTAACGGACAGTGCTCCGGATGTGGGCACACCCAAACTCCGGGCCAGCCGCTCTGCTCCGCAGCCGCTCGCGCACTTCGCATCCTCGCCGGCCGCGGCACCCGATCGGCTCACATTCGAGCGCTCGCCGACCACTCCGACAGAGAGCTGTTTCGGTTGGCCGACGAGCACACTGGTGATCATCGTTGCCGCCGCTGCGGTTTCTTGTATTCGGCGACTGTTCGGTTCTGCCCGACGTATCGCCGCATTCGTGACGTGCTTGAGTCCCGCCGGCTGGTACACATCACCCCAAGCTCCTCCCCCGCTCATGGTCTCTGCGCCGGCAAGGGGTCAGGCTGGACAGTGACGGGCATCGATCTCTCATCCTGGCGTAAGGCCATGGATATCTGCTCGGCCTGCCCGCTCCTCAGGAAGTGCAGAGAGGAACTGAACACTCAACTCGAACTCAGCCAGCGGCCCCGCGAACAGATCGTCGCGGCCCTGCTCTTCACCACCACCGGACGAGCCGTCACCCGCGCCGAACTCGACGACTATGCGATCCGCCGCGGCCGCAGTGCCCGCACCGACCGCCCCGCCGCATCATCTCGACGAGGCCAATCACGTGCCGCCAGAATTCGCGAGGTCGCAGCATGACGTCACTCGTCGACCAGGTCTATCTGATGGCCAACGGACATGCAATGACTCCCGCCACCGAAGGGCCAGCGGAGATCCGCTGGAACTGGTTCGCAGACCTTTACGCCAACCCGCGGTGGGGGCTTGTCACTATCCCGGGCTTCACCCCGGCGGCCGCGCACGCCGTGGCCGGACTGTGCCGGGCGACGGCTCTCGGTCCCACAGCTGACGCCGCCGAGGTTGCGGTCAGCGCACTCACGGCACGCTGGCAAACCATCGATCGCCTTGCCGCAATCAAAGGTGGCCGCGCACGATCCGAGGCCGCCGACTACGCCTGGGCTGCAGTGTCGGATTCCGCTATCGACGCCTACGACTACCTGGCCGGCATCGAGTACAGCGGTGCCGAGACCGTCTCCTGCGCGTTCTGGGCCCAACTCGCCACCCAACCCTCCGAAGTCGCGGAGGCCCGCATCAACGCCGCTATCGATGCCTGGGAGGCCCGTTTTCAGGGTTCGGCGACAGGAGTCGCAGCATGACCACCGTCAGTGCTGTCGACTTCCTCGGGCGCCAGTGGGAACTCGTCCCGATGCAGGATGTCATCTGCGCCAGGATCATTGCGGACGGCGTGACGACACCTACCGTGCTTTCCGAGCAACTTCTCGCCGAATGTCCTCTGGTGATCTCGACTGACGCGCTGACCCTGAGTGTGGGCGCCCGAGAGAAGCTTGCCGATGTCGTCGACTTGGTCGTGACGAACCCTGAAACGGCTTCCATTGAACAGATCCGTGAGGTCGCTTCGCTCGCCCGTCTACTTCTCCACCGACATCCCGCGTAGCAGTACAGATTCAGCGCGCTTCAGAGCAGGGCAAATCGGTCCCGATCACCCCAATCTTGTCGCGCCCTCACTAGAAGCGGGGTCGCTAAAACCCGCGGCCAAGTCCGTTCAGTCCTGATACGCCGAATCGTTCACGAAAGGCAGTCACCTTCGATGACCACTTCAGTCACATGCGACACACCGAAGAGCGCCGGTTACCCGTATCGGTTACAGGTTCGATCTAGGGTTTGCTCATGGCACAGCACAACAAGGGGCCCCGCGGGCAGATCGCTACCCGCGCGCCCCTCAGACACCACAAGGTTTACGAGAGTCGGGCAGCCGAACTCGGCATCCCTGCTGGCGACTACTCCGTGCTTATTCTCGCCATCACGCACGGACTGGACATCCCGGATTACATCAGCGAGAAACTTCAACCGGAACAGCTCCGGCTACTTGAAGTCGAAGCTGCGGGGTCGCTGCATCGCATCGAGCAGTTGGCGATGGGCGCATGAACGACACCTAAACACGGAACAACCCCCAGGGCTTGGCGGCGTCGGGGGTTGTCCGTCTATGAAATTTCGGGACCTTACCAGCTCCCTGACCACCACTACCTCGAAAGGAAGAGGCGGTGCTTACTCGATGATAACGCACGGCCGCAACTCTGGCCCGCCTGCGAATCTCCAGTCAGTCACGTGTCTGTCTCAACGAGACCACATGCCGGCTACGGCGCTCCCTCACGCTCAAGAACACTGCGACGGCGCTACCCCCGTGTTGGCTTACCAGGGCGCCCATTACGCGACGGAATCTGCGGGTTCTGAGCTGCGACTTCCGGTGCCGCTTGTGCGCGCACCGGCCCTTCTAGCTGAGGAGGGCGGTGGGCCTGGCGAATAGCGCATCGGAACTAACTCGATAGCTAATTCAAGAGCAGCGGTACCACCCAAAGGGACCCCCGGGCGGGGGTGGGTTTAGTCAATGAATCCCACTGGGAGGACTGGCAGGTCCTCCCGTCTAGGGCGATCGTCTGGCAGGACGGTCATTCCCTGAGGTGAGTGGAAGAAGTGAGCAGCCTCTTCGACTCGGTACTGCATCCCCGAAGGGACTACCTGTGCTACGAGGTACGTCTCAGGGTAACGCATACCCTGACGCCCTTTCCACGGTTCAACATTCCGATCTCGGCGTGTCGTGGGATAAATCACACAACTCGCCGGTTCCACAAACCGCTACACAACCAGCAACGCAACCACTTCAGACCCCGTGGATCGACGAGCTACGACGACTCAATACGGACACCGATCAGCGCGGAAAATCCTGGACGCTGCCCATCAACCCCGGCCAAGAAGCAAGCATCCCGATCTGGACAAGCCGCGACGGATGGATGCGACAAGTCCGGTACGCAGTCACCAAGACCGCCGCCGGCCGCGCCGCAGCCGCCCGACACAGGATCGGCGTCGAAAGTATGGTCGCCATCGCTGCCGCGCACGCATCGTCGGCCGACTCGAAAACTGGGCGCCGCGTTACTGCCACAGTCCAAAACCTCGCCGCCCGCGCCGGTGTGTCCGAGTCGGTGGTCAAACGAGGTCGCCGCGTGCTGAAAGCACTACACCTCGGCTTCGAGCTGGTACGGGGCCGCACCCTGACTACGCGTGAATTCCAAGCCGCAGAAGTCCACCACGGTGGGCGTCAGCACCGCGCTGCCAGCGTATGGGCTCTATCCTCCCCACCTGACCTCGTCGCAGCCACCCCCGCTCCCCCACAACCAAAAAAGCGCAGCTCCCACCGCAGGACACACCACGCGGCAAAGCACGCTCGCCACACCACCCCGACGGGTTCGAATCCCAATCCCCAAGCCCGCGACCGTGACCCCCTATCTTTGAGTGGTTTTTCCCCGAAGGGGATCTCTTGTAGAGAAGTAATCACCAAACGCGCATGCGCGCGCGCGAAGCAACCCTCATCCCCGAATCAGACGAACCCACGCCCACTAAATCTCCAACGAGCCGCCTCGGCCCTGGTCGCCGCAGCTCCAGTCATCGCACCCAGCGGCCACATCGGAGCCGTGTGCGACGTCATCGATCGTGCAGGAATCGACACAACCCGCTGGACAGGACGGGATATCGCCCAAGCTTTGAACGCTGACACCGTCTCGCGAGGTGAGCTCTGGCCGAACACGGTTCGCACACCGATCGGATATCTGACCTGGCGCTTATCCAGAATCGACTGGTCGGGCCCCTCCCCCAGCGAGCGACGCGTCGCGGAGGCTGCGCACAGCGCACAGCGCCGCGCTGAGCGTGACGCCGAACGCGAACGGGCCCGTCGCGCAACGGCCTCGCCTGAGCACCGAAAAGCTTTCATGGAACAGATCCGCGCCGCCCTGGCACCCCAAAAGCAGGCGGCCTAACCATGCCCATCGATCCTGGGCCCACCCTGCACATACGGCAACGCTGGTCGGACCGACCGCGGACGATCACCACCGCGCCGACCGACGTACCAGTCATCAACGAGTCTCGGCCATATACTGCGAGAATTATCGTTGCCGACTCGCACAGAACGGAGTGCGCTCGTGGGTAAGAAGAACACCGCGTCCCGATCGACCCACCGCCACCCACGCGTCTATGTCAGCCGAGTCCAGGCGCCGCACCACATCAGCCGCAACGCAGACTCGATCCGCGAACGCCTCCGCAACGGCGCCAAAACAGTCGTAGTTGACACTGCAGGTCAGCTAATCGAACTCGACGACAAAACATTCGCATCGGCCGGCGACGAGTGGACCCTAAGATTTACCGCTGGATCGCAAGCACGGATTCATCTCGACTCACCACTACCCGCGACCGCGCACATCGTCGCCACCGACGCAACGACCGTGGAAGTCACAGGGCAAGTTCATGTCTGGGCCTACACCCACGCGACAGTTACTGCCTTCGACCGGTGCAGGGTTGTAGCTCACAATCACGCATTCATCAGAGCATGTGACCACTCCACTGTGTGGGCCGACGACAATGTCGTTGTCCACGCCTACGACGAGGCCACGGTCCAAGCTAGAGATCACGCGATTCTCGCGCTTTCCGATGAAGCACGTGCAGTCGTGGACACCGCAGTTGAGGTTCGCGGTCCGGCCCGCAAGAACGTCACCATCAGGGGCACAACATGATTCCCGATCATCGGCAGACTCTGCTCCGTTGACGCACCACCTGTCCACCAGCAGTTCCAAGAGGGCCTTCGTATGCCCGGCTGTCGAAGTTGGCCCTCTCCAGTGCGGTGTGGTCTACCCTCTTGGCTGTCCGGAAGCTACGTAACCCAACCTGACGTTGCTAGCAATGCGAGCTAGCATCGCTAGGCGACTCTAGCGACCCTGAATAGTTGGGCGAGCGTTGATACCCCGACTACCTACGGTTTCTGTCACGTGACGGCAGATACGGGCATCGCCTGAATCTCACCGGACGGCGCGTCGCGATGGCGCCTTGATCGGTGTCTGTGGTGGACTGCGGATATGCCCAAGAGCCGTGGCCGCCGCAAGGGCGGCAAAAGCCGACCCGTTCGCCGTGCTCCCCGGCAACTTCACCCCGCCGATCTTCTGCTGCGCGACGCTCGGCAACTCCTCGAAATCGACGATGTGCTCACCGCCGAGACCTGGGCCAGCGGCTGGCTCGGTGAGGCGTGGTCGACGGCGGCAGTGACCGAACGCGAGCCCGAGCATCAACTGTGTATGCAGGTCACCGGGAGAGCATGCACCACACCGTCACCGCACTCACTGGCCGCGATCGACGCGCTCGCGCGGGTCGCACCTGCGGCCGACCTTTCCATGCTGACCGACACCCTCGACATCTTGGCCGAAACCCAACCACTGCCGGCCTGGCACACCGTCGAGGCGTGGACTCCGACCGCGGCGTGGCGCGCAGTCGACGTGTACGACAGCGAACGGGTCCTGTTCATCGATTACGACGGACCCCACCCACACACTTTAATGGCACATATCTACCAGGTCGGCGGGCTGATGATCGACAAGCTCGCTCTCCTGAATCCCGGCGCAGCCACCACGTGGGAGCAGCTGCGCGAGCCCAATGAGGCACCGATGCCGCTCCAGTCGGCTCCGGTGGCCGAGGTGCTCGCTGATCTCGCGCACGCGTTGCGCACCACCGACATGACCTGGCCCCGCACCGACGACGAGGACTTTTGCGATCACCGGGCGCTGGCATGGTCCCGCTGCCGGGACTACCTGCCAGAATGGCCAGCACACGCCGGACTGCCCGAGCAAAGGCGCCGCCAACTGGTCGAGGACTTCCTCACCGATATCGGAAGCGACGACGACGTGAGCCGGTCGCTGGCCGAGCTGTTCCTGGACTACGGCGACGGCTACATCGGCGCCGGGGCGCTGTGCTGGAGCCCGGGCGAGGTGATGCTGCTGCTTACAGATTGGCTTCCCCGCAAAGCAGTCCTCGACGCCGGCCAACGCAACGCACTGCCCTTCGTGTTGCGCCGATGGCTGACCTTCGCGCTGACCCAGCAGGGGATCGACCGCCAGTGGATCAGCCTCGTCGTTGATGCTGTCGACACCTTCCTACCCGAGTTCCATGACGCGTTTGACGATGAAACTGCCTGGGGCCCCGCCAAGCAGGTGGCCGCAGCTCTTGCCGAGCGAGGGGTCGACTTCGCCGACCGCCAAGCCGTCGACGACGGCATTCGGCAACTCAACGCCGAACAACTCGCCCGCCGATTACTGCCCTGAACCGTCGGCTCTGAGCACACGCGAGTCACACGTCCTGCCGGTTCCTTCCTAACCCGGGGGAATGCTTTCCTGCGACGCGCTGCCCAGCGAATGTGCGCTCGTTGGGAAAGCGACGCAACCTCACAGTGGGATGCTAGCTCGGCTACCTAGCGTTGCTAGAGACACTAGGTAGCAAAGTTACGCTATTCCAGATATTGCGAGTAGCTATGCGAGCGTTGATTGCTCGCCCGTCTACCGCTGCTAGGAGTGACGTAGTAGCTAGCGTTGAAGCGACCGTTGCACTACGGCCGCTTGCGGTAGTAGCAGTTCGCGCGCAGGGAGATAGGGGCGCTAGCCTAGCTAGCGGAGCGCGGCTAGCTCGAAAATCGTGCTCGGTTGATCCGTGGCGAGATCCGCTCGGGAGCATGTCGAGCGGTGAAGACTCGAAGCCGGCCTGCTCTGTTTCGCCGGGTTCCGCCGTGTCTTGGCAGATGCGATCTGGTCGAGGGATGCGTTTCGCGTCACGGTGCCTCGTGGCATAGTTGTGGCAGCGACCCCCTGACCTGCTGAAATATCAACGCTAGCTTCGATAGCATTGACGGGATCGACTTTGGCAGCACGAAGGGAAGCGTAACTATCCGGGCTATTTGGGCTATCGTCTCTAGCCTTCATATCTCGGATAGTTCTGCTATGGAGGCGATCACAGCTACCCCTTGTATCGCAGCGATTCTCGCAATCGTAGCTATCAGAGAGATGCCAGCAACGATATCTACCGGAGCTAGACGCCGTATGATCGCTACTGTAGCAGCGCTTTCTATAGACGCTCGCATGTCTAGGAGGACTCGCCGTTCTCGCCTTTCTAGCCTTACTAGGCTGTCTACGCAGTCTAGGATTCGTAGGGTTGCGTGCAGAGCTATGAGTGCGAACAAAACTACGAGCGCAATGCTTGCTAGAAAAGTTCAAATACCGAGCGTTGCTGGCATCGCTATAGGCGCAGTCGTATCTAACGTCACTATGAAAACTAGTGCAGTAAGCGTTGCGAGCAAAGCGATTACAGACACCGTAGATAGGGTCGCAATCGTAGAGGCAATAGCTATGTCTGCTTTCGCAGCGTCGATCGCTACGAAAGCCAAACTAGAGACACTAGTTACGCTATGCACGCTAGCTCACCTAGCAAAGAACGCTAGCGTTGCTCGGCGTGTCGAGCTAGCTCAGCAGCCAAGCCTCGCTATGCTCCCTACGCGAGCGTGCGGAGTTGCACTAACGCTCATCGCGCGCATCTGGAAGTCTCCTGGCCTCGACGGAACGGAAACCAAGTCATGACACGCAAATGCGCGATCTGCAATCAGAAAGGGGGAGTGGGCAAGACCGCCACGACCCTCGGTCTCGCGAGCGCAATAAGCAACGCCGGCGGACACGTCCTCATTGTCGACGTCGACCCCCAGGGCAACGCCACCAACGGCGTGGGCGTCACCATCACCGACGACATGCTGACAACCTACGACCTGATGAGCCGAACCGAGTCGGGCACGGCGATCGACGCCGTCATTGCCACTCCATGGGACGGCGTCGACCTGATCCCGGCCGACCAGACGCTCGCGAACATCGAGTCGGATGGGGCCAACGACCTCATCTTCCGCCTCGACATCGCCTTCGAGGGACTCGACCTGTCCGCGTATGACGCTGTCCTTTTCGATTGCCCACCGTCGCTCGGCAAACTGCTCTTCGCCGTTTTCTGTGCGGTGGACGGGGTCATCGTAGTAACCGAGCCCACCATCGACAGCGTTCAAGGCGTCACCAAGCTCCTCGAAACCGTCGAGAACGTCCAGCGACGCCCGAACCCGAATCTGGCTATCGACAAGATCGTCCTCAGTCGACGACGGGGGACAGGCGAGCACCAATTCCGGGAGAGCGAGCTGCGCGAAGTCTATGGCGACCTCGTCGCGCGCACCGCCATCCCGGAATACGCCACTCGGCAGGACGCACACAGCGCGCGCACCCCAATCCACAAGTTCGCGGGCGGAAAGTCGCTGTCATTGCAGCTCGCGTACACCGACCTTCTCAGCGAACTACCCTTCAAGACCGCAGGAGCGACCGTATGAGCGTCCAACGTGAACCCGCTATCCGCAGGCCAGCGCACCCTGCTGCAGATCTTCCTGAGCGCCCCCGGGTCGTCAAAGACCCCACCCCGGCCGCCGTCGACGAGCAGCCGACGCAACTTCCGACCGAATCGACCATCAGACCTGTCGCCGACGTGCCCGTCACGCCGGTCTGGTCTCCTGCACCCGAGGCGGCATCGCCTGTCGAGAAGCTCAGCGAACAACACAACGTACGGTTGCGGCCCTCGACCAAGGCACGCCTGACGCGCGGTGTGGACAAGCTGCGCTACGAGACCGGGGACCGGAGCATCACCATCTCGTCAGTCACCGACGCCGCGCTCATCGAGTACCTAACCAAAAACGGCTGCTAGCACCAATAGCGACACTAGCTAGCGATGCTAGGTGAGCACTCGTAGTTCGAGGTAACGCCCACCGCAACGCACTGGCCGCACCAACACAAGGAAGCCCCCGCCGATTGCGCCGGCGGGGGCCTCGTGGACCGGGACCCCGTGAAAGGACACCCGATCATGAACGACCTTAGTATCCGAGCAGCACGAATCCAGCTCCGCGCCCTGATTGCGGCCCTAATCGTTGCGATCGCCATTGCGGTCGGCATCACCACCGGAGCGTTCGTACTCTCGTTCGCCGTGCAACGCGACCTCGCAATGCAGGCCGGAATCCCGCACTACCTCACCTGGATCTTCCCCGCCATTGTCGACGGCGCAATCCTCGGCGCAACGATCGCCATCGTTGCGCTAAGCAAAATCAACGGCAGCGCAACGGGGAAGCACTTCTTCCTCTGGCTCGCAGTGGTCGTTGTCTTCATCAGCGTCTTCGGCAACGCCTACCACGCGTACCGCGCCGGGGAAGCAGCTGCGCGAAGTGTTGCAGCGGGCATCGACCTGGGATACACCCCATTGACTCCAACCGGCGCATCGCTCATTGCAGTCATTCCGCCACTTTTGGTCTTGGCCTTCACCCACGGTGTCGGAATCCTCATCAAGGCCATCGGCACCGCCCACACCGAGTACACCGCGGTCGTCCGAGACACCCGCGACCGCGAACAGCGGGACGGTGAGGACATCACGACCGATTACCCGACGGCGGCGGCTGAGTCGATGCCGGCATCTGAACGGAACGTCGACCAAATTGCGGCCCTCGTTGCTCCGAGCATTGCGCCGGACCTCGACGTTGCACCGGACCTCGACGTTGCACAGGACCAGAACGTTGCGCCGGACCTCGACGTTGCACAGGACCTCGACGTTGCACAGGACCAGAACGTTGCGCCGGACCTCGACGTTGCGCCGGACCTCGACGTTGCACAGGACCAGAACGTTGCGCCGGACCTCGACGTTGCGCCGGACCTCGACGTTGCGCCGGACCTCGACGTTGCGCCGGACCTCGACGTTGCACAGGACCAGAACGTTGCGCCGCGCATTGCTCAGGCCGTTGCGCAGTTCGCCGACGTTGCACCGGCAGACGACTCCTCGGCACCCGACGACAGCCGTGAGGCCGCGGCCGGACCCGAGGGTTCCACTGGCGTTGCGGATGCCGCGCTACCAACCGAAGTGAACCCAGATGACCTCACCGACGTTGCGACCCTCGCCGAGGAGCACGTTGCGCGCAATGCACTGGACGGGCGCAAGGCCGATGCTCTGAAGGTCGGCAATGCGCGGGAGGACTCGCAAGAGCCATTCGTGTTGCCGGACGAGGCCCAGACCATCGAGAACCTCCTCGACTTCATCGACACGTGCGCCGACTTCGAGCCTGTAGTGAAAGAGACGGCCCGACTGCGAATCATCGAACAGCACAGCTACGCGGAGATTGCCACGCTCACGCGGGCCAAGGCCGCAAGCACCGCAATGCGCCGGTTCGACAAGGTTGCGCAACGCGCGGTCGACGCAGGGTTCCGGACGCCCCCGTTGCCGGAGCTCGAGGAGATGGCGGACGGACGCAATGCGGCAACGCTCGATCCGCAGTACACATTGGTCGGGGCACCCTGATCACCCGGCCCCGGCAAGGCGGCGACGGCCGGTTCGTACTCTCCGCGGCTCGACCGGGGAGACGACCCGACCCAACAGAACGAGGCGCGCCCCACCCAGGAGATTCCGAACCTCCGCAACACCAAGCGCCTCTGACCGCAACACAGCCCGACGTTGCAGACCCAACCAGATGAGGTTGGCAACGCAACGCCTGGTTGCGGAAACGCAACGCCGACAGTACGAGGTTGGCAACGCGGGCGCCCGATTCGGATGCAACAGACAATCGGACGTGTGGACCGCAATGCAGATGCAACACCATCACAACGTCGGCGATCATCTGCGCATTGCAGGTGGGCGGGCGCCGCGTTGCATGCTGGACGCTGATGACTCATACAGTTCACTCAAGAAAAGTGGATGAGGGAGCGGTTGTGGAGTGGTTCGTGTCGTTTTGGGATCTGGAGATTCAGCGGACATCGGTGCGTGCAGGGGAAGCGTCCGATCGCGTTGACGCCATGGCTCAGGTCATCGCCGCTGGGCGCGACCTGGCGTGCCGTGACGACGGATCGGTGGTCAACAAGACTGCCCACATCCGCGTCGGAACCGAGCTGGCGGTGGTGACCGGGTTCGACAATCCACACCTGGACGACGAAAACCTACGCTGCCGTATCGAGGCCGCCATCACCGCGAAGCAGCAACACGCCCGCACGATGCAGCAACGTATATCCGTCGAGCTCTAGTGGTCTCCTCGGGGGTATCTGGTGACGCTGACGCCCGCCGCAGGTACACACCCACCCCGCCACTCGATCTCGAAGTGGGCGAGTAGATCCGGTTCCACTCGCCCCTCGGGCCCAATGTCGTTTCGTACGTCAGCGCAGTCGGCACGGCACACTCAGGTCACCTGGTCGAGAGCCTGGACGGCATGAGGAGTACAGGCAAGCCGGACCAGTCCCGGCCTTCCCGGCCTTCCCGGCCTTCCCGGCCGTGCCGGTCGCCGGGATCGCCCACTACGTCCCGGCACTACGTCCGGACAATTTCATCACTGTGACGTAAATGTCTGAGCGGCCGGTTGTCGATTTTCCTCGCCGGCAACCGGATTGTTTGCCGCGAAAATGGCATCGTCATGAATCGTGCGCCGAAAAGCTCCGGGATCGTGACCGCGAGCGAGGATAGCTAACTCCGCTACGCTAGCTAGCGTCGCAATTGTGGATTGCGTGTTGTGCAACGCATGGCTTCTGTGTGAGCACCGATTCGATACGCGGTCGCCGGACACACCGCGGCGGTGGCCTTCGCCCGGATCAACGGGTGGGTCGTCGCGAGACCACCCGATGCCCGATGTGCGCGACTACCCGCATCGGCTGAGCGTCAGACGCGAGTGTGCGGTGCACCGCTAAGTTCCGATAGCCAGGAATCTCAACAGCGGCTCACCATTCAGCTCGTCGAGCGCAGTCGGACACCGACACCGACATGCATCGGACCCGAAGGTGGTGGGGAAGGGGCTGGGACCGAGCGTGAGGGTGACCGAGGTGGGGTGGAGTCCGACCTGCGGCCAGCTGGTGGTGACGGCCAGTGATCCGGTGGCCGGGTAGGTGCCGATCCAGTACTGCGGTGAGGTTCGGTACGGCCCGGATCCCTCCGGATCGGGCTCGAGGATCGGGTGGAACGGATCGCCGAGGCCGCCCACATCGTCGGCGAGGATGCGCACAGCCAGATAGGACCACTGCGCCGACCAGTCGTGAGGGTCGGTCAGGGGACGGGTTTCGTAGCGCACGAAGTCGGCGCGGACACCGGTGACGCACAGCGTGAACCGCAACAGCAGCCCGGACACGAACGCGGTCGCCGCGGACAGTTCGAGGGTGAGATCTTTCTCGGCCACGATCGGCATCGCCTCGTGCACGGCGATCCCCCCGATGGTGGGCGGCGCGAGGGCCGGCCAACGATGGCGGCGCATGCTTCATCGTCGCATCACTCGGCCCCACGGTGTCTGTGAAGTTCCTGAGAGTCCCACCCCACGAGAACGATTCGAGTACGAGACCTACCTCGAGGTAGCTGAGATCAGGGTGCAGCCCCACTCGGAAGTGTGATGTTGCCGATGAGCGCACGTGTCTGCTCCGGGTCCACCGAGGCACGACGAACGCAGGACGGGGGTGACACTGCGCCACCACCGGAACGAACACGCCCGCGGACGGGGGATGCGGGCAGTGTCAGAGGGCGGCGGTGATCAGGCCGGCAATGCCGGCGACCGCGACGAGCGCGAGAAGGGCCAGCGCGAAGGATCCGAGGACGGTGCACACGAGGGTTGTCAGCAGCGCCAGGCCGACGGTCACGGCGATGCCCGCTTCCCAGGACTCGAGGAGCGCCGCGCCGTTCGCCGCGGGGTCGTCGCACCCGGTGTCGAGGGTGGTCTGTGTGGTGGGCAGATGCGGGCCGGGGACGGCGGTCACGGGTGGTGCGGTCCCTTCCAAAAAGTCGAGGACGGGGCGTGTATGGGCTGATGTGCGGGTCACAGGTACTCCAGCACCGGAAAGAGCGCGATCGCGGACACCGTGATCCCTGCGACTCCGGCGACGACTCCGAGCAACGCCCGCAGCGAGGCGGGCTCATCGCCGGCTACGCCGGACCGGAATGCGGCGAGAGCGCCGCACACCACGGCGCTCACGCCCAGGATGAACCCGAGTCCGAATACCCAGAACGACGCGATGGACAACGCCCCCAGGGCGATCGACACGGAGGGCAACCGTGATCCCCCGCGCGGCGGTCGCCGGCGTGCACGCGCAGAGGAACTCTTGTCGCTGGTGACGCCTGATGGGCGCGGGGTAGCGGCGGTCATGATCCTCCTCCAGTGCGTCGGGTGGTCCGGTCGTCGGTGCTGCGAAGCCGGATGTGCCCAATCGTTCGAAGGGCAACCAACCTTCCAGCCACTGCCCCGACCCGGGGGAGGTAGCACTTGCGCTGCAGCTGGCCGGCGACTGTGTTTGGGCCCAGCGGTTCTCGCGGGTCCGTGTCTTCGGTTACACGGAATTTAGCACTCTCGATGGTGGAGTGCTAATGATTTACCGGCCGGCATGCTGTGAGTCGGGGATATCATCGCGCGGCCAGGTTCACGAAGGGCCCGTTACTCTTGAGCCGAAAGGCTGGCAGCACCGCTTTGGCACCTTTCGAGTCGCGCGCAACAATGTCGCGGTATCTAGCCGTCTAGCGTTTCGACCGTCGGGTTCGTCGGTTCTGTGCAGCTGACTCCCACGCTGACACAGACTCCCTGACGGTCAGGGGCCCCACAGTCCCAGCAGCGCGGTCCGGAGGCTGGGGGAGCGGACGTAGTGGTCGGTCCGCAACCGTGTGCGCCCGGGTGCCCGAGGTCGGTGAGCACCTTCTCCGCCTCGGGAAGGGAAAGTGGAGGCAGGTCGGTGCGGATACGGAGGAAGTACAACACCGCCCCGCCGGACCGTGGGATCTTCATGGCGTCGGACACCACGACGGCGGGTGGGTAAATCCATTCGTCGTCGGCGGAGACGAAGATGATCACGTCGCCGCGCTTCACACTGCTGGGTTTGTCGAGGCGCAGCGATTCGAGCTGGTATTTCGCCGCCGGCCCAGCCGTGGTCCGCTGCCGCGACCGGTGCTGCTCGAGCACATGTTCTTCGGTGAGGGAGGGCTCGTAGTCGACGGCATGTTTGACGAACATCCGGCTCACCGGCGCCGGCAGAAAGTCCGTCCCGGTGCGGACGCGGCCGGTGACCCCGGGCAGGGGGACGGCGCGGCCGATCTCCCACTCCCGGATCGCATCGTCGAGGAACACCTCATCGACCTCGGTGAGCTCGTCGAGGCCGTCGATGAATGTCCGCACCGAGGCGATGACCTGGGGGTCGTCGGTGATGATGACGGCGTCGTCGGCGAGGGTGGAATTTTCGGACGCGTTCGCCGACCCGATCACCGCTCGCCGACTGGTGGCGATCACCTTGGCGTGCAGGGTCGGCGACGACAGCACCCGCACCCCCTTGTTCACGTAGTACGCGAGGGCGGCGGGGGAGGTGGCGTGCGCCCGGACCGCGGCCTTGGAGGCGTTGACGACCAACAGGTCCCCGGCGCGCAGCGGGAGCAGCTCGGGTGCATCCTGGCCGAGGTAGCCGATCGCGGCGTACCGGGCGCCCCGGGTGCGGATGGCGCGGGTGATGTGTGGCCACGGGCTCGGCCCGTGGAAGGTGGTCCCCATACCGACAGACGGTAACCGGCCAACCTCCCCGGTGGTGCCGGTCCCGGGCGACGCTAAAAGAAGCTAAAGGGAGCGCCGTCGGTCTGTCGCTCCCGGCGCAGGTCGACGGTGGCGCGTGCGGCGGGCTGACCGCGCCCGAGGTGCGGCGTTCCGGCCGGATCGCTTTGTTGCGGAGAATGCGTCGGCGTCGGCATCGGCCACGACCGTCGGCCCGACGCTCGTACGCTGTGAGCACCACGAGACCAGCGGGAGAAGGATGATGAGTTACGAAGCGATCTACGACGGGGTCCGTTATCCGCTCGCCGATGCGGCCGCCGCCCACGGCCTCGAGGAAGCTATCCGGGGCCTCTTCGCAGACCACGGCAACGGCGGATTCGTCGGTTTCGTCAGCCAGAACTCGACGGTTCGCCTGCTGATTACGCCGGCAACTCCGGTCGCGATTCGGGGCAGCGACGAGCCGGACCCGAGCGTCGTCCACCGCTGGTAGCCCGCACCCAGCCGATACCTTCGTCGGGCCGCGACGGTGTCTCCGTCCCCGCCGAGGACCGGGGGTCAGCGAGACGTTCGGCAACGATCCACCGTCAGCAGAAGGAGGGTACGGTGCCCGGCCTCATCTTTGGGCGGGTGTCACCTACGGCATCAGCCACACCAGATTCGAGGCCACCCGCGAGCTGCTCGTACGGTTCGCCGAGGGACACACCACCGGAGTGGCGATGTCCCTCACCCATGACGGCGGCGCTCAACACCACCTGTTCATCACTCCCGGGGTGCCGATCACGCTGGTGGAATGACGAATCCGAGGTTGTCGGGTCATGACGGTTCCCTGCGCTGACGTACCCGAGCTGTGTGTCCGACTAGGTCGTCGCCAGCGGCGTCGAAGCCGTCGGCCGTAACACTCACATCCTGGGCGCAAATCTGCATGCAAACATGCCCGCGAAGATACGTGCGAGAAGGCATGTGGTGGGTAGGGTGATGTCCGCGCAAGCACACGGACGGCACGCGGAACACGAGTGGGTGGGTATGGCGAAGATAGAAAATTCTCAAGGCAGCGCCCGCCGCCGCCCGACCGGGGGTGGACGCGCAGGCGCCGCGGGGTCGGGGAAACGCGCTCCCGGTGCCGAAAGCGCCTCCGATGCGGGAACGCCGAGTCCGGAGTTGACGGCGAAGTTGGAACCGCGGAAGGGACCGGCGAAGGTTCCGCTCAATACCCGGGTGCTGGCCTCGACGGAGGCCCGGTTGACCTGGCTGGTGAACAATCGTCAATCCACGGTGACCAACGTCGTGGACGTGGCCCTGCAGGAGTTCTTCGACCGCTACAGCGTCCCTCCGGCAGATCTCGACGGCCGGATCACCGAGCAGGACTCATGAGCGGCCGGGGGGAGCAGATCCCTCTGTTCGCACTGCCCGAGGGAACCCTGACGGCGTCTCCCGATTCCACCGATGACGTTCTCCCTGACGATGATGTTGTCCCCGACGACGACGCTGTCTCCGTCGATGCTGTTGTCTTCGTCGCCGCCGATCAGGCGGGCTCGGAACCGGCCGTTGCCGGACACCCGGAATCGTCCGAGCAGTCGGATGTCGCCGAAGCCGACGACGCACCGACGCCGCCGTCTCCCGAGGTGGACGGCGACGAGGTGGACAGCGCTGCGGTGGACGGCGACGAGGTGGCCGACGACGCGGCCGGCAGCGACGCAGCGGATCCGCCGGTGTGGGAGACATTGCCCGCCGGCGAAGACGCCGATGGCCATGCGCTGATCGTGACCGCCGCGGGGACGTACACACCCTCCGGGCGGGAGTTGACCGGTCCGGTCGATTCGGTCGAGAAGCTGGACAAGCTGATCCGCTGGGCCTCGCTGACACCGTTGGGAGCCCCCGCGCAGATCTGGGTCGTCGGACAGGGCGCATGCGAATCGCTCGGGTGGATTATTGATCCGGGCAGCGAAGACGACGTCGACGACATGGAAGCCCTCCGCAACCGCGCCGCCCAAGAATTGACCGCCGTCCTCCAGGCCGCCCTCACCCCACTGCTGAACGCGGGGTGGGAGTTGCGCGGCGATCCCGGGCACGTGGTGCACCTGTCCCGCTCGATCGGGAACTTCACCTCGATGGTCGATGTGGTGATCGAACCCTATGTATGGACCTACTGGAACAAGGACTTCGGTTGGCACAACCGGGTCGGAGACATGGGCATCCTCGGCTCACCGACGGCCGGAACGTATCTCCCGGACGACGACCTCCCGGCAGCACGGGAACTCGGTCGCCGGTTGGCCTGGTGCGCCCAGCACCTGGGGGTGCTCCCGGGGCCGACACCGGCGCGAACCGGCGCCGCGATCGTCGACAAAATCAAGCGTGAACGCACCCGCAGCGGCAAAGGCATCGTTGTCACCACACCGGGCTCGGTCCCACCGCTGGACGGCCCGCCGCGGGGAGATCTCGAACCCGCTGTCGGCTGGACCCGCGTCCCCGACGCGCAGGATCTGGACGGGGCGAGCCGGTTGGTGTCCATCGATCAGCGCGCCGCTTACCTCGCCTCCGCGGGCATGCTCGAGTTCGGCTACGGGCAGCCCCAGCACCTGACCGGTAACGCAGCGGCCGCGGCGGCGGTGGGGGAGAAGGGGGCCCCGTTCGGGCTGTGGCGGATCACCCTGCCCGCGGGGCAGGCGCTGTCGCTGCCCGAGAAGCTACCTCTTGCGCACCCGCACATGCTCGCGGACCAACCGGTGCAGACCTGGGTCACCTCGGTCAGCCTCGACGGGTTGTGCTCACCGGTGGCGGACGGAGGTATCGGCGCCGAACTCGACGATGTGGACATCGCCGAGGCCTGGGTCTACCCGGAGCAGGGCCGCGCCCTGGACAAGTGGGCGAAGATCCTGCGCGAGGCCCGCAAGGCCGCGGTGGACACCGACGACGAAGCAACGAAGCGGTTCCTCGGCACCTGTTACAAGGGTTACATCGGGCGGATGGTCAACCCGGACATGTGGACCGCGACCCGGATGCAACATCACCACCAACCGCTGTGGCGTGCGTCGATCATCGCGCACTGCCGGTGGCGCGGCCGCCGGGTGGCGATGCGGATTGCCCGCGAGCACGGCCGCTGGCCGGTCCGCACCGTCACCGACTCCTGGGTGTACCTCCTCGCCGACGGGGAGGAGATCGCCGACCCCAGCGAGGCGTTGGGGAAGATGTCGGTCGAGAAGGACGTGGTTCTCACCGACACCCTGCTGTCGGCCTTCACTTCGGCAGAGGATGTGCACGAGGTGAACCTGGCGATCAAGGCGGCGTTCGCCGACGAGGACGAAGGGGAGGGGGTGCTCTGATGGCACTGCATCTTCCGAAGCCGCGCACCACCAAGCCGGCACAGCAGGCGGTCGGCCTGGACGGCCTCAAGGTTTCCGTCGCCAACGCCGCGACCAGCGGTGTGGAGAAGTCGAAGCAGGTCAAAAGTGGGGGACTGGCCGGGCTGACCGGCAAGGTCTCGGTGAAGCAGCTGCGCACGGAGCTCGGCAACGAGGGCCTGCGGCAGGCGGCGATCGATGCCGGCCGCACACCCCCGTCCGACCGCACGCTGCGCCGGTGGGCGCAGCAAGGCCGCATCCCGCACCCGGATGTCCTCGAGCGTGCCCAACGGCGCGCCGCGATCGAACGCCTCGGCGGCATCGACGCCGTCGCCACCAAAATCGGGCGGTCCCGCTCCGCCGTCTCCCGATACCGGTCCGGGGACACCAACGAGCTGCGCGCCGACGCCAGCAAAAAACTCAAAACCGTCAAAGCCGAGGACATCATGAAACGCGCCGGAGTGTTGCGCCCGGACGGAACCCCGAAACGGGCGGTCATCCGCGTCAAGGGCGGCGTCATGGTCCGCAACGGCGCCGACGAGGGCTACGACTACCGGGTCCGCACCCTGGACTTCGCGAACTCCGACACCCCGTTCAGCAGCGACGAGTCCCGCGAACTCGCCGCCGCGCTGGCGAATGACGATCACGCCCGGGTCGTGGCCTTGCTGGAGCGGCACGCCACCCTCGACTACCCCGAGAACAAGGGCTTCGACAAGTACAGCGACCAGTTCGGATTCCACTTCGACCACATCGACTCCGTCCA
>NZ_JBHXWI010000060.1:0-58041 GCF_042671975.1 Rhodococcus sp. NPDC127593 | reverse complement strand
ATGTTGAGGGCCTGCTCGCCGGCCTGACCGACACAGCCGCCGATGACGTCGTCGACCTGTGCGGGGTCGATGCCGTTGCGTTCGACGATGCTGCGGAGCACGTGCGCCAGCAGTTCCACCGGGTGCGTACCCGACAGCGCGCCGCCCGGCTTGCCCTTACCGGAGGCGAGGCGGACGACGTCCACGATGACAGCGTTGGTCATGTTGTTCCCTTTCGAGGAGAAGAAAGTGGTTGCGGCCCGGTGTCCGGGTTCGACAGGACACCGGGCCGAGTTCCTGGAGCTGTGAGTACTTGTTAACCGCCCGCGGTTAACAAGTACTCACGGGTCAGCGGCCCTGCCAGACCGGCTGGCGCTTCTCGGCGAACGCCGTCGGGCCTTCCTTGGCATCCGCGCTGGTGAAGATGGTCGCGATGGCGGCGTTGTTCGCCTCCCACGCCCCGTCGCCCCAGTCGGGTTCGGTCGCGGTGCGGTGGATCATGGCCTTCGATTCGCGCACCGACAGCGGCGCGTTCGCGGCTATCTGCTCGGCGAGTTCGAGCGCGACGTCGAGGGCGGTGCCTGCCGGGGCGACCCGGTTGACCAGGCCCAGCTCCTTGCCCTGCGCCGCGCTGATCGGTTCGCCGGTGAGCGCGATCTCCAGCGCGACCTTCTTCGGGATCTGCTGCTGCAGGCGGATCACGCCGCCGGCGGCGGCGAACAGTCCGCGCTTGACCTCGGGAAGCCCGAGCTTCGCCTCCTCGTCCACGACCGCGAGGTCACTGGCGAGCACCAGTTCGGTGCCGCCGCCCAGGGCGAAGCCGTTGACCGCGGCGATGGTCGGCTTGCTGATCCAGTGCTGCGCGTATCCGGCGAATCCCCACTCGGGATGTCCGTCCGCGGCCGTGTTCTGGCCCGACGCCAGGGCCTTGAGGTCGGCGCCCGCGCAGAATGCCCGGCCCGACCCGGTCACGACGACCACCCGCACCTCGGGGTCGTTCTCGGCCTGCTCGAGCAGACTGCCCACCGCGGTCGACAACGCACCGTTCACCGCGTTGAGCGCCTTTGGGCGGTTCAGCGTGATGATGCCGATGCCTCCGCGCCGCTCCCACAGTGCGGCTGCCTCCGTCGTCTCCGTCTGTTCTGGCACGTCTCATCCTCCGACTCGGCCTGATTACTGATCGCTCGTTAAAGTTAGTACCACGGCGTCACCGGCACGGTCAATGGTCGAATTTATCTAGCGCCCGTTCAGTTGCGTCTGGTATGGATAGTCAGGGACCGACGGAGGAGACCACCACGTGTATGCCCAGCAATTGACCACCGCTTCCGGCCCTGCCGGAGTGCATCTCGTCGAGATCGACGAACCCGACGGAACCGGCCTCGTCGTCGTGGATCTGCACGCCGCCGGAGTGTCGTTTCCCGACCTGCTGCAGACCACCGGCAGCTACCAGCTCGTCCGCGAACTGCCGTTCGTACTCGGCGTCGAGGGCGCGGGCGTGGTCCGTAGCGCACCCGCGGACAGCGGCATCCGGGCCGGGCAGCGGGTGGCCGTCCTCGCGTCGGACGGAGCGTGGCAGCGGACAGTCGCGGTGGAGCCGGACTCGGTGTTCCCGCTACCCGATTCGGTGTCGCTGGAGGCCGGCGCGGGCTTCCTGATGAACTACCTCACCGTGCACTTCGCCCTCGACGAGCGCGCCCGCTACCGGACCGGCGAGACCGTGCTGGTGCACGGCGCCGCAGGTGGTGTCGGGGTCGCCGCACTGCAGGTCGCGGCCGCGCTGGGGCTCGAGACCATCGCCGTGGTCAGCACCGAGGAGAAGGCCGGCATCGCGAAGGCCAACCGCGCCGATCACGTCGTCCTGCTGGACGGCTGGAAGGACCGGGTCCGCGACCTCACCGGAGGCCGCGGAGTCGACATCATCCTCGACCCGGTCGGCGGCGACCGTTTCACCGACAGCCTGCGCAGCCTCGCGCCCAACGGGCGACTGGTGGTCCTCGGCTTCACCGGCGGCGAGATCCCCACCGTCAAGGTCAATCGCCTTCTCCTGCGTAACATCTCCGTCCTCGGGGCCGGTTGGGGCGAATACGTGCGCACCAATCCCGGATACACGAGCAGGCAGTGGGCGACATTGGGCCCGCTCCTCGAATCGGGTGCGCTGCAGATCACCGAACCCACCGTCTACTCGTTCGAACACGCCGGCGACGCACTGCGGACGCTCGAAACCCGTTCCGCCACCGGCAAGATCGCCCTCTCCGTCCGTCCTTCCTGACAAAGGATCCTCATGAGCTCCGACATTCCCGGCGTGGACACGACCGTCGACAACGGCGTCCTCCGCGTCACTCTCAACCGCACCTCCCGCATGAACGCCGTCACCACCGAGACCCTCGACGCCGTCGCCGACGCTTTCGACAAGCACGCGGGCGACGCGCAGGTCCGGACCGCCGTCCTCACCGGCACCGGTCGCGCGTTCTGCACGGGTGCGGACCTGGGTGGCGAGAAGACGTCCGGTCCGCCGTCGGCCGCGACGATCGACGCCGCGAACCGCACGGCGGCCACGATCCGTGCGTTCCCCCGGCCCGTGATCGGCGCGGTCAACGGTCCCGCCGCCGGCGTCGGGGTCTCCCTCGCCCTGGCCTGCGACCTCACGATCGCCACCGCGTCGAGCTACTTCCTGCTCGCGTTCACGAAGGTCGGCCTGATGCCGGACGGTGGTGCCACCGCGCTCGTCGCCGCGTCGATCGGTCGCGCCCGCGCACTGAAGATGGCGCTTCTGGCCGAAAGACTGCCCGCTGCCGAGGCTCTCGCTGCCGGGTTGATCGCCGACGTGTACCCCGACGACGAGTTCGCCGCATCGATCGAGGCCCTCGCCCGACGTCTCGCCGACGGACCGTCGGAGGCCTTCCACTTCACCAAGGACGCCGTCAACGACGCCACCCTCACCGAACTGGACAACGCGTTCGCCCGCGAGCGCGCAGGCCAGCTCGACCTCCTCGCCGCCCCCGATTACAAGGAAGGCGTCGCGGCGTTCCTGGAGAAGCGTCCCGCCGTGTTCGGCCGAGGCTGAGGACCTACCTTGACAGCAACGTCGCACGCTCAGCCCTTCGCCTCCCGGCGCACGCACTGGGCCAATCATGTTGCCCGGCATGCCTTCGCGAAGCCCGATGCCGTGGCGCTCCGATACCGGGGGGCCTCGACCACCTGGCGTGAGCTCGAGGACCGCAGCGCGAGGACCGCCGCAGTCCTCGCTGCCCGCGGTGTCGGCCGCGGCGACCGTGTCGTGCTACTGCTGACCAACCGTCCCGAGTTCCTCGAGGTGATGCTGGCCGCCACTCGCCTGGGTGCGATCGCGGTCCCGGTGAACTTCCGGCTCAGTCCCGGCGAAGTGCGGTTCATCGTCGCCGACAGCGACGCCACCGTCGTGGTCGTCGAGGATTCACTCACCGGTCTCGCCGCGGAGGTCGACGACAGCGTGCCGGTCCTCGTTGTCGGCGACGCCCCCGACGACGTCTCACTCGAGACGCAGTTGCGCGCAGCCGACCCCGACGTCCCGATCGCGGACGTGGCGGAGGACTCCCCCGCCGCCATCATGTACACGTCCGGCACCACCGGGCGTCCGAAGGGCGCGGTGCTGTCGCACCTCAATCTGCAGGCGCAGGCGCTGACCCTCATCCGGGGATGGCGACTGTTCGACACCGAGTCCGAGGTCAACCTGGTCTCGTCCCCGCTGTTCCACATCGCAGCCCTCGGCAGCGTCGGGCCGTTCCTGCTGATCGGCGCCACCATCGTGATCCACCCGACCGGTGCGTTCGATGCGACCGAACTACTCGACGCGCTCGAGCGCGAGCGGGTGACCAGTGTGTTCATGGTGCCCACCCAGTGGCAGGCCATCCTCGACGACGCCGGCCCCGAGGGCCGGGATCTGGCCTTGCGGGTGTTGGGATGGGGCGCCGCGCCTGCCACCCCGACACTCCTCGACCGGCTGAACGCCGCATTCCCCGACGCCGAGATCGTGGCCTTCTTCGGGCAGACCGAGATGTCGCCGGTGACGTGCATGCTCGACTGCAAGGATGCCGTGCGCAAGATCGGCTCGGTCGGGAAGCCGATCGACACGGTCGCGATGCGCGTGGTCGACGAGGCGATGAACGACGTGCCGCAGGGCGAGATCGGTGAGATCGTCTACCGCGGACCGGGACTCATGGAGGGATACTGGCGCAACCCCGAGGCTACCGCGGACGCGTTCGACGGCGGCTGGTTCCACTCCGGCGATCTGGTGCGCGTGGATTCCGAGGGATTCGTGTACGTGGTGGACCGCAAGAAGGACATGATCATCTCGGGCGGGGAGAACATCTACTGCGCCGAGGTCGAGAATGCCCTCGCCGCTCACCCGGACATCGTCGACGTCGCCGTGATCGGGCGGGCCGACGAGCGGTGGGGCGAGGTTCCCGTCGCGGTCGTGGTCCCGCGGGCCGGGGCCGCGCCGGGGGTCGACGCCCTCGCGGACTGGCTCGACGGCCGGGTCGCCCGGTACAAGCGGCCCAGGTTCGTCGAGGTCCTCCCCCAATTGCCCCGCAACGCCAGCGGCAAGGTCGTCAAAGGTGTTCTGCGCGAACAGTTCGGCACCGTGGGCAGTTAGGGTGTGCGGAGGTGGCGGGCGAGGAATTCGGTCTCGTCCGCGACCACCCGCTCGAAGAGTTCGCCGAAGTAGGGGTCGAAATGACCGCCCGGATACACGTGCACCTCGGCGCCGGGGGTCTTGGCCGCGGCCTTCTGCGCACTGCGGGTGAAGGTGACGACGTCGTGGTCGGCGATGGCGAAGAAGACGGGGCAGGCGATCTTCGCGACCGTCGTCGTCGGCCGGTACAGCGCCGCCTGCAACGCCACCCGCCCCGGTGTTTCGTTGCGCCACGTCGAACCGGGCGGATCCATCCCGTGATATCCCGCCTCCGCGTCGGGTGTGGTCATCGCCGCGAACGAGCCCGGTGGCCCGACGACGGGAAACATGTACGGCGGCCGGTGTCGCACCTGCGCATACCGGTCCCGCAGGTAGGCGATCGCCATGCGGCCGAGGCCGGCCATGCCGAGCCGCGGAAGGTTCGTCAGACCGTCGACGTACGGAACCTGTGACACGACCGCGGCCACGCGCCGGTCCCGTGCGGCCGCCGTCAGGACGAGTCCGCCGGACAGTGACGTCCCCCAGAGCGCGACCCGGCTGGAGTCTATGTCCGGGCGGCTGCGCACGAACGCGACGGCGCTGTCCCAGTCGTCGAGTTGACTGTCGATGTCGAGCAGCTGGCGGGGTTCGCCCTCGCTGGCACCGAAGTAGCGGTAGTCGAATACCAGCGCCGTGACTCCCGCGGCCGCGAACCGCTCCGCGAACGCGTCGAGTCTCTGCTCGCGCACCCCGCTCCAGCCGTGGGCGAGCACCACACAGGGTGCTGCCGTGGGAGTTTCGGATCGGCGCCGGTACAGCCAGGCGGCGCAACGCTGTCCCCGCGAGGAGAACCACACGTCCTCGCGGCGGACGTCAGGGCACGACCGACCAGCTTCGACGGGTGTCGGCCGAGGATTCATGGGACGCGCCTCCGAGAGGTGTGGACAGCGTCCAGTCTCGGGCCCTGCGCGCGGCGGCGGAAGCCACCCTAGGGTGACGAATCGGCACCCCAGGGTGGAAGAGATCAGCGCTCGAGGGCGGCTTTCATGCGCTCGAGGGTCTGCCGCATCCCGTCCTGCATCAGCTGGTCGCGGTTGCTGCCCAGCACCTTCGATTTCTGCACCAGCCGCACCCACCATACGGGTGTCGCGTAGATCTCCCGGGTCTCGGTGACGAGTGTGCCGGCGCCGGACGGCTCGAGGTGATACGTCCAGCGCGCCTTCGGCTCGTCCGCCTCGAACGAGAATTTCTGGCCCGGAACGATATCCACGACGGTGCAGTGCGTCTTCCACCGCGCCGCCCCGTGCCGGTTGGCGCCGACGAACCGCGACCCGACCGTCGCCGGGGAACCGGACGTCCAGCGCGCCCCGGTGTTCTCGGGGCTGAACCGGCCCATGCCCGCCACGTCGGTCACCACGTCCCACACCATGCCGGGCGGGACGTCGATCTGGATGCTCGCGCTGTCCACGTCTAGCGGCCCGGAATCCACTGCAGCGCCTTCACGAAGGGCGGCATGATCTTGGCCCACACCTTCGGCGACAGTCCACGCGGACCGCCGAGGTTGAGGATGCGGGTGGTGGCGATGGTCTGCGGTTCGGTGTACTTGACGATCCCGTCGTCGCCGTGGCGGCGCCCGACGCCGGAGACTCCCATGCCGCCCATCGGCGCACCGGTGCTCCCCCATGCCGGGGCGTAACCCTCGTCGACGTTGACGGTTCCGGCGTGGATCCGTGCGGCTATGGCCTCGCCCTCCGCCTTGGTTCCCGCCCACACGCTGGCGTTCAGGCCGTACTCCGTGTCGTTGGCGCGTTCGATCGCCTCGTCCACGTCGGCGACGGGGTAGATCGAGACCAGCGGTCCGAACGTCTCGTCGCGGTAGCACTCGGCGTCCTCGGGAACACCGGTCAGGACGGTCGGCTCGTAGAACAGGGGTCCGAGGTCGGGGCGCGCCTTGCCGCCGGCGACTATGGTGGCGCCCTTGACGACGGCGTCGTCGACGTGGCTGGACACGGCCTTGACCTGCGCCTCGGACACGAGGCTGCCCATTTCGATGCCGAAGTCGTAGCCGGCGCCGAGCTTCATGTTGCGGACGCGCTCCCCGAACATCCGGGTGAACTCGGGTGCGATGGACTCCTCCACGTAGATCCGCTCGATCGAGATGCACAGCTGCCCGGAGTTGGAGTAGCAGGCGCGGACGGCGGCGTCGGTGACCTCACGGAGGTTCGCGCCGGCGGTGACGATCATCGGGTTCTTGCCACCGAGTTCGGCGGAGAAGCCGATGAGACGGCGACCGGCCTGCTCGGCGAGGAGCTGACCCGTGGCCGAGGACCCGGTGAACATCAGGTACTCGGTGTTCTCCACGAGGGCGGTGCCGACCACCGAGCCCGGCCCGGGGACAACGGCGAACAGGTCACGCGGCAGGCCCGCCTGATACAGCAGGTCGACGCAGGCCAGGGCGCAGTACGGGGTCTGGCTGTCGGGCTTGAGGACGACGGCGTTGCCGGCGAGCAGCGCGGCGACGGCGTCGGACACCGCGAGGGTCATGGGGTAGTTCCACGGCGAGATGACGCCGACGACGCCCTTCGGCTGGTACCGCACGACCGTCTTGGTGAGGCCGGGCAGCATGCCGGAGATGCGGCGGGGACGCAGCAGCTTGGGGGCGACACGCGCGTAGTGGCGGGCGGTCATCGAGATGTCGAGGACCTCCTCCTGCGCCGCTGCGCGGGACTTGCCCGTCTCGGCCTGAGCCATGTCCATCAGGGCGTCGCGGTTCTCGAGCACCAGGTCGCGGTAGCGGTGGAAGATCGCGGCGCGTTCCGTGACGGGACGCTTGGCCCATTCCTTCTGCGCCACCCGGGCACGTGCGATCGCGTCCTGGGCGTCCTGAGCGGTACCGACCGGGACGGTGGCCAGTTCCTTACCCGTGAACGCCTCGACGACGGACCGCGTCGGGCGATCCGCCGCATCCGGGATGGCGATGAGGTCGGCGAGCCGCGCGAACGTGGCGGCGGACGGAACAGGCATTTCGTACCCCTACTGGTTAGTAGTTTTTGCGGTTACACATAACTTACCTGTTCGGTGGGCTGTGTCACAGGGGCCGGTGTCAATGCCGTTCCTCGAGCCCGATGGCCTCGCGCAACTTCTTCTCCGCCTCATTCAGGTCGGGATCCTCGCGGGCGGAGGATTCGAGCAGCGCCGCGAGCGCCTCGGCGATCACGTTCAGCTTCTCCTGGAGCGCCTCGGTGGCACGACGGTTGGCGTTCTCGAGCAACACGACGAGCAGCAGGGTGAACACCGCACCCACGGTATGGATGGCGATCTGCCATTCGTGGAGGTCCTTCCACAGGGGAATGCTGACCACCCACAACGCGACAACTCCCGCGCACACCCCGAAGAAGGGCGCCTGGCTGACCTTCACCTCGATCTGTGCGACAAACCTGTCGAACAGCGAACGGTGATCACCCTGGCGACGACGTGCAGCCTTCGCGCTGCGCTCCATGTACGGAGTCTAGGCGCAGGTCACACCTCCGAGGCGCCCCTTTCAGCAGATCACGACGTTGAGCGCGAGACCTCCTGTCGACGTCTCCTTGTACTTGTCGGACATGTCGCGGCCCGTCTGCCGCATCGTCTCGATGACGGTGTCGAGGGAGACGACGTGGCCGCCGTCGCTGTTCGACGCCATCCGGGCCGCGCTCAGTGCGGTGACCGCCGCGATCCCGTTCCGCTCGATGCAGGGAATCTGCACCAGCCCGCCGACCGGGTCGCAGGTCAGGCCGAGGTGGTGTTCCATCGCGATCTCGGCGGCGTACTCGACCTGCGCCGGCCTGCCGCCGAGCACCGCGCACAGCGCCCCGGCCGCCATGGCGCACGCCGAACCGACCTCACCCTGACAGCCGGCCTCCGCGCCCGAGATGGAGGCGTTCGCCTTGACCAGTGATCCGATCACGGTGGCGGTGAGCAGGAACGCCCGCATGTCGGCGTTGCCGCCGGCGAGGAACTGCTCGTAGTACCGCCCGACGGCCGGGACGATTCCCGCGGCCCCGTTCGTCGGCGCCGTGACGACACGCCCGCCCGCGGCGTTCTCCTCGTTGACGGCCATCGCGTACGTCTGCAGCCAGTCGATCGCCTCGTGGCCTCCGGAGCCGGCTGCGCCGAGTCTCCGGTACAGACCGGGGGCCCGCCGCACGACGTCCAGTCCACCGGGAAGCCGGCCCTCGGTGGACACGCCGGCGTCGATGCACGCCACCATGGCCGACCAGATGCGGTCGACCGCCTCCGGCACACGATCGGCACCGATCAGCGCGGCCTCGTTCGCTTCGGCGACATCGGCGATGCTCATCCCGGTCGACTCGCAGATCCCCAGCAATTCTCCGGCGGTCGTGAAGGGGAACGGCACCGGCCGGTCGTCGACATACGACGGTGCCGCGTCCTCGGGGACGACGAACCCACCGCCGACCGAGTAGTACACCCGGTCGGCGACGGTGGAACGGTCGCCGTCGAGAGCTCGCAGGCGCAGAGCGTTGGTGTGCAACGGCATTCGGGTGAGCGGCGCCAGCACCACGTCCTCGGTGCACATCACAACCGGGTGCGTCCCGCCGAGGGCGACGGTGGCGCCGTCGCCGAGCTTCCGCCATGCGCCCCGAACGTCGTCGGGGTCGCATGTCTCCGGCCGGGCGCCGGTCAGCCCGGCGACGACGGCATCGGGGGTTCCGTGACCGATGCCGGTCGCCGCCAGGGCGCCGTAGAGAACGCACTCGACCCGGTCGACCCGGTCGAGCCGACCGGCCGCGTGCAGCCCGTCCACGAAGTCCGCCGCCGCGCGCATCGGACCGACGGTGTGTGAGCTGCTGGGCCCGATCCCGAGGGAGAAGAGCTCGGTCAGGGATATGTAAGCACTCACGCCCAGTTCGCCGTCCGGGTGGACCCCTCCGGCCGTTCCGCCTGCAGGCGCAGCAACTCGCCACGGACCTCGGCGTCCAGAGCGACGTCGAGGACCGTCCACGCCAGCGCCGTCGCACCGTCGAGGATCGCAGCATCGGCCGCGGGACTGGCAGCGGCGTCGGCGAAGTCGGCGTTGTGGGGGATCGCGGTGCTGCCCAGTACCGCGATCGCGGGATGGATGGACGGCACGACCTGCGACACGTTGCCCATGTCGCTGGAGCCTCCGCCGAGTGAGGCGGACGTCAGTTCGCGACCGGTGGCCCGCAGGTTCTCGTCCCAGATCGCCGCGAGCGCCGGGTTCTGGACCATCGGCGCATACGGCGGCTCCGTGGCCGCGTACGTCCACTCGCATCCGGTGGCGAGTGCTCCCGCCTCGAAGCAGGCGAGCACACGCTCTTTCACCTCGCGCCACTCACCGATCTCCGGCGCCCGCACCTCGACCTGCACGACTGTCCTGGCCGGAATGATGTTGGTGACGTCGCCCCCGTGCGAGACGAATGCGTTGACGCGTGTCTTTGCCCGGAACTGCTGGCGGACCAGTCCGATGGCGTTCAGCGCGATCGTCGCCGCGGCACCGGCGTTGATCCCGTGCTCGGGCGCGCCCGCGGCATGCGCGGCGCGGCCGGTGAACGTGACCTCGAACCGGTCGACCGCCTGCATCCACAGCGAGGCACAGGGCATGTCGGTCCCCGACGCACCGTGGACCATCAGGGACAATGCCGCATCCTCCCACGCACCGGCTTCGAGCATCGGGATCTTGCCGCCGCCGTGCTCCTCGGCCGGTGTGCCCAGCAGTGTGATCCGGAGACCGGCGTCGTCGGCGACCGCCGCGAGCGCGAGGGCCGCGCCGACCCCGGCGGCCGCGATCATGTTGTGGCCACATGCGTGCCCGACTTCGGGCAGCGCGTCGTATTCGGCGCAGATCACGACGGTGAGGTCGCCGGTCCCATAGACCGCTTCGACGGCCGTGTCGAGTCCGTAGACGCCGACGGTGGTGTCGAAGCCCGCTTTCCGGAGTGCGTCCCCGACGAGAGCGGCGGCGCGGTGCTCCTCGAACGCGATCTCGGGGGTGTCGTGAATGCGGTGGCTGAGTTCGAGCAGTTCCTTCTCGCGATTCCGGACTACCTGTGCTGCAGTGTCCTTCAGTGCTGCTGCGCGCGTCGCGGTGGTGTCGCCGACGGGGGTGGCGAGCGTCATGTGCGGGTTCCTTCCAGGTGGTTTCGAATGGGCGGTCAGACGGTGCCGCGCAGCGGCGGGGCGACGACCCCGTCGGGAAGCGGTGAGTCGTACGGGGTCTCGGAGGTGCGGGAGGTGAACTCCTTGCGCGCCGACGCCAGCAGCTCGGCGTCCGTCAGGAGGTCCGCCGCGGTCGCGGCCATGATCTTTGCGGCGTGGATCATCCCCTTGTGTGCGGCGGGAAGCTTGCCCTGGGCGACCATCTGCCACGAGTGGGCGGCAGTGCCGACGGCGACGCACGCCGTGGCGCACTGTACGAGGGGTGTCACCCAGCTGACGTCGCCGAGGTCGCTGGAGCCGGTCATCGTCGGCCGTGATGTCCGCGCGTCGAACGTGACGATGTCGGTGTGCAGAGCGCTTCCGTCGCCCTCGAACTCACCGCCGAGAGTGCTCGCCGTGCGTCCCGATGCCGGCACGGTGACGAACGCCGACGCGGACTCGAGGTCGGTGGCGTCGAAGGGAACCGGTCCGAGCTCGCGGAGCCGCTCCTGCATCGAATCCTCGAGGACGACGTTGGGCAGGATGTCCGAGCATCCGCCGTCGATCTCGATCTCGACCGTGGTCTCGGTCATCAGCGCGGCGCCCTCGGCGATTTTCGTCACGCGGGCGAACAGTTCGCGCATGCCGGCCACGTCCGGCGACCGCACCAGGTAGTACGCCTCGGCGCTCGCCTGGACCACGTTGGGTGAGCGACCGCCGGTGTCGAGGATCGCGTAATGGATCCGGCAGTCCGACGGCATGTGTTCACGCAGGAAGTTCGTGCCGACGTTCATCAGCTCGAGCGCGTCGAGAGCGCTGCGACCGCGCTCGGGGGACACACCGGCGTGCGACGCGATACCGGTGAAGCGGACGTAGGCCTGGACGTAGGCGAGCGTCCGAATCCGTTGCACGGTGGTCGTGTCACCGGGGTGCCACGACACGGCGGCGTCGACGTCGGCGAACGCACCCTCCTTCACCATGAACGTCTTTCCGGCGGCGGCCTCCTCTGCGGGGCAGCCGTAGTAACGGACGGTTCCGGGGAGGCCGTTCGCGTCGAGGTACCGCTTGACCGCGGTCGCGGCCAGGAGCGAACCACCACCGAGAAGGTGATGTCCGCATCCCTGCCCGTTCCCGGTCTCGTTGCCGGGCTCCGGTTCCGGCGTGGCACTTCCCGATTTCTGACTCAGCCCGGCGAGTGCGTCGTACTCGCCGACGATCGCGATCACCGGCGCGCCGCTTCCGGCTTCGGCGCTGAACGCGGTCGGGATATCGGCCACCGCCCGGGTGACCGTGAAACCCTCGGCCTCCGCGACGGCGATCTGCGCATCGACGGAAGCGTGTTCTTCCCAACGCAGTTCGGGGTCGTCCCAGATCGCATCGCTCAATGCGGCGTACTGTGCGCCGAGTTCGTCGATGGTGCCGAGGAGGTATGGATCGACAGACACTTCGATGTCCTTTCGTTCGGTGTTTCCAGGGATGTCAGGCGTGCACTTGCTCGTCGTCGGCAAGTGGGGTCTTGTCGTTTTCGGTGACGGTCGCCGGCGAGCGGAGTTTCAGTGCCAGAAGAGCTGTGAGGGCGCACAGTGCCGCACAGACGGCCCACACCACGTGATAGGCGCCCACGGAGGGGATCTGTTTGGCGCTGCCGGTGAGCGCGGGAGTGATCATCGACGACATCACGAGGGCGAACACGGCGCCGGCCACGGCTCCCGACGCGGTTCGGGACGTGTTGTAGAGGCCGGATGCGATGCCGACCGAATCCGGTGGGGCCTGCTGCACGATGACGGCGGGCAGTACTCCGACCACCACACCGCCACCCAGTCCCGCGACGACGAGCCACAGCGCAAACAGCGCGGCGTCACCCGGGACGACGATCATCAGGATGTAGGACGCCGCCGAGAGGACCGCACCCAGTGCGAGCGATCCGGCCACGGTGAGGGCGGAACGGGCGAGCCGGTCGCTCATGGACGCACCGACGAACATCGCGAGCGCGAACAGCGCCAGGATCAGCCCGGTCATCGAGGCGGTGACGCCCAGCCCGTAGCCGTTGGTTTCCGGCGTGGCCCGGAGGAAGAGGGCGCTGGGGGTCTGGACACCGAACAGTTGGGCGCCGAACAGCATTGCCATCAACATGGGCACGCGCATTCCTCGTCCGACCACGTCGAGGTCCACGAGAGGATGCCGGACCCGTCGTTCCACGAACACCCACACGACGAGAACGACGGCCCCGACCCCGATGGCCGTCCACGTCAGGACGCTCGTCCAGCCCCAGGTGCCGGCGTTGGAGACACCGCCGAGCACCCCGAGCAGACCCACCGTCAGCAGGACCGCGCCGGTCCAGTCGACGGTGCCCGTCTTGCGCACCGTCGTCTCCGGGACGAGGAAGTACACCACCGCAAGGCAGATCGTCATGAGGACGGCGGGCACGAGCAGCACGACGCTCACGTCGCCGATCACCGAGTCGAGGAGGAATCCCGAGAGCAGGCCGCCGACGGCGGCACCCAGTGTCAGCGACCCGACGAGTCGCCCGATGCTCCGGCCCGCAGTGGCCGGGTTGCGGTCCCGCACGATCGCGAACTCGAGCGGAAGGAACGCCGCGAGCGGCGCCTGCAACGCCCGGCCAACGAGCAGCAATTCGAACGACGGTGCGAACGCGACGAGGAACGAACCGAGCGCAACGGACGCGGTCGCGACGACGAGAAGCCGTTTGTGCCCGAAGAGGTCACCGAGTTTGGCGATCAGCGGGACGCAGGCGGCCGTTCCCAGCAGATACATTGCGCTCACCCAGTTCAAGGCGGCGGACGACGCGTCGAAACGTTCGCCGATGGCGGGCAGCAGCGGGGAGAACCACCCCTGCAACAGGCCGCTGGCGAACTCCATGACCACGAGGAATCCGACCGCTGCCGTGGCAGCGTCGCTTCCCTGGAGGTGGCGCGAAGAACTCATGTGGACTCCAAGAGGATCAGCGGACAGTGACTGATGGAAGAGTGACCCGATGTGAATTCCGTCGTGTAAAATTGCAGCTTTCTCGGCACAAGAGGACGAATCATGCAGGATTACGAGCCAGATGATGTCGACTTCGGTCTCATGCATGCACTGCAGATCGAGCCGCGGGCATCCTGGAAGGCGCTCGCACCGATCCTGGCCGTCGACCCCGTGACGTTGTCGCGGCGGTACCAGCGGCTCCGCGACACCGGTCTGATCTGGATCACCGGCTACGACGCCGGGACGCCGGGACGCGGCGCGCTGATCGAAATCGAATGCGCACCGGGACAATCCGTCGCAACTGCGCAGGCGATGTCGGAAGATCCGATGGTCGCCGGCGTCGACTTCACGGCGGGCGGCCGCGACCTCCTGCTCACGCTGATGGCGCAGGATTCGGCGGACACGTCGCGGTTCCTGCTCCATCGGCTCGGGGAGTATCCGGCGATCCGGCGAGCCCGGACCCACCTCATCACCGAGGTGCTCTTCGAGGCCGGGAACTGGCGGCTGCGCACGCTGTCCGCGGCGCAGGCCGGCCGGGTTCCCGGCGCCCGGCCGCCCCGCCCCCGGGCCGCGCGGACGGTCTCACCCGACCTGAAACGCGTGATCCATTACGAACTCGGCATCGACGGCCGCGCGCCCACCACGGCGATCGCCGAACGCGCCGGCGTCAGCAATCAGCGCATCACCGACGCGATCGCGACGATGCGGCGAGACGGATCCCTCCTGCTGCGCACCGACATTGCCCGGACCTACTCCGAATGGCCGATCTACGCCTGGTACTTCATGCAGGTTCCCGCGCCGCTGATCGAACGGCTGAGGACGTCGCTGGGCCGGATCGAGGAAGTGCGGCTGGCGGTACTCGTGGCCAGCGAATACAACCTGATCATGGCCGTCTGGTTGCGCACCCTCAACGACGTGCACCGGTTCGAACTGCTTCTCGAGAAGCTCCTGCCCGGGTCGCGGGTGGCGGACCGGTCGGTGGTCATGCAGATCGGGAAACACCTGGGGCACATCCTGGACGACCGCGGACGGGCCACGGGTCCCGTGGTTTCCATGATCTCCCCCGCCGGGACGTGACCGGGCCGCGATTCTCAGACGGTCCTCAGAAAAGTCACAACTCGGGCCCCTATCGTTGCCCCGGCAAACCAACCGACATGGGAGGACTCGTCATGAACGTTTCACGAGCACGTCTGCAATTCGGTATCGCCGCCGTCGGCGCGATCTCCGCCGCCCTCGTGATCCCGGGCATCGCTTCCGCTGATCCGGCCGACTCCGACTCCGCCCGCCTCGTGAACTCCACCTGCAGCTTCGCGCAGATCGATGCGGCGATGCACGACGTGACTCCGCAGCTCGCCGCACGCCTGGACCAGGCACCCGAGCGCAAGGCTCAGCTGGCGGACTTCTTCTCGAAGACCCCGGCCGACCGCCAGGCCGTTCTCGACGCGCACCCGCAGCTGAAGAGCCGACTGGACACCGTCCCGACCGAGGGACCGGCCGTCGAGTGGCGCGCAAAAGCCCTGACGATCGCCGAGACCTGCGGTAACTACTGACGCACGCTAGGCGGGGCGGACGGTGCGCAGGACCGTCTGCCCTGTGTCCAGCCGGCGGATGTTGTCGGTGATGTCGCGAACACGGCCGACGAACGTGTGGTCGGTGACGCCGGACGAGTGCGGGGTCATCAGGACGTTCGGCAGGTCGCGGAACGGCAGCGCGCTCGGGGCGCCGCGACCGCCGGCATCGGGGTAGGAGTACCACACGTCGATCGCCGCGGCCGCGATCCGGTGCGACGCCAGCGCGTCGTACAGCGGTTGTTCCTGGACGAGCGGGCCGCGCCCGACGTTGATCAGGATGCCGTCGGCGCCGAGCGCGTCGAGTTCCGCGCCGCCGATCATCTGCGGGTGTGATCGTTCAGGGGCGCGGACACCACCACCACGTCGGACTCCGTCAGGAGCCGGAGCAACGACGTGTTGTCTCCCGCCCAAGCGAGGCCTTCCGCGGCGGCGTCGAGACTTCCCCGCCCGGTCACGGCGCAGCCCTCGGCACCGAACGCGCGCAGCAGGTTCCACGACCGCCGGCCGATGTGACCGAAGCCGACGAATCCGACCCGCGCGCCCCGCATCGACCGGGACTGCGCGATCGCGTCGTCGTAGACCGACGTGGCCCACACGTCGCCGCGGAGGGCGCGATCGTGTCGGAGGAATCCGCGTCGCAGCATCAGCGCCGCCGACACGATGTACTCGGCGATGGAATCCTCGTGGTGAAAGGTGTTGGCCACCAGAGTGTCGGCAGGGAGGGCGTCGAATTCGACCTTGTCGGTGCCCGCGCCGGCCACGTGCAGCAGGCGCAGCTTCGGTGCTGCGGCCGCCATCGCGGCGGTGAACCGGCCGCCCACGTACACGTCGGCGTCGGCCAGATCGGCGACGATCTCCGGTTCGTCGAACGTCCGATGCCACGACACCGTCGCACCGGACGGCAGCCCCGACTCGAACAATTCGCGATGCGGCAGCAGGTTCCGGTCGCCGACGACGATCTTCATCAGGCGCGCACCAGCGCGGGCCGCTTGCTGTCGAACGTCCAGTTCGGCACCAGGAACTGCATGCCGATCGAATCGTCGCGGGCGCCGAGCCCCTTCTGCAGATACAGCTCGTGGGCGGCCTCGACGCGGTCCATGTCGAGTTCCACCCCGAGGCCGGGGGTCGACGGCACCGTGAGGTAGCCGCCTTCGATCTCGTACGGGTCCTTGGTGATCCGCTGACCGTCCTGCCAGATCCAGTGGGTGTCGATGGCGGTGATGTCGCCAGGAGCCGCGGCCGCGACGTGGGTGAACATCGCGAGCGACACGTCGAAGTGGTTGTTGGAATGCGAACCCCACGTGAGGCCCCACGCATCACAGAGCTGGGCGACGCGGACCGATCCGTTCATCGTCCAGAAGTGCGGGTCGGCGAGCGGGATGTCGACGGCGCCGGAGCGGATGGTGTGCCCCATCTCGCGCCAGTCGGTGGCGATCATGTTGGTGGCGGTCGGCAGTCCGGTGGCGCGCTTGAATTCGCTCATCACCTCGCGACCGGAGAAGCTGCCCTCGGGGCCGACGGGGTCTTCGGCGTACGCGAGAACGTCTTTCAGTCCGCGGCAGGTCTCGATCGCGTCCGACAGCAGCCAACCGCCGTTGGGGTCGAGGGTGATCCGGGCGTCGGGGAACCGCTCGGCCAGTGCCGTGACCGCGGCCGCCTCCTCGTGCGGTGCGAGGACGCCGCCCTTGAGCTTGAAGTCCGCGAAGCCGTACCGCGCCTGGGCCGCCTCGGCGAGTAGCACGACCGCGTCCGGTGTCAGCGCCTCCTCGTGCCGCAGTCGCAGCCAGTCGTCGGACTCCGCCGCACCCGACTGGTAGTCGAGGTCGGTCTTGTTGCGGTCGCCGACGAAGAAGAGATAACCGAGCGCCTGCACCTTCTCGCGCTGCTGACCCTCGCCGAGCAGGGCCGCGACGGGAACGCCGAGGTGCTGCCCGAGAACGTCGAGGAGTGCCGACTCGACGGCGGTGACGGCATGGATCGCGACGCGGAGGTCGAACGTCTGGTTGCCGCGGCCTGCGGCGTCCCGGTCGGCGAACGTGCGCCGCAGATCGGCGAGAACGCCGTTGTACTCGCCGATGCTGCGCCCCGTCACGATCGCGCGGGCGTCCTCGAGGGTACGGCGGATCGGTTCACCACCGGGCACCTCGCCGACACCGGTGTTGCCGTCGGAATCGGTGAGGATCACCAGGTTCCGGGTGAAGTACGGGGCATGCGCACCGGACAGGTTCAGGAGCATGCTGTCGTGTCCCGCGATCGGGACCACTCGCATGTCGGTGACGATCGGGGTGCTCGTTGTACTCATCTCCGAAAACCTTCCTTCACAGCGCAGCGCCGCCCGTGAGGCGCCTCACAACCAAAACTCTAAGTGGCCCGATCGATACATGTCCAAGACTTGTTGAGCATCGATCGATGCAGACACTGCATCAGAGAAGCTGCTGACCGATCAGCATCAACGCACCCACACAGGACACCGTGATGGACGCCCGGCGCAGGCGCGCCGCGTCCAGGTGACGATTCACGAACCGCGACGCCACATAGCCGAGCACCGTCGCCGGGATCAGCAGCAGGAACATCACCGCCGACTCGCGGTGCACCGACCCCGTCGCGGCGAGAACGGCAACCGACAGTGTGGAGCCGACCAGGAAGAACGCGCTCATGTTGCCGCGCAGCTGCGCCCCCTTCGACCCCTGCATCACCAGGGCCATCGGCGGTCCGCCGATCGACGTGGCCGTGCCGAGCAGACCCGACGCGGCCCCGGCGACGGCGAGGTTCCGGCGTCGCGGCGGCGGTGCCCAGCCCAGCGTCGCGAAGACGACCCCGGCCAGCACCACGGCCGCGAGCAGCAGCGACAGTCCCCGTTCCGGCAGTACCACCAGCAGCAACGCACCCGCGATCGTGCCCGGCACCCGGCCGGCCAGCGCCCACCCGGTGCCCGACAGATCGAGGGCGTCGCGTTCCCGCCACACCACCATCACCGTGACGACCGTCGCCGTCATGATCAGCGTCCCGGGCAGCAGGCCCGGGTCGACGAGCGCGACGACGGGTGCCGCGAGCATGCCCATCCCGAATCCGATCGACGCCTGCATGCACGAGGCGAGGAAGACGGCGAACGCGATGATCGCGAACTCTGCCCCGCTCACCCGACCGCGACGGGGACCGGGACGCCGAGTTCGACCGGACGCCGGGGATGGTGGCATTCGGCGACGTGGCCGCTCTCGCGCTCGTCGACCGCTGCAGGTGGCACGGTGCTCGCGCAGATGTCGGTCGCGTGGGCGCAGCGGGTGCGGAACCGGCAGCCCGACGGCGGGTTCAGCGGCGACGGCACTTCACCGTCGAGGATGATCCGCTTGCCGCGGGATGCGGCGTCCAGTTTCGGTGCCGCCGACATCAGGGCCTCGGTGTACGGGTGGGCGGGACGGTCGAAGACGGCGTCCGTCGCACCTGTCTCCACGATCCGCCCGACGTACATCACGGCGACGCGGTCGGCGACGTGCCGGACCACCGACAGGTCGTGCGAGATGAACACGTACGAGATGCCGAGCTGCTTCTGCAGGTCGTTCAGCAGGTTGAGCACCTGGGCCTGCACCGACAGGTCGAGTGCCGACACGGGTTCGTCGCAGATGACGACGCTCGGGTTCAACGCCAGGGCGCGGGCGATCCCGAGTCGTTGCCGCTGACCACCGGAGAACTCCTGCGGGTACCGGTGCTCGTCGCTCGGCCGCAGCCCCACCAGATGCAGCAGTTCCCGCACCCGCGCCGCCCGGTCGCGGCTCGTCTTGTACATCGTCTTGTGGGTGCGCCACGGCTCGGCGATGATGTCGGCCGCCGACATCCGGGAGTTCAGCGACGCGTACGGGTCCTGGAACACCATCTGCACCCGGCGGCGCAGGGCGAGCAGGTCCTTGCCCTTCAGCGAGAACGGGTCGACGCCGTCCCACGTCACCGAACCGGAGTCGGGGCGCTCGAGCATCATCAGCGTGCGGGCGAGAGTGGACTTGCCACAGCCCGATTCGCCGACGAGCCCGAGCGTTTCGCCGCGGGCGAGGTCGAGGTCGATGCCGTCGAGCGCGCGCAACTGATTCTTGCCTGCCGCGTTGGCTGGCACCTTGAACGTCTTGGTGAGGCCCCGCACCTTCAGAATCGACTCAGACATGTGAGATCTCCTCGGGGAAATGGCACGCCGAGCGGCGACCGGGTGTGGCGACGTCGGCGAGCGGCGGGCGGGTGGTCCGGCACAGGTCGCGGGCCAGCGGGCAGCGCGCCTGGTAGACGCAGCCGGACGGAATGGAGTGCAGGTCGGGCGGGGTGCCGCCGATGGACTTCAGGTCCTCGCCGCGGACCGCGTGCACGGGGACCGAATCGAGCAGGCCCTTCGTGTACGGGTGCTGCGGCGACGCGAAGACCTCGGCGACCGGGCCCGTCTCGACGACGTTGCCCGCGTACATGATCGCGACGCGGTCGGCCTCCTCCGCGACGAGGGCGAGGTCGTGGGTGATGAGGATGACGGCCATGTCGTGCTCGGTGCGCAGATCCCGCAGCAGCGACATGATCTGTGCCTGCACCGTGACGTCGAGTGCCGTCGTCGGCTCGTCGGCGAGCAGGACCGTCGGGCTCAGTGCGACGGCCATCGCGATCAGCAGGCGCTGCCGCATGCCGCCGGAGAACTGGTGTGGGTAGGAGTCGACGCGCGATTCGGGCTCGGGAATCCCGACCCTCTGCATCAGCGAGATCGCCTCCCGCCTCGCCTCTTTCGCGGACAGCTTGCGATGGATCCGGAACGGTTCGGCCAACTGCTTGCCGACCGTGTAGACGGGATTGAGCGCGGTCAGCGCGTCCTGGAACACGATGGCGAGTTCGGTAGCGGCGAGGGTGCGGCGGGTCCTGGCTTTCGCCGTCACCAGGTCGACGTCGCCGAGACGGACCGAGCCGTCGGTGATGTCGGCGATCGGTTCGAGCAGGCCGACGAGGGCCTGCGCGGTCATCGACTTGCCGCACCCCGACTCACCGAGCAGCGCGAGGGTCTCCCCGCGTCGCGCGGTGAACGACACGTGGTCGACGGCCCGGACCGTGCCCGAGGGGGTGCGCAGGTCGACGGTCAGATCCGCGACCTCGAGGGCGACGCGGTCGTTGTCAGCGACGTCGAGCGATTCGACAGCCGGTGCAGGTGCACTCATGAGACGACCTTTCGGGTGGGGAACAGCCGGGAGCGACGCGACCGCGGGACGGTCAGACGCCAGCGCTGGGCGGGGTCGGTGGCGATCCGGGCCCACGCCGCGAGCACGGTCGCCGACACGGTGGTGATGACGATGGCGAGGCCAGGGAAGAACGACAGCCACCACGCCGTCTGCAGGTACGTCCGGCCCTGGGACACCATCAGGCCCCAGCTGATGTCCGGCGGCTGGATGCCGATGCCGAGGAAGCTCAGCGACGACTCGGCGAGCATCACGTAGCAGAAGTCGAGGGTGGCGACTGTGAGCAGCGTCGGCAGCAGGATGGGGAACACGTGCCGGCGGATGACGGCCCCGCTGCGGGCGCCGAAAGTACGGGCGGCGTCCACGAACAACCGGCTCTGCAGTTCCGCCGACTCCGCACGGGCGGTGCGGAGGTAGATCGGGATGCGGGTGATCGCCAGGACCAGGACGATATTCGCGGCGCTGGGCGAGAACACGTACAGGACGACGACGGCCATCAGCAGCGACGGGAAGCTCATGATGACGTCGGCAACGCGCATCGCCGTCGTTTCCCGCCAGCCGCGGTGGTAGCCGGCCCACATGCCGACGAGAGACCCGGCGATGCAGGACAGCGCGACCGCGGGCAGCGCCACCAGGAGGGTGGTGCGGCACGCGACGATCAACCGGGCCAGCATGCTGCGTCCGAGCGGGTCGGTGCCGAGGATGTTCATCCACCCGTTCGCGACGTGGAACGGTGCGAGGTTGGACTGGTCGAGGTTCTGATCCGTCGCAGCGTCGCCGACGAGCCACGGGCCGAACACGGCGACGAGGAACACGAACACCAGGATCGCCGCCGCGACCGTCGCCATCCGGTCCCGTAGGAGCAGTCGCCACAACGGCGCCTTGCTCCGGGAGGCCTTCGGTGCCGGAACGGTTTCTTCGACGGGGGCCGCGACGGCCGGCGTCTCGTCGGGGCCCGGGTAGACGTCGCCGGCTCCGTCCAGGCGGGGTGCGTTGTCTATGGACATGTCGGCGGCCTCCTAGACCTTGGACTTCTCACGGACACGCGCGTCGAGAAGTGCGTAGCCCGCGTCGATCAGGATGTTGAGGACGAAGATGCTGACCGCGGTCAGGAGCACCGCCGCCTGCAGGACCGCGAAATCGCGCTGCAGAATCGCGTCGATCATCAGTTTGCCGATGCCGGGCCACCCGAAGATCGCCTCGACGACGACGGCGCCGTTGACCAGTCCGACGGTGAGGTCGCCGGCCACCGTCAGCGCCGGAGCCGCGGCGTTGCGGAGCGCGTGATGGGTGACGACGCGCAGGTCGCCGGCGCCCTTGCTCCGGGCCAGTCGTACGTATGGTGCGGACAGCGCCGACACCATCGCGCCGCGGACCACCTGGGTGAGAACGCCGAGCGGGCGGATGAGCAGGGTGGCGATCGGCAGGATCCACGACAGCGCGCTTCCGGTCCCCGAGGTGGGCAGCACCCCCAGCACCACCGCGAAGATCCACACGCCGGTGATGGCGAACCAGAAGTCGGGGATGCTGGCCGCGGTCATCGACAACAGGCTCGAGATCCGGTCGGCCAGCGAATTCGGCCGGTACGCCGCCCAGCAGCCGATCACGATGGCGCCGATGATCGCGAGCAGCATCGTGAAGAACGCGAGCTGCAACGTTGCCGGGAACGCCCGCAATGCCATGGTCGCGGCGGATTCACCGGTGCGCAGCGACTCCCCGAAGTCGAGGTGGGCGACCCCGGACAGGTAATCGACCATCTGGCTCAGGACCGGCTTGTCGAGGCCGTTCTCGGCCGCGAATTCGGCGCGCTGATCCGGTGTCGCGGAGACCGGGAGGTAGAGGTTGGTCGGGTCGCCGGTGAGGCGGGCGAGCAGGAACACACCGAAGAGGACGACGAGGAGTGGAATGAGGCTGGTGTAGACGCGTCGGCGCAGGAAGGCGAACATGACTTACCGCCTTCGAATCGGGTTCGGTTGGGACATCTCAGTTCCTCCGGGGGCTGGGAAGAGGGTTTAGCCGTTCGCGGATGTGTCCGCGTGGGTCATCTCGCTCAGGCGCATCTCGTCGCCGGTCGCGGAGTTGGGCGCGTACTGCACGGTCGGGGACTTGGCGAGCACCGCGTTCATGTGGGCGATGTACGCGAACTGCCGGATCTCCTTCGGTTCGTTGGCGAGCACCGAGGCGAACGCGTCCTGGCGGGCGTCGCCGACGAGTTTCTCGGCGGCGTCGATCTGCGCGTCGTATCCGGCCGAGCCGAAGTAGCTCTGATATCCGTCGCTGCGCATGTACTGGTCGACGGTGAACTGCGCGTCACCCGCCTGGTTGCCGTGCTGGATCATCAGCAGAATCGGTCCGGTGCCCTGCGGGAACGGCCGGATCTGGTACTGCATCTGCCCGGCCGTGTCCATCATCTCGATCTTCACGTTCAGGCCGGCCTTACTCAGCGAGTTCTGGATGACCTCGATGGTCTCGTTGATCTTGGGGAACTGGCCCGTGCGCCCGATCAGGCGGATCTGGTTGTCGACGGGAACGCCGTCGGCCTTGGCCTCCGCCACCAGTTGCGCGGCGCGATCGGAGTCGTAGGGGGTCGGCTGAAGGTCGGGGTCGAACCCGACGATGCTGCTGCCGACGAGTTGCCCGGCCGGCTCGCCGAGACCCTGGAACAGCGCCTTGACGATCCCCGCCCGGTTGACGGAGAGGTCGATGGCCTCACGGACGCGGTAGTCGTCGAGCGGCGGTTCGGTGGCCATCATGCGCAGCGCCGTCGTCTCGTTGTTGGGGTAGGCGACGCCGAGGTCGCCTGCGCCGTCCTCCGGACCGAGGTACGTGGCCAGTTCGGCCTCGTCGTTGGTGACCATCGCGGCGCGGACGCTGCCCTCGGTCCGCCACTGGTAGATCGCCCGCGTGTACTCGGGCGCCGTGCCCCAGTACGTGTCGTTGCGGACCAGCGAGAGTCGCTGCCCGTGATCCCAGTAGTCGATCTTGTAGGGGCCGGTGCCGATGGGATCGCGCACCTTGTCCTGGGCGTCGGTGGTGGAGGGCACCATCTCCACGAACGAGATCCGTAGCGGAAGGATCGGGTCGGCGGCGGGGGTCTGCACCGTCACGGTCGACGGGTCGATCGCGTTCACCACGAGTTCGTCGTCGCCGAACACGTACCCGTCGACGTCGCAGCCGATGGTCGAGTTGACGGTGCGATCGATCGAGAAGGCGGCGTCCTCGGCATCGAACGCGCTGCCGTCGCTGAACGTGACGCCCGGACGGATCCGGAACGTCCAGACCGTGTCCGACGTCTGCTCCCACGAGTCGGCGAGCTTCGGTTCGAGATCGCCGGTATCGGCGTTGCGTTCCACCAGGGGCTCGGTGATGTTGGAGCGGACGACGACTCCGGTAGAGGTGAGTGACGCGTCGCAGGGTTCGAGCGTGGGCGGCTCCTGGGGGAGCACGATCCGCAACGTGTCGGGGCTGGCGGCGTCACTGTGGCTCGAATTGGCCACCGAGCAACCTGTGACCAGAGCCGGCACCGTCAGTGCAGCGGTGGCCACGACGACGGCGCGGTAACGGGTTCCCTGCTGCAGCGAACGTGCAGGGCTCATGGTGTCCTCCGTAAGGATGTGTCGCGTACTCGACGCGAGTGAAGAGGGCCCGCCTGTGACGGTAGACACACGCTATGAGCGGCCCGGACGACGCGTCAACAGGGGGTAACGGCAGAAAACAGCTCGTGAGGGCCGTCACGAGCCCGTTTGGATGAGACTGCAATCACTCCAGCAGGCCCCTGACCGGCGCATACCGGGAGTTTCGAGATCTGCGCACGTCAACGCGCCGCCAACCGATGCCGTTTCAGTATCGATCCATGTTATTTACGTGTTGGACAGGTATCCGAGCGCCGCTTAACGTACGGGTAACCGGTGACGCGGAGAGTCGCGGCACCACTCGTCAGGAGGCACGATGGTGACCGCAGAGTCGTCCGTGAAAGAAGCTGCTGTACAGACTGTTTCGGGAGGACGCGTCCTGAAGGTCGGGCCACTGAAGCCGTCCCTCACCGCGACACTCTCCGGGAAGTACGACGCACTCGACCTCCCGCTCGGCGACGACCGCACCAGCTTCCTCGCCGAGCACGGCGACTCCGTCACCGCAGTCGTGACGTCCGGTCGCACCGGAGTCGACGCCGCGCTGATGAAGGAACTGACGAACCTCGGCGCCATCGTTCACTTCGGAGTCGGTTACGACACAACCGATGTCGTGCTCGCCGAGGAACTCGGAATCGGTGTGAGCAACACTCCCGACGTCCTCACCGACTGCGTCGCCGATACCGCCGTCGGATTGCTGATCGACACGCTCCGCGGCTTCTCCGCCGCCGACCGCTTTTTGCGCGACGGCCGCTGGCCCGCCGAGGGCAACTTCCCCCTCACCCGGAAGGTGAGCGGCACACGGGTCGGCATCATCGGGCTCGGGCGCATCGGGTCTGCCATCGCCGCCCGCCTCACCGGCTTCGGCTGCACGATCTCGTACCACAATCGTCGCGAGGTTCCCGGCTCCCCGTTCTCGTACGTCGGCTCGGCTGCCGCACTCGCCGCCGGGGTCGACGTGCTGATCGTCGCCGCAGCAGGTGGCAAGGGCACCGAAAAGCTCGTGGACCGAGAAGTTCTCGAAGCACTGGGACCCGACGGCTATCTGATCAACGTGGCGCGCGGAAGCGTCGTCGACGAGGAGACGCTCGTCGAACTGCTCACCGAACGCAAGCTCGCCGGTGCCGGACTGGACGTGTTCGCCCGGGAACCACACGTTCCCGAAGCGCTCCTCGCGCTCGACACCGTCGTTCTCCTCCCCCACGTCGCGAGCGGCACGACCGAGACCCGGGCCGCCATGGAGGCTCTCACCCTGCAGAACCTCGACGAGTACCTCGCCCAGGGAACCCTGACCACACCCGTACTCGAGCCGAGGTCACGATGAGCGTCATTCTCAGCTACGTCCCGACAGTCGAAGGTCGTGGCGCACTGGCTTTCGGATTCGCCGAAGCCCGCATGCGCGCAACCGATCTCGTGGTGATCGCCGACGGCGACAGCGCCTCGGCTCCCGGCTTCGGGGCCGAACTGCACTCCGCCAGGGAGGAAGCGGACGCATCCGGCGTCGACTACCGCATCGCGCGGAACGAACCCGACCGCTCCCACGCCGACAACCTCATCGACGCGTCCTACGACGCCACCGCCGAACTCCTCGTCCTCGGCATGCGGCGACGCTCCCCCGTCGGCAAACTCCTCATGGGCAGCGTCGCCCAGCGCGTGCTCCTCGAGGCGCAGTGCCCGGTGGTCGGGGTCAAGCCTCCCGTCGCCGCTGAGGTCTGAGCCGCACGGACGTCGTGCCCGAACCCCGGCGGATCGCGCTGTGACGGTTGTATTCTTCCGGGCACGGGCCACGAGAGGACTGCCGATGCGCCGATCACCGTTCACCCGACTCGTCCGTCGGGCGGTCGTCACGACCGGCGCGCTCATCCTCGCCACCGCGGTGGCCGCCGCGCCCGCCGTTGCGGCACTGCCTGCCACGGACACTCTGTACGTGACCGAGAACGGTACCGGTTCCGTTCTGTCCCTTCCCGCCGCGGGCGGCACCCCCAGCGCCGTGGCCACCGGCATCGCCGGACCGGGCGGGATCGCGGTGTCGGGCGACACGCTCTTCGTCACCGCAGGCACCTCGGTCGTGTCGGTGCCCGCCGCGGGCGGTACCCCCACCACCCTCGCCACCGGCTTGGGCAACGCGTTCGATGTGGCGGTGTCGGGCGGGACGCTCTACGTCACCGAGTTCGATTCCGGCAACGTGGTCTCCCTGCCCGCCGGCGGCGGAACCCCCACCCCGGTCGTCACCGGTCTCCAGCAACCGGTCGGGGTTGCCGTCTCCGGCAGCACCCTCTATGTCACCGTGGCCGGCGCGGGGACCCCCGGCACAGGGTCCGTGATCTCCGTGCCCGTCACCGGCGGCACCCCCACCGTCCTCGCCGCCGGCCTGAATCTCCCGGCGGGAATCGACGTCTCCGGCGGCACCCTGTACGTGGCCGTCGCCGGTGACGGATCCGTCGTCGCCCTACCGGCGACCGGTGGCATCCCCACCGTCCTGACGACCGGTCTCGTCCGCCCGTTCGGTCTCACGGTCTCGGCGGGCACTGTCTACGTGGCCGCCGCAGGCGACGTCGGTTCGAGCAACGGCACGGTGGTCTCGCTGCCCGTCACCGGTGGCACCCCCACCGTCCTGGCCGCCGGACTCGACCAGCCGTTCTCTGTCGCGGCCGCGGCGACGTGCACGGGTTCTCTGTGCATTCCGTTCGGCAGTTAGGGTCGCGAGCCCGGCCCCATCCGCAACCCTGGCGGCGCCGAATACCTGCCATGATCGACGGGCCTCAGCACGCCGACGGCGCGCAACTGGGCGGTCGCCTCCTGACCTTGGTCGGCGACCGCGACTTCCAGGCGCTCGCACCCGAGATCTCCCAGATCGCGTGCGACCACGGCAGCGACCGGTCGGCGTTCACCGCGGTCGTGACGTGGATGGTCACCACCATCGCCGACCTCATCGCGGATCCGGCCTCGAGCGTCAACGACGCCGTCGACAGCTTCATCAGCGTCGTCCCCGTCGTGCACGACACAGCCGAGCTGAACGAGGAGTTGCCCGCGCCCGCCGAGTGGCTGTTCACCGCCGTCGTGCGGCACCTGCAGAGCAGGCACCGGGCAGGATCCGATCCCCCGCCGCCCGTGCCTGCCGACACCGCACTCACGCGCATGCAGGCCCTCGTCGAAGCGGTGCTCTGGCTCGATGCCCTCCTCGAGTGCGACCACAGCCTGTAGGCGAGCGCAAACTCGACATTTCAGGTCCAAGAGTGGCGTGCCCGCAGTGACGGCCGTCTCGAGTCGGAATAGCGCCGCCCGTGTGCCCGTTGCCCCAGTGGATCCCGATCCTGCGCGGCGACACCGAGAACGGCGCTGCCGAACACGACCTACGGAAAGACCGATATCTGTGAATCTCTTCTCCCCCTTGACACTCGGCGAACTCGAACTGCCCAACCGGGTCGTGATGGCACCCCTGACCCGCGTCCGCTCCGGGCGTGACGGCGTGCCGGGACCGCTGGTGGTCGAGCACTACCGGCAGCGTGCCTCTCTCGGTCTGATCGTCAGTGAAGGCACCTACCCCAGCCACGCCGGCCAGGGCTTCCCCGGCCAGCCCGGGCTGGTGACACCGGAGCAGGTTGCGGGCTGGAAGAACGTCGCCGACGCCGTGCATGCGGCCGGTGGACGGATCGTCGCCCAGGTCATGCACGCCGGCCGTGTCACCCACGAGGGAACGACCGGCGGTCGCGAGGTCGTCGGTCCGAGTGCCGTCGCCATCGACGGCGAGACCCGCACCTACGACGCGAAGGAGCCGTACCCGGTACCCCGCGCGCTGGGCACCGAGGAACTCCCCGCCGTCATCGAGGAGTTCGTCCAGGCGTCGCGGAAGGCGGTGGCAGCCGGGATGGACGGCGTCGAAATCCACGCCGCCAACGGCTACCTGTTGCACGAATTCCTCTCCCCGGCATCGAACCTGCGCGTGGACGCGTACGGCGGCTCACCCGCGAACCGGGCGCGCTTCGTCGTCGAGGTGTTCGAGGCCGTGGCAGACGCCATCGGCGCCGGCCGGGTGGGTATCCGCATCTCGCCCGAACACAACATCCAGGACGCCCTGGAACTGGACGCCGACGACGTTCGGGCCACCTACGGCGTGCTGGTCGACGCCATCGCTCCGCTGAAGCCCGCCTACCTGAGCATTCTGCACAAGGACCCGTCCGGACCCCTCGCGCAGGACCTGCGGACGCGATTCGGCGGCCCGGTGCTGGTCAACAGTGGTTTCGGGGAAGTCACCACCCGCGACGAAGCGCTGGCAATCCTCGACGACGGCCACGCCGATGCCGTCGTCGTCGGGCGTCCCGCGATCGCCAACCCGGACCTCGTGCGGCGCTGGCAGGAAGACCTGCCGCTCAACACCCCGGACCCCCAGACCTTCTATTCGGAGGGCGCGAAGGGCTACACCGACTACCCGGTGTTGCAGCACTGAGCTGCCCCGCAGGCCGACACACTGTGGCCCATGACGCCAGGTCATGGGCCACAGTGCTATCCGACGGACCACCCCGTGTCGCGTATCCGGGTCCGGCACCGTACGGTAAGTCGTAGTTGAGTACACAGCTACCGAGTTCACGGGCCGCCCGGCGTATCCGTGCTCCAATCGGGCGTACCCAACTGTCACGCGGTGCCAGGACGCCCACCTCGAAGGTGGCCGACAGCGAGACGCAGCCGAAGCTCCCGACGAACAGCTTTACTTCTATCTTCTCGTGACCTGTCGGAGGATTTGCATCTTCGGACCATCGATCTCCGAGGCTGCCCTGCCACCCCGACGGTCACAGAAGTTGAAAGGTGATCGTTCATGCCACTCACCGTGGAGCACACCACCCGCTACGCCGACGCCCTCATGACGCTGGCCCTGGCCGCGCGCCGCCCGGCCACCGTCGTCAACACCGGCACCGGATACGCCGTCCGGGTCGATTTCGAGCACAGCATTCATCTGCTCGCCACCAACGCACCGGGGGATCTCAGTTCCGATCCGGACGCGCAGAACCCCTGGGTCGTGCGTTTCTTTCAGCGACAGCCCGACGCCGAGGACACTCAGCTCGTGGAGGTGACCGGTGAATGGCTCGTCGACGCGTTCGACCAGGCCCTCACCGTGATGCCGATTGCCGGGGTCGGTGACGACCCGACTGCAGAATCCGGCGAGCAGCACCCCACCGAACCGGGGACGCTCGGACTGGCCCAGTAACACGGTCCGACGGGCCCACCTCGGCTCGTCACCGGCCCGCCGCAGACCGTCTACCTCCACCGGGTAGGCGGTCTGCGAGTCTCCCCAGCCGCTCGACCGCGGGCAGAGCCTGTGCGATCTTCTCCGCGTCACGGGCAATGATCTCGGCGCTCTGGTCGATGCCCTTCGCGCTGACGGCGAGCCCCTCTGCGGTCTCCGCGATCTGTTTTGCGGCGTCGAGCAGTTCGGACAGGTCGTCGAGGGCGGGCCCCAGACGGTCGATCAGCACCCCGATCTGTCGTACTCGGAGCATCACCGTCGCGGCGGCGCGTTCCCACTCGCGGATCTCGCTCGAGGCGCTCTGCAGGATCTTGATGGGGACTCCTAGTCGGTGTCGGTGCTCGGCGGCCGGGCCTGGCGATGCGCATCCAACCTATCTGTTACTCCCAGTTTCCCGTATTCGGCCTAGCCGCTCAGATCGTGACCGGTGGCCGCGCGCGCGTAGGAGTGCAGGCTGGCGATCACCTCGGTGCGGCTGCGACGGCCGGCCAGCACCTCCATCTGGTAGCCGTCCTCCATGGCCACGAAATTCGCGGCGAGCAGGCGCGGCGGGTCGGTGAGCATGAAGTGCCCCTGCGTCTGACCGATGACGAGAATGCCGGAGTAGACGGCGATTTGACGCTCGGTCAGGGAGCTGTCGAGGGCTGCCACCTTGGCGTCGCGGAGCGATCTCGGCCAGCACTCGAACAGCAGTCGAACCAGTTCGTCGTCCGGCCCGCTGGCGACACCGTGGTCGATGCAGGCTCGGAGGCGGTCGCGCGCGTCGGGGAACTGTTCGGCGACGCGTTCACGCTCCTGGCTGAAGCGCTCGATCGCCCGCTGATACGTGTCGTAGATCAGGGCATCCAGGTCGCCGTAGTAGAGCACCGCCGCAGGGGTGACGCCGGCCTGCTCCGCGATGTCACGAAGACGCACTCCCTCCAGGCCGCGCGCGAGCACCGCACGCTGGACGGCCGCACCGAGTTCGGCCCGACGGGCCCCCTGATCCTTCTTCCGCGCCACTGCCGTCGCCCCTGTTCGCCTAGTTCTTATACGGATATTTAGACAATACCTGCCCAGCTATTGACAGGTAGATCACACTTCTCTTAAATTTTTGTTTAACGAATCCGTTTCGAACTCAGGAGCCACCGTGTCGACCAACCCCACCGACGCCGAGACCAGCCTCGACCCACCACCAACGCCCACCGGGAAGGGACTCCGGGGCGGCTCCGTCGGCCTGCTCGCCGCGGTCGCACTCGGCCTGTCCTCGGTCGCGCCGGCCTACAGCATCGCGGTCACGCTCGGTTTCGTGACGATGGTCGTCGGCAACCTCGCGCCCGCCGCCCTCCTTCTCGGGTTCGTGCCGATCCTCCTGACGGCGTTCGCCTTTCGTGAGTTGAACCGGGAGATGCCGGACTGCGGCACCACCTTCGTCTGGACCACCCGCGCGTTCGGCCCGCACACGGGATGGCTGTCCGGCGGCTGGGTGGTGCAGATCGCGACCCTCATCGCGATGACGGCACTCGCCCGGGTCGGAGCCGGGTACCTCCTGGCCTTGCTGGGCCTGGACTCGTTGGCGTCCAACAATGTCGCTGTCATCGTCACGGCCGTCCTGCTCGTCGCCGCGGTCACCACCATCGCCTACCGCGGGCTGCAACTCGCCGCATCCGTCCAATACGTGCTGCTGGGCCTGCAACTGGTCGCCCTGTTCGGGTTCGGAGCGGCCGCGTTCGCCCGCACCGGCGCCTCCGCGCCGAGCCTGTCCTGGCTGAACCCGTTCGCGTTCGGTGGCTTCGGCCCCTTCGCGGAGGCGGTGCTGCTGTGCCTGTTCATCTACTGGGGATGGGACGCGTTGATCACCGTCAACGAGGAAACCCGCGACAGCGACCGCATCCCGGGTCAGGCCGCGGTGATCTCCACCCTCGTCCTGCTGGGCACGTATCTCTTCACCGGATTCGCCGCGATCAGCTTCGCCGGCATCGGCACCGACGGGCTGGGTCTGGGCAACCCGGACAACGCGGGAGACGTACTCGCCACGCTCGGGCCGCCGGTACTCGGCGCGGGCCTGTCGAAGGTGGTCGAACTCGCCATCTGCGTGTCGGCGATCTCGGCGCTGCTCACCTGCGTTATCGGGAGCTCACGCGCCACTCTCTCCATGGGCGCTCACGGCGCACTGCCCCGCGCCTTCACCCGAATTCACCCCACCTATCGCACCCCCGCGTTCGGCACCGTGTTCTTCGGGGCGACCGCCGCAGTCCTGCTCACCGCCCTCACGCTCGTCTCCGGCAACTTCCTCGGCGACGCCATCCTCTCGATCGGCCTGCTCATCGCGTTCTACTACGGCGTCACCGGTCTCGCCTGCGTCTGGTACTTCCGCCACCGCCTGAACGACTCCCCGCGCGACCTGTTCCTCCGCGGCATCCTGCCCGCACTGGGCGGGACGATCATGCTCGCCGCTTTCGCACGCAGCGCCCACGACATGCTCGACCCGGACTACGGGGCAACCTCGTTCCACGGCATCGGCGGGGTGTTCCTGCTCGGTGTCGGTTCGATCGCCGTCGGCGCCGTGGCGATGGTGCTCGTCCGCACCCGCTTCCGCCGCTTCTTCCGAGACGGCCGCACCGCCGTCACCGAACTGACCGTCACAGAGGACTGAACCCATGCGCACACTGACCATCGCCGCCATCCAGACCGCCCCGATCCCGTTCGACGTGGAGGCCACCTGGCTGCGGTTCGCCGATCAGGTCCGCGCGGTGCGCGACACGTTCCCCCATGTCGAGCTCGTCGTGGTCCCCGAACTCATGCTGGCCGCGGAGGCGCCCCTCCTGCAGGCCCGCGCCGACTGGATGGACCGGGTGGCACTGCCACTCGCCGGCCCCCACATCGACCGGATCTGCGCACTCGCCGAGGAGACCGGCCTGTGGCTGGTGCCGGGAAGTCTCTACGAGCGCGGCGACGACGACAAGGTCTACAACACCGCCGTCGCCGTGTCGCCCCTCGGCGAGGTCGTGGCCCGCTACCGCAAGGTCTTCCCCTGGCAGCCGTATGAGCAGACCGCACCCGGCAGCGAGTTCGTCGTCTTCGACATTCCCGGCACCGGCCGGATCGGCTTGGCCATCTGCTACGACGGCTCGTTCCCCGAGACCGCCCGCCAACTGGCCTGGCTCGGCGCGGAAGTGATCATCCAACCCACCCTCACCACCACCCGCGACCGCGAGATGGAACTCGTCTGCTCCCGCGCCAACGCATGGACCAACCAGGTCTACGTCGTCAACGTCAACGGCGCCGACCCGGCCGGAGTCGGTGCCAGCGTCGTCGTCGACCCCGAGGGCATCATCCGGCAGCAAGCAGGGTCGGGAGAAGAAGTCCTCGTCGACACCCTCGACCTCGACGCCGTGACCCGGGTCCGCACCTACGGCACGTTCGGCCTCAACCGCCCCTGGGACCAGATCGCCCGATACGGCGCAGGGATTCGACTCTCGATGTACGACGGCGCGGGCATCCACACCCCGCCGTGGCACGACAACGCCGCGCCGATTCCCGCGTCCACGCCCAGCTGACTCGCCCTCCCGGGAGGGGCGGTCGCGAGAGACCCGCCCCTTTCCGGGAGCGGTCCTGGATAATTGCGAGAGTGAGGCCCCTCGCTGCTTCGTCCGTCGACACGGTCCTACAGGACTATCAGCCGCGCATCCTGCGCCGCTACCTGTGGATCACGACTGCGCTGCACCTGTCGGGGTTCGTCCTGCCTCCCATGGTCGGGTTGTCGATCCGGCCGGAGACCGTCGCCGCTCGCTCGGCGGGCGTCCTCCTCGGAGTGTTCGCACTCGTCGTGCTGTACCGGGGCGGGCGCAGGCCGAGTCGACGGGTCTACCAGGTCAGTACGGCGGCGACACTGCTCGCCACACCGATCGTGATGTCCGGCCTCGTTCTCGCCGTCGCCCAACTGCTCTGTGCGATCGCGGCGATGTTCCTGGCGATGTATTTCGTCGTGTTCTATCCGAAACGGCAGTCGAGGCTCCTCGTCGGATGCCTCACCGGGTTGATGGTGGTCGGAGTCGTCGTCGCACCCACCGCCTTCACGCTGGTGCCGGTCGAGGTGGACACGGTGACCGTGAAGGCCGCCGTTCTCGTCGTGGCCATCACCTGCGTACTCGGCGCGGCCGAAATGTTCGGATCCCTCACCCGGACCCTGATCGAATCGGCCAGCACCGACGGACTGACAGCCCTGCTCAATCGCGCCGGTTTCGAGCTCGCGTTCCGGCATGCGCGCGAAACCGCCGGCTCGGGGCAGGTCGCCGTGACGTTGGTGCTCATCGACGTCGACCAGTTCAAGTCGACCAACGATCACTACGGCCACGCCGTGGGCGATGCGGTTCTCGTCGACCTCGCGAACTATCTCGCCGAGCACATGCCACGCGGTGCCCTCCTCGCCAGGGTCGGCGGCGACGAATTCGTCAGCTGCATGGTCGGCGATCACCACGCCGAGCTCCCCGGCGTGATGGCGCACCTCGCCCGGCAGAGCCCTACCCCGTTCAGCTTCGGCGCGGCGTCGTGCATCGGCGACGTCGACCCCCTCACCGGGCTCTATCGGCAGGCCGACCGCGAGCTGTACACGGCGAAGCAGAGACAGCACCCACCCGAGCCACCCGCCGACGAACAGTCGCTGAGGACGGGATGAAACGCCTGAGCAGACGGGCCGGAATCCCGGCATTCACATCAGCACACCTGCCGACTTGTAGGTGCGCACGACGAACGCGGTCTGCACCTGCCGGACGCCGTCCATGCCGCCGAGCACCCGGCCCGTGAAGGCGTACAGGTCCTGCGCGTCGAGATGCCGCGAGTAACCGAGAACATTGCTCCGGCCGGTCGTCGTCACCAGGTGCCGGACGCACGGTTCCGACGCGAGCCGCCGCACTGCTGCGTCGAGGTGACGATGCTCGACTTCGAGTTCGAGGCGCGCCTCCACGGTGAATCCGAATTGTGCCGGATCGACGAACAGGCGCAGATGCAGGACGTGCGAGCTTTTCAGACGCGCCAGCCTCCGGCGGGCGGTCGACTCACCGACGTTGAGTTCCTTGGCGAGCCTGCTCATCGGCATCCGGGGATCGCGCCGTAGAAGGTCGGCCAGAAGGCGGTCCAGGTCGTCCACGTCGATCGGCTCGGGAAGCGGCACCCCCTCTGCGGCGAACCGGCGAATCGCCGTGGGCTCGCTGTCGAACGGCGCCCAGTCCGCGGCGGTGAGCAGCAACTGCAGGATCACGGCGGAATGCACGTCGAGGACGCCGCCGAGCCTGCCGATGGAGCCGTCGATGAGGACCAGGAGCGCATCGTTGTCGGCGACCGTGGCTTCGACGTGGATCTGCAGGCCACCGGTCGTCACCTCGACCGCGCGGGTCTCGGGCAGTCCCGCGAGGGCCACCGCCACGTCGTCGAGTCGGCCGGGGGCGCACCGGACAGCGAGGTCGACCGACAACCCCTCGCCCAGGTATTCCGGGATGAGGCCCGCAGTGAAGCGAACGGCACCGGTCTCGGTCATCCGTTCGAGACGCCGCGCGACCGTGCGCTCGTGACACCCGAGACGGGCACCCACGTCGGCGAACGACGCCCGTAGATCACGTGCGAGAACCTGCACGATCGCGCGATCGAGTGTGTCGAACACCGTCGACGACCCGTCTGTTTCCGCCATTCCGATCCTCCTCGAGCCGGAATCCACCAGAGGGCCCGCCACTGTGCCAGATCCAGCCTATTTCTCGCCGGACTGTTGCCTGATTATCGGCCTCTGGCGGAAATTCATGTGCAGAATCCGCCGCGGATTCCGTCCGAGCAAAGGTGCACAAGTATGACTCGAGCAGACACGTCGACCGCTTCCGCGGTCGGCTCCCACGTTCGGACGACACCGGGGGCGGCCATCATCGTCTCCGTCGTCCTGGTGGAACTCACCAGCGGAATCACCCAGGGCTTCCTCTCCCCGGTCCTGCGCAGTCTCACCGAGGTATTGCACGTGACCGCGGCGGATCTCAACTGGATCAGCATCGCCAACCTGCTGGCCAGTGTGGCCTTCACCCCGGTGCTCTCCCGGATGGGCGACCTGTACGGGCACCGGCGGATCCTCCGGTGGAATCTCGCGATCGTCCTGCTCGGGTCACTGCTCGTCGGGACGGCACAGTCGTTCGGTGTCCTTCTCCTCGGGCAGGTCCTGCAGGGTGCGTTCGCCGGCTTCTTCCCACTCCTGGTCGGCATCCTGCGCAACCGCAGCGGTGACGCCGAGAGCCGTCGGGGCATCGGCTTCATGGTCGCGGCACTGCTCAGCGGGATCGGGGTCGGCATGGTGGCCAGCGGCTTCGTCGCCCAGCACGTGGACGCCCCCACGGCGGCGCTGTGGGTGCCGGCGGTCGCCGTCAGCCTCGTGCTGCTCGCCACGTGGCCGCTGCTGCCCGAATCCGAGCACCGGCCCGGCGGTCACCTCGACCTCCGTGGCGGACTGCTGCTCTGCGTCGGGCTCGTCGCGGTCCTGCTCGGCCTCGGTCAGGGCGGCATGCCCGGCTGGGAATGGACCTCCGCGCGGACCGTGGGGTGCCTGGCCGGTGGCGTGCTCGTCGTCGCGCTGTGGACATGGGTCGAGTTGCGGTCCGACGCGCCGATGATCGACGTGCGACTGTTCCGCCACCGCAACGTCACCGTCGTCTCACTCGTCGCGGTCACGTTCTCGTTCTGCCTGATCGGCCTGCAGGTCGCCAACGCCATCTTCCTCGCAACCCCGCGCGAGCAGTTCGGGTACGGCCTCGGTCTGGCCCCACTGCACATCGCGTTCGCGATGCTCCCGAGCATGGCCGCAGTCGCGATCGCCGCGGTGTGCGCGCCCACGCTCGCCGAGCGGATCGGTGACCGCGCGACACTCGTCCTCGGCTCGTTGATCATGGCAGCCGGCTACCTCGGCAACCTGGCATTCCACAGTTCCCTCGCGCCGTACCTGCTCGTCGGTGTGGTCTCGTCCGTCGGTGCCGGCCTGCTTCAGCAGTCCACACGCTCGCTGGCCGTCGAATCGGTACCGCACGACCAGGCGGCGGTCGGCTCGGGCATCAACGAGCTGCTGATCAACATCGGTGGTTCGCTCGGCGCCGCCTGCGTGCTGTCCTTCACTGCGGCGGCGACGCCCGCCGGGTCGCCGCTCCCGACGTTCTCGGCGTACGCGGCGATCTGGACGACCACCACTTTGGTGTCGATGGCCGGTGCCGGTGCCGCGCTGTTCCTGCGCCGCACCGCCATTTCCGCCTGACATCTGTTGTCTTCCCACCACTCTCGAAGGAACCCATGACCACCGGAATCCAGAACATCCGCGAGCACGCCCGCGCCGTCGTCACCGACCGCCGAGACGATGTCATCGGTTTGAGCCACAGCCTGCACGCCGAACCCGAACTCGCCTACGAGGAATTCCGCTCGGCACGCAAGATCGCCGACCTCGTCGAGCGCGCCGGATTCGAGGTGACCCGCGGAGCGTACGACCTGCCGACGGCGTTCTGCGCCACCGCCGGACGCGGCGAACTCGTCGTCGCGATCACCGCCGAGTACGACGCACTGCCCGGGATCGGGCATGCCTGCGGACACAACGTCAACGGCGCCTCGGCGGTGACTGCAGCGCTCGCCCTCGCGCCGTTCGCCGACGACCTCGGGATTCAGGTCAAACTCCTCGGCACCCCGGCCGAGGAGTACGGCGGCGGCAAGGTCGACATGCTCGACGCGGGCGCCTTCGACGATGTCGCCGCCGCCATGATGGTGCACGCCGCACCGACCGACGGCGTCGGCATGGGTTCGCTGGCCATCGGCAGCTGGAACGTCACCTACACCGGGCGGCCGTCCCACGCCGCGGCGATGGCGCACCGCGGCGTCAACGCCGCCGACGCGATGATGATCGCCCAGGTCGCGATCAGCGCCTACCGGCAGCAGATGCTGCCCGGCGGTGTCGTCCACGGCATCGTGACCTCGGGCGGTGAAGCGCCCAACGTCATCCCCGGGCGCACCACGGCCGCCTACGATTGCCGGGCGGAGTCCGCCGAGGATCTCACCGAACTCCAGGCCCGGATCCGCGCCTGCTTCCAGGCCGGCGCCCTCGCCACCGGCGCCGAACTCGCCCTCGAGGCCGTCGGCAACGACTACGCCGATCTGCGCCAGGACCTTGCGCTGTGCGGGATCTACCGCGACGCCGTCACAGCGCTCGGACGCACCGTCGACGACGGCACCCCCACCCGGCAGGGTTCCACCGACATGGGCAACGTCTCCCACCTCGTACCCACGATCCACCCCACCGTCGGGTACGACTGCGGCGACACGATCATGCACAACCCCGAGTTCACCCGCTACGGCGTCACCGCCCACGCGGACCGCGCGGTCCTCGACGGCGGCTTGGCGATGGCCTGGACGGCGATCGGGCTGGCCACCGACGAGGCGCACCGCGCGGACCTGCTCACACGCCTGGCCGCACGGCCTCGCAGGTCGGCACCGGGCGACGGTCCGCCGGTCTCACGTGGGTGACCATCCACACCGCGGCGACGACCAGCGCGCAGCCGGCGAACTGACCGATGCTGGGACGCTCGTGCACGATCACGATGGAGAACAGCATCGCCAGGACCGGCTGGAGCAGCAGCAACGTGGCGCCCACCTCGGCGGCGAGCCTCGGCAGGGCGAATCCGATGAGGACCCAGCCGAGTACCTGGCTGCTCAGCGACAGTGCCGCCAACCACCCCAGCGCGGGCCATCCCGGCGTGAGGTCCACCGTCCCCCACAGTGATCCCACTGCGGTCCCGACGACGCCCGCGGCGATCGTCGACACGAACACCTGCGACGACGCCCGGTGTGCGGACCCGGCGCGGCCGATGACGAAGATGTAGATCCCGTAGGCCACGCCCGCCGCCAGCGACAGCAGAGTTCCGAGGAACAGCTGGTCGCCCTCGCCGCTGCCGCCGAGGATTCCGCCGGCGAGAGCGACACCGGCGAACAGGAAGGGAACGGCCACGACGAACCGGACCGGCACCCGCGCGCGGAAGAAGACCCACGCGAGCAGGGGCACGACGACGACTTGCACGTTGACGACGACGGTGGAGATGCCGGCGCCGATCAGGTGGATGGATCGCGCCCACAGTGCGAAGTCGACGCCGAGCATCATCCCGCCGAGCACCTGGGCCGCGATCACCCGCCGCGGGATCCCGCCGTATCGCCGAAACTCCTGCAGGGCAAGGAGTCCGAGGATGGGCAGCGCCAGCACACACCGGAAGAACGTCGACGTGGCCGGCTCCACCCCGGACAATTTGATGAGACTGCCGGTCAGCGACGTCGCCACCGCACCCGCCAGAACCAGCAGTCGCGGATCCATGGACGCGACGTTGAACGAGGGGCTGACGAGGGCACGGGGGCGTAAACGGAGGGCGGTAGTCACACCGAGAATTCTCCGAGGCCCCAACCATTACAACAAGTGAATAGTCGTGTCATGAAAGCAGTAGTATTACTACTATGTTGAGTGTCGATCGCCTTCGCGCGCTATGTGCTGTCGCCGAACACGGATCGATCGGCGCCGCAGCCCGCGCCCTGCACGTGACGCCGTCCGGGGTCTCGCAGCAACTCGGCAAGTTCGAACGGGAGGTCGGCGTCGAACTCCTGGTGCCCGCGGGCCGCGGCGTTCAGCTCACCGATGCGGGCCGGCTCCTGGCCCGTCGCGGGCAGGAAGTGATATCGATTCTGGCGCAGGCCGAATCCGAGGTCGTCTCCCTCGACCGCGATGTGGTGGGAGAACTGCGAATCGGGTCCTTCTCGTCCGCGGGCAGGGTGGTCGTGCCGACCGCCGTGGCGACGCTGCGCACGCGCCACCCGCAGCTCGGGGTCAGCTTCTTCGCCGGCGAGACCGAGGACCTCATACCGGCGATCGTGCGCCGGGAACTCGACCTCGCCGTCGTCGACAGCTGGGTCACGATGCCGCTGCACCTGCCCGAGGACGCAGTGCACACCCTGGTGCACCGGGACTCGGCCGACGTCGCACTGTCCCGGGACCATCCGCTGGCATCGCGCGACCACGTCGATCTCGACGAGATCGCGGACATGCCGTGGACGACGTGGAAGAAGGGCGCGGTGTACCACACCTGGCTGGTGCAGACGTTGCGCAACCGCGGCGTCGAACCGGATATCAGGTACGAAGTGCCCGAATTCGCGGCTCAACTCGAATTCGTCGCGCACGGACTCGCCGCCGCTCTCGTGCCACGCCTGGCCCGCGTCTGGGTGCCGGACAACGTGGCGATCGTCCCGGTGCGTCCCACACTCGAGCGCGAGATCTACGCGCTCCGCCGCGCCGACAACGACCGCCCCACGGTCCGGGCGGGGATCGAGGCACTGACCGAAGCCTTCGCCGGCATCGGTGCGTGACGGCCCGGATCGAGATCTGTCGCGAAGCGTCTGACCCGGCCACACCGGCCGCGCACGAACACCTGCCAGAAGGCCCTACACGTGCAGGCGTTTCGGTTGCACAATGGTGGTGGGCAACCACCGGAGGTGCGCGATGAGCCAAACGTGTGCAGCGCCGATACGCCTGTGGCGTCTGGGTCCATGGAGCCGCAACCCACTCATGCGGGGATGCGACCGGCTCCGATCGGTGATGGTTCTCATCGGGGTGGCCTTCGTGCTCTTGATGGTTCCGCTGGCCGCGGCCGTCGGAACCGAGACGTACTCGCGACTGGACCGGCAGACCCAGGCCGAACTCGCCACCCAGCACCCGACACCCGCCACACTCGTCGAGGATTCCCGCACCGGGAGCGCAGGAGAACCCCTGCCCGCCTCACCCCAGTATCAAGCCCACGCACGGGTGCAGTGGTCGGCGAACGGGCAGACACGCACCGCCGACGTTCCCACCGAATCGGGCGCGAAGGCCGGCCAGACCGTCACCGTCTGGCTCGACCCGAACGGCGGTCTCGTCTCCGCACCGGAGACCGGATCGCAGAACGCCGCCACGGCGGTCAGCGTCGCGTGCGGGATCTGGGTGACCGCGACCGGCGGCTACTGCGTCCTGTTCCTCGTCGTCCACTGGATTGCGTCCCGCCGCCAGCAGGCTCAGCTGACCCGTGAATGGAACGAACTCGACAGACCACCCGGGTGGCACGTCAGCTGACGGACGACGGAACCGACCCGCGACGGCTACCGGCCGGGCGCCCCGTTGGGCGGCTGTCCGCCACCCCCACCGGGACTGCTCGGCGCGGACTGCGCGTTCGCCGACTTCTCCGCGACACCGATCGTGATCGCGATCGTCATACCGGTGGCAGGTTCGCCCGACACGGTCGCCAACTCGGCATCCCAGCCGTCCCCGAACACGTTGTCCGAGTCCAGGGAAACCTTCGATAGATTACCGACACTGTTCGCGTAGCCGCTGTCGTAGGCGAAGACCGTGGTGCACGCGTCCTGCGGCACTGCGATCTGAGACGTCAACCGGGCGTCCTCGCCCGCCACCGCAGATTCCAGCGAGTCGAACACCTCGAAGTGAATGTGCGGCCAGCGTCCCGAGTAGCAGGCCGGGAAGATCGACGTGAACGACACCTTGCCCGCGGAGTCCGCCACCTGAACGCCGCGCAGGTAGTTCTGCTCGGTGATGCCCTGGCCGTAGAGCGAGTACTCGCCGTCCCGGTCGCAGTGCCACAGGTAGACGGCCATTCCTGCGCCGGCCGCGCAGTCCTTCGTCAGGTCCTGCAGGTTCAGTTCGATGGTCGTCGCGACACCCTCCGCCGTCCCGGAGTACGCACCGAAGCTGCTGCGGATGTCTTGACGCACGATCCCCGACTCGACCAGCACGTTCGGCCCGTTGGATCCGTCGCCGGGATATGGTCCGGCCGTTTCCTGCGGCGCCGCCGCCACGCACGTGCCGTCGCTCACCGTCTCCGCCGTGGTCCCTGCCGCCTCCGTCGACGACGAGGACGACGAGGACGACGAGGACGACGACGCCGTGGATCCCGCCGTCGAGCACGCGGCCAGCGCGGTCGCACCCGCCGCGCCGAACACGAACAATGCGCGGCGACGCGACAACATCGATTTCAGGTCGTGACTGAGGCCGCGATCGTGCTCGTGCACTTCGTCGGCGTGGTGACGGGGGCTGTTCGTCATGAGGACCTCTCCGTGGGCTGTTCGGGTTACATCCCATACAAGCGGTCACCGGTGCGGGCACCCTCGAGCTTCGCTGTGGAGTGGCTGTGAACGGCTCACACGGATTCGGCACCGGCTGTGCCGGAGAGTGACTCGTTGTCGTGATCGCGCACGAGGGGGATGCCGAGTGCAGCGAGCAGCATCCGGCAGTCTTCGGCATCGATCGAGTGGTGGGCGACGGTCCGTTGAGCGTTACGGACGGACTGTTCGTCGAGCTCGCGTTCGCTCTCGAATATAGAAGCATCCCTGTCGGACATGGCTCCCACCTTTCCTCGGCATCACCTGAATAGCCCGGAGTGCGGCCACCGAAACCGACACCGGACAGCGCGATCGGGTGTCGTCCGAAGCGGATTCACATCCGCCTGAGGTGAGGTACGAGGCCGTGCCGAACCGGGCCTACAGGGAGGAAGGATCAGCGACTGTAGGTCGCGAACAGCCTGCGGATGCTCTCGTCCCAGTACTGCTGGCGGCGGCGTTCGACGGAGCGGGCACACATCGCCCACACCGCACCCAGCAGCAGCGCGCTCGCGGCGAGGGTGATGAGCACTGCCGCGACCGCGGCGCTGACGACGTCGGAGGTCGTGATCCGCGGGCCGGCCCAGCTTCCGTCGTCGCCGACGGCGATGGTCTTCGCGGTGCCCGCCGGGGTCCCCGAGGGAACCTCGATGCTGTCGGTGCGGGACTCCGAGCCCCACGCCCACGTCGCCTTCACCATCGGAGTGGTCCGGACCGAGCCGCGGGGCGACAGGGTGACGGGGGCGTCGGTGCTGGTGACGGCCTCGACGAGGGTCGTGGTGGCGCGTTGTTGCGCGGCCCGCGCACTCGCCTGGTGGTATTCCCAGGTGCCGATCACGGCGGCGAGCACGATCGCGAGACCCGCGAGTGTGACGATGACGGATTTCAGGGTGGCCGCGAAGCGATCGACCGGTCGAGCGAACGGGTTGGACGGTCGACCCGACACCGAGTACACCACGGTTGCCTTCGAGCGCCCCAACACAATCCACCTCATTGTTTCGTCCACGTTAAATGTCTGCTTCACCAGTGTCGCCACTGATCAGGCAACAGGGAAACCGAAATGGACAAACTTGACGAGTCTCACACTCCAGGGCAAGCCGGAGTCGGCCCCGCACAGCGATGTGCGGGGCCGGGTGGCACTCAGGGTTCGAGTTGCGGATCGGACTGTTCGCTCGACACCGTCCGGCTGCTCAGGTGCCCGCCGCCCCACTTCGAGTCGGTCCCGGCGTGGAGTGCGAGCAGGTCGTGTCCGAAGTCGTTGTCGAAGTCCCGCAGCACGGTGTGCAGGTGATTTCCACCGCCGACGGCGTTGACCGCTTCGATCAGGTATCGGTCGGTGTGGACGCGGAAGTAGTGCGGAGCGCCGCGCTTCTGCGCACCGGCCCACGCGAAGAACACCCGGTCGATGCCCCCGTCTCGCAGCGCCCGCCGGTGGCGTTCGCCGGCTTCCTCGGGCAGTCGTTCGAGGTAGCAATCCACGAGTCCCAGCAGCACTTGCTGCTGGTCACCGGACAATTTCGCGCCGCTGATGCCCGAGGGCCGGTCGCGGACGAACTTCAGGGCGACCCGGTCGGCGTCGGTGATGGTGTAGCCGGGCATGCCGAGGTCGTAGTGGTCCGGGTACTCGTAGGCCCCGATCCGCGGCACCTGACGGGTCACGAAGTCAGCCGGTGCGACGTCGTGGATGACGGCGTGGCCGCGCTGCTCGTCGTCCAGGGAGGCCAGCAGATCGAAGGCCAGGCCCTCGTCGTCGGCGAGCGGTTTGAGTACCCCGTCGTACTCGGTGGGCTGCGCGCCCAGCGCGACCGGAGTGGCGGAGATCCACCGCTCGTCGACGATCGTCAGGTTGAGGCAGACGTGGTGACCGAGGAAACGCATCGTCCAGGTGTCCTCGAATCCCGGCCGGCCGAAGAACGTCAGGAAGTACGAATCCGACGTGCGCCAGGTCTGCAGTGCCGGTCCGAGGAAATCCTGCTCGTAGTCCCGGAGCACGTGCTCGAGTTGCGGAATCGACAGCACCTTCGTGAAGGTGCGCAGCGGCACGGCCGACCGGATCAGATCCCACACCAGCACCTTCTGGTGACGGTCCAGCTGGTGGAGCGGGATGCCGGTGCGGTCCGGCTTGGGGATGATGTCCCAGTTCAGCCGCCGCGGATCGTCGAAGTCGTCGATGATCGCGGTCGCCCGCTGCTGGGGGTCGAACGTATCGATCAAACCCATGGCGGTCACGAGCAGCTTGGTCGCCGTCTGGGGCGCCTCATGGAGAGCAGACACGTGAATCTTCCTTCTCGAGTGTGGAGGTGGAGCGTTCGGCGAGGGGAGGTTTCGTCACCATCCCGCCGCGATGTCGATCGCCTTCTCGGCGCTCGCGAGGTCGCCGCCCCGCCACGCCACGTGCTGGTCGGGTCGGACGAGGACGAAGGGGGCGCCGAGGAGACTGCCGAGAGTTCCCCCGGTGTCGGACAGCCGCAGAACCGTCAGAGGGACGGCGAGTTCCGCTGCCTTCGCCGTCAGCGCGTCGAGTTCGGCGGTGTGCCGCGCGGATCCCACGGCGTCCAGCACGACGAGGGTGTATTCCGGGCCGAGCGCGTCGTAGAGCGAACGATCGTCGCCCAACCACGCGTGCGGCAGTAGCGCTCCGGGGCACGCGGTGGCCACGTACTCGACGGGATCTTCCGCCGGCGGCGGCGATCCGTCGGGAACGACGACGGGTGAGTCGGTGTACGCGTAGCCGAGAACGAGTCCGAGCGAGTGGAATTCGCTCTTCTTCACGGCGAGCGCCTCTGCGGTACGGCGGCGCGCCTTCTCCGCTGCCGGACCGTCCTGGCCGATCTCGACGGTGGAGAAGTGGTGCGCCAGAGCCCTTTCCTGCGCTCCGGCTTGGTCGATGGTGCGGGCGGCGACGGGCCGGCGTTCGGCTTCGTAACTGTCGAGCAGCTGCGGCCCGGCCCAGCCGCGCAGCGTCGCCGCGATCTTCCACGCGATGTTGACGGCGTCACCGATGCACGTGTTGTACCCGTGCCCGCCCCACGGCGGATTGAGATGAGCGGCGTCGCCGACGAGGAACACCCGACCCTTGCGGTAGCTGTCGGACAGCAACATTCGTGCCACCCACGGGTCGGTGGCGATGATCTCGACCGGGACCGGCTCGCCGATCAGGCTGTGCACGAGCGCGGTGGCGTCGATCTCCCCGTCCCGGACGTCGACGCCCTGCACGATCGCCCACCAGGTGTCCGCCAGATCGAGCCGGCCCACGATGCCCGCCGCCCCGGGCGCCATCACCCAGTGGTGGACGGCACCGTCGAACGGCACCCGCTCGGCCAGGCCCGGCGCACGGAACAGGATGCTGAGGTTGGGGCGCTCGCCGGACGTGCCCTCGAACCGGGCGCCGATGGACTCGCGCACGACGCTCGAGCCGCCGTCACACCCGAGGACGTAGTCGGCCACGACCGTTCGGGTCTGCCCCGGCCCCTCCACCGTGGCACGGACGGTGCCGTCGGGGAGTTCCTCGAGCTACGCGACTCGGGCGCCGAGCTGCAGGGTGGCGAGTTCGCTGCGCTGCACCGCCGCCCGCAGCACGGTTTCCACGACGGGTTGTGGTGCCTGCTGGCCGCGTTCGGGCGCCAGTGTCGGGGTGGCGACATCGAGCTGGAAGCCGTTCTCGAACCGGGTGATCTCGTGGCCCAGCAGAGTCGAGCAGAACACGATGTCCTGCGCCCACTCGACGGGAAGAGGCGACGCGGCACGCACCTCGTCGGCCAGTCCCCACCGCCGCAGGTGCGTCATGGTGCGGGCGTTGGTGGTCTTGGCGCGGGGGCGTTCGGCATCGACGTCGACCCTCGCTTCGACGACCAGGCTCGCCACCCCGTGGTGGGCGAGTTCGAGCGCGGCCGCGAGTCCGGACGGGCCGCCGCCGGCGATCAGTACCGGTGTCCGGTCGACACCGGACGCGACGTCGGTCATGCGCCCTTCCTTCCGCTGGCATCGACGATCGGGGTCCGCAGGACGCCGAGCTTGTCGATCTCCACCTCGACGATATCGCCGGGCCCGAGCAGCCACGGCGGGTTCCGCACGTAGCCGACGCCCTCCGGGGTGCCGGTGGCGATGATGTCGCCGGGGTGCAGGGTGAACGTCTCACTGATGAGGGCGATGATCTCGCCGACCGAGAAGATCAGGTCCCGGGTGTTGCCGTCCTGCACGACCGTTCCGTTGACGCGGGTCTGCACCCGCAGACCGTCGGACAGATCCCCGACCTCACCGGCGGGAACCAGCGGGCCCAGGGGTCCGGACCGGTCGCCGTTCTTGCCGAGCGTCCATTGCGCCGTCAGCTTCTGTGCCTTGCGGGCGGTGAGGTCGTTGAAGCAGGCGTAGCCGAGCACTCCGGCCTGGCCGGTGGCCGCGTCGACGCTTTCGAGCCGGGTGCCGATGAACGCGGCCACCTCACCCTCCCAGTCCAGGCCTGCCTCGTTCGCCGGCACCGGCGTCGGGGCTCCGTCGACGCTCAGCGACGGCGTCCACCGCCCGAACAGCGTCGGGTAGGGCGGCGGGGTGAAGCCGCCCTCGGCGGCGTGGGCCTTGTAGTTGAGGCCGACGCAGATGACGCGGGCGGAGTCGGGAACCGGCGGCACCACGCTCACGAGCGTGACGTCGACCTCGGGCGCCTCGAGGTGTTCCGCCCGTGCCACCCAGGCGGCGGCGTCGCTCCAGAATTCCTCGAGTGGGGCGAGCGGTCGCACGAAGCCGTCTCGGAGGACACCCACGGTCACGGCGTCCTGATCCTTCTTGCGGTAACCGACAATCTTCATCTATTTCATCCTTTTCGTCCGCCACCCTTCGGTGGCGAGTTCTAGCGGGAAATTTCGGTGCTGCGCGGGGTTGCCACTTCGAGGCGGTTGTCCGCGTCGGCGGGTGTGGTGCGGGGGCGTCTCGGGAGGGTCGCCATCACAACACCGCCGATCAGCGCGGGCACGGCGAACGCCAGTGAGCTGACGATGACGGCTCCGCCACCGGCGACGAAGAACGCGCCGTACGTGGGGCCCGCGATCGCGCCCGCCCGTCCGATCCCGAGTGCCCATCCGAGTCCGGTTGCCCGGAACCGGGCCGGGTAGAACGTCGCGATGTGATCGTTGAGCATGTTCTGGGTGCCGAGGCCGCCGAATCCGGCCAGCGCCACCAGCAGCATCAGGACGGCGGTCGGCGGGTGCGTACCCAGCAGCGCGAGAGAGACTGCGGCCGTGGTGAACCCGGTCAGGACCAGCGGTTTGGGCCCGAACCGTTCGGCCAGCACGGAGGCGAGCAGCGTCCCGACGATGGCGCCGGCGCTGTAGACGAGCAGGAACGTCACCGCCGAACCGATCGGGTAGCCGGCATTGCGCATGATCTGCGGCAACCAGGTGGTCACCCCGAACATGGTGAGCATGCTGCAGATAGCGACGAACCAGATGCCGACCGTCGCCCGCCCCATCCCGTCGCCGAACAGCTTGGCGACCGGCGACTTCGACGCCCGGTCCCCGGAGGATTCGACGGCGAACGCCCGCGACTCCGGCAGAAACGCGAACGCCAACGGCAGCAACGTGATCAGCGGAACCGCTCCGAGCGCGTAAACCGGGCGGAACCCGAACTCCTCGAGCAGCAGCAGAGACGCCGTCGACGCGAGGACGCCGCCGAACGCCGGTCCGGTAAGCACCATGCCGAGGATCCGGGAACGGTAGGCCGGGGACGCGAACTCCGCCGCCATCGCGATGGCGGTGGGCATCAACCCGCCGATCCCCAGGCCGGCCACCAGCCGGGTCGCGGCGAAGATCTCGAAGGTCGGGGCGACCGCGGTGACCAGGGTTGCCGTCGAGAAGAGCGTCAGGCACGCGAGGAACAGGCGGCGGCGGCCCAGGATGTCGGTGAGTGTCCCGGCGGTCAGCGAGCCGATGAGGACACCGACCAGGGCGGCGCTGCCCACGGTGCCTGCCGCCCCGGCGGTGATGAACCACGGGGCGTGCCCGATCAGGGCGGGCAGGGTGGCGCCGTAGACGAACAGGTCGTATCCGTCGCTGAGGAGGGCAGCCCAGCAGAGGACGGGCACGAGCACTCTGCCGCGGCCGCCGGGCGAGGACGTGGAGAAATTCATGCGGAACACTCCTGGTCAGTGGGGGAAGGATCGACTCTTCCGATAAACGGTTATAACCGTTATGTGTGATGGTAGCCACAGACCACTGGCCCCTGTCAAGCACGAGGTTCGAGAAAGGGCTTCGAGAAGTGCTTACTCAGTGAGCGTGCGCCTGCGCGGCCGCGCGGGCACGGGCCGGGTCGCCGGACTCGATGGCATCGACCAGCGCGCGGTGCACGTCGATCCGTCGCGCGAAGTACTCGCTGTTGGTGGCGCTTCGTTCGCGGCTCGCGCGCGTCGCGTGCTGCTCCACATAGGTTTCGAGGCTCAGATAGGTTTCGCGCAATACCTGGTTGGGGCTGATCGCCACGATCCGGCGGTGCAGATCCCACACGGTGCGGATGAACGCCTCGGGGTCGCCGGCCGAGTCCTCGAGGACGGTCATCACGTGCCGCAGGTCGGCGACGTCGGCCTCGGTCCGGTGACGGGCGGCCAGCTCCGTCACGAGGGGTTCCAACTCTTCCCGGACGGCGATGGCGTCAGCGACTCCCGCTGCGTCTCCCTCGACGGTCAGCAGGGTGCGGCCGAGCCGGACCACCGAGGACGGTTCGGCGACGAACAGGCCACCGCCGGGCCCGGGCCGGACGGTGATGACTCCCCGATCCTGCAGGAGCCGGACGGCCTCGATGACCGTTCCGCGGGCCATCCCCGACTCCGCCTGGAGTTCCTTGCGGGTGCCCACCCGATCACCGGGCGCGAGTTCACCCGCGGCGATACGGTCCTGGATATGGGCGACCAGGGACTCTGCCCGGGTGACGGTGCTCTGGATCGCCATGGCTCGAGTGTAGAGCTCAGCCGCTCCGGCGGCGTGCGCGCCGGGCGGGTCTCACCGTCCGTCGCCTCGTGCCGGCGGCGGACCGACGACCTCGAGGTCCAGCTCGGCACGCGCCCGCGCGAACCCGTCGGCCGGGAACTGCATGTCGCCGCCCTCGGTGTGCACGTGCGCGTCCGTCGGGACGTTCATGTACTCGAAGAACTTCTCGAACACGCCGGTGGTCAGCAGGCCGAGCATCTGTGTGTCGTGGCCGTCGCACGCGAAACTGTGGATCGTTCCGGCAGGCGCATGGAGGAAGTCGCCTTTGGTCAGCATGATCTCCCGGCCGTTGGCGTGCAGGAGAATTCGTCCCTCGATGCAAAAGAAGTTCTCGGTGTGCTCGCGGTGGAAGTGACGGGGAATGTACGAACTCTTGCCACCCATGGTGTGCATCGCGAAATACGTGCCGCCGGTGTTCCGGGGCCGTGCAAGGTAGGTGTTCAACTGGTCGAGACTCGCCCAGCGGTCGCCTTCGCCCGCCATCAGCACGTAGGGGGACTCCGCGGCGGGCAACGCCGTGCCGGTCACCGCAGGCAGGTCCGACTTCTCGAGATCGTGGAACCGGACACCGAACTGGTCCGCGAGTTCGGATTGCCGCGCGTCCGACAGCGGCGCCGCCTCGGCGTCGAAGACGTGCGATTGGGTGGCCTGACCGATGGCTTGCGACCACCGGTGCCCGTCGCCGACGGTGAGCCAGCTCAGGAACCGTGTCCGGTGCGCGAGCATGCGGTAGGCGTACGGCGTGCCGGCCGGGACGGTGACCGAGTCGCCGGGCACGAGCAGGTGCGATTCCCCGGGCAACCAGATCTGCAGCCGTCCGTCGGTGACGTACAGGAAGCGGTGCTCGCGATCGTGGGCGAGGAACGGCGTTTCGGTTCCCTTGCCGCCGTACACGTATGCGGCACCGAACTGCCCGCCGGTGTCCTCCGGCCGGGCGACGACGGTGATCAGTTGCCCGCCGAGTTCATGGCGCTCGCCTTCACCGGCGGCCATGGCGTAGGGCACGCAGCGGCCGGGGAGGGTGTCGAGTTGCGGAGCGGCAGCGTGGACCTCGTCGAGGACGGGAATGTCGAAAGTAGTCATGGTGTGGATGTTCCTGGTTTCAGTGTGTGCGAGAAGAAGGCTTCGACCGCAGCGAACGAGGCGGAGGGGTACCTCTCGGTCAGTGCGCGGCCGAAGTCGCTCACCGCGCGGGTCGAGGCCTGCGCCTGCGGATCTCGTTCGAGATGCCCTTGGTCGAGGGTCTGGTCGGGGCCGAGTTCGAGGACGTGGCCCGGGTTGAAGAACCCGTGCCGAAGCCCTCGATCAGGTAGAGAATGGCGTCGTTGCCGTGAGCGACGAGCGCGTCGAACAACGCCACGCTCTGCGTGAACGGCACCAGATTGTCGCCGAGACCGTGCATGACCAGAAACGGCGGTGCTCCGGGCGCCACCTGCAGCGCGGGGCTCGCGGATCGCGCCGCGTCCAGTCGGTCCCGGATCGCGCCGCCGAGCAACGACGCTTCCGGGGAAGCGTCCTCCCCCGGTGTCCGTTTCGCGCAGAGGTCGACGAGGCCGGGCAGGTCGGCGGGCCCGTAACCGTCGACGACGGCCTGCACCGAGCTGGCGACGGTCGTGGGTTCTTCCCCGGGCAATCGTGTTGTGGCCGAGTGCACTCCGGTCAGCGCGGCGAGGTGCCCGCCGGCCGACGATCCCCACACACCGATCCGGTCGGGGTCGATGCCGTGGTCCGCGGCGTTGGCGCGCAGCCAGCGCACCGCCCGCCGGACATCGAAGAGCTGGCCGGGGTGGCCGGTCTCGGGCGCCAGGCGGTAGTCGATGCTGACCATGACGTAGCCGTGTTCTGCGAAGTGTTGCACCAGATCTGGGCATGCAGTGCGGTCTTGAAGCCGCCAACCACCTCCGTGTACCCACACGATCGCAGGCAAGGGATGCTCTGCTTCGGCGGGGCGGACGAGATCGAGTAGCAGATCGGGGGCGTACTCGACGGTGGATCGGCGGACGACGGTCGAAGCCGTGTCCAAGGGATTGAACTCCTTCGGATGCAGGACCCGGGCCTGGGTCGCCGCTCGCGCGGTTGTAAGGCCCTTCCTTAGGTCACTGCCTGTCGGGCACAGTAGCAGCTTCGGCAACCCGAACGGAAGACCCGGATTCTTCCTCCGCCGCGCCGGTCAGCGCGGCAGTCAGCCGCGCGGCATGTCCGCGGACACCCTCGACGATGTCGACGGCCCCGTCGCTGAGCACCCACTGCAACTGCAGGCCGTCGCTCACCGCAATGCATTCACGCGCGAGCGCCGGGAAGTCCAGCGATGCCGGCAGCCCGTCTCGGCGCACCCCCTGACGCAGCCGAGCCGCGAGGGCCTCGACGGCGCCGTCATAGCGCTGCGCGAAGACGGCGTGGGCGGGACTGCTCGGATCGGCCGCCTCCGCGCTCACCAGCACGAACAGTTCGATGAGACCGGGCTGTCCGACGAGTCGCCGCGCCGCGTCGACCATCGCATCGAGGGTCGCGAGACCCGACGCCTCGGCGGGGAGGGTGTCCCACCACTCGGCCGACGTGTCGAGGCGGTACTGCGCAACGGCCAGAAGCAGGTGCTTCTTCGTCGGAAAGTGGTGCAGCAGACCGCTGTCGCTGATTCCCGCATCGGCGGCGATGCTGGCCATGGTGGTCGCGTGGTACCCCTCCGCCGAGAATCGCCCGGCGGCCGCCTCCACGATTCGCGTGCGCCGCTCGATGCCCACCGAGTAGCTGCCACGCGCCCGTTTTCCCATGTCGCCACGATACGACAGCACGATTCTCGAATTGAAAACCGGATACACCCGGTTTTCGTGTACGGTGCTGTGCATCACATTGCGATGTCCGCTGCGCCCCACCTCGCCGCGCGGATCTTCACTTCACGGAAGGCGGAACGCCGATGGCTACCGTTCGCTCCACACACCCGTCCCCCGCACAGCTCGGCCACCCGTCCGCGGTCACCGCGCCGCGACCCCGCTACGTCGTCCCCGCCCTGGTCGTCGGCGCATTCGGGGTGTACTTCGGCAGTCTGACCCCGACGATCATCACGCTGTCGATCCGCATCTTCGGCGTGGACGCCGAGGGCAAGACACTCGGGCTGTCTACGGTCGTGCTGATCGGCGCCCTCGTCGCACTCGCCTCGATACCGCTGTTCGGATCCCTGTCCGATCGCACGACCAGCCGGCTCGGCCGGCGCACCCCGTGGCTGATCGGCGGTGCTCTCGTCGCGTTGGCCGGTCTCACCGCGATCGCGCTGGCGACGAACGTCGCGGCGATCGCCGCGGGCTGGGCACTCGCACAACTGGGTTACTCCGCGGCGCTGGCCGGGTTCGTCGCGCTCATCCCCGACTTCGTCCCCGACCATCTGCGCGCCCGGCTGTCGGGCATGATCGGCTTCGTCACGGCGTTCGCCGTTCTCGCCGGCGTCACGCTCGGGAGCCGCCTCGCCGACCACCCGGTGCCGATGATGGTAATCCCCGGCATTACCGCCGTCGTGTGCCTGTCCGTCGTCGCCGTGGTCATCCGAGGCGCCGACTCGGGTGTAGATCCGGAAACGCTGCAGCCCTATAGCTTTCGCGAGTTCGCGTCGAGCTATTGGATCAACCCGATCCGGCATGCGGACTTCGCACTCAACTGGATCAGCCGGTTTCTGTTCGGGCTCGCGATGGTCGGGCTCACCACCTACGCGACCTACTTCCTGGTCGACGCGGCCGGACTGAGCATCAAGGACGCGGCCGCCGAATACGCCCACGCCACCGCCGTCACCACCCCCATCTCGATCGTGTCGTTCCTGCTCGCAGGATTCCTCTCCGACAAGCTGGGCCGGCGCAAGGCCTTCGTCGCGGTCGCGTCGTTCCTCACCGGCGGTGCGCTCGTCTACGTGGCCGTGAACCCGCACGTCAGCGGGTTCCTGCTGGCCTTCGTCGCCTTCACGATCGGTCAGGCGTGCTACCTCACAGTCGACATCGCGATCGCCGCCACGGTCATTCCCGACGTCCGGCAGACGGCCAAGGCGATGAGTGTGTACCAGGTGGCGGCCACACTCCCGTACGCCGTCGTCCCGATCATCGGCGCCGTGCTCCTTCCGCTCACCGGCAACAACTATGCGCTTCTGTTCTGCGTCCTGGCGGCCTGCGCCGCTGTCGCCGGCGCAGCCGTTCTCTTCGTGCGGTCGATCCGATGACGACACCGACACACCTGCGTCTCGACAACCTCCGCCCCGGGGAACCCTGCGGCACGACCCACCCGCGACTGTCCTGGCGGCTGCCCACCGGAAGCACCGGTCAGCTGGCGTACCAGATCCGGGTCGCGGGCATCTCCGGCCGCACGTCGCGCACCCTGTTCACCACCGACGTCATCGAGGAACGCGACCACGTCCTCGTGCGACCCTGGACTGCAACGCATCCGGTGCCGACCGCAGGCGAGGAACGCACCTGGCAGGTGCGGTGCTGGACGGATCTCGGACCGCGCGACTGGTCCGAGCCCGCTCCGTGGGTCACCGGTCTCCTGCACGGCGGCGACCTCACAGCGGCCGACTGGATCGAACCGTACGAGCCGGACGTTCCCCCGCTCGGTCACCGTCCCGCATACCGGTTGCGCGCCTCCTGGCGACCGCGGGCGGAGATCACCCAGGCCTCGCTCTTCGCGACCGCTCACGGCATCTACGAGTTCTTCGTCAACGATGTCCGGGTCGGTGATCACGAGCTGACCCCCGGCTTCACCTCCTACCGAACGCACCTGCAGGTGCAGCATTTCGACGTCACCGACCTGCTGCGCCCGGGGCAGAACGAACTCGGAATCCTGCTGAGCGACGGGTGGTTCCGTGGCCGTCACGGGTTCGAGCGCCACGGCGACGGTTTCGGTGATCGGGTTGCCGCGCTCGCGGAACTGCACGTCCGATATTCGGACGGCACGTCGGAGCGCTTCGGTACCGGCGACGGCTGGACCAGCGCACCGAGTGAGATCGACGCCGCCGACCTGATGGACGGCCAGCGGGTGGATCTGCGCCGGGTGCCCGCCGGCGAGATACACCACCCCGCCGTGGTCGTTCGCGGTGGACTCTACGACGATCGTGCCCGGTTGACGACCGGCGTGGCGCCCCCGGTGCGCCGGATCGAAACCCTGGCGGCGGTGGCCGTCACCGAGCCTAGACCCGGGACGTACGTCGTGGATTTCGGACAGAACGTCAACGGATGGGTGACCGCGGCCGACCTCGGCGCCACGCACGTGACCCTCACCCATGGCGAGTCTCTGGCCGCCGACGGGAGCGTCGACACGGATCATCTGCGTGCCTTCGAGTTCGCGACCGGCACCAGTTTGCCTGCCGGTCAGGTCGACCACGTCGTGTCGTCCGGGCGCCCCTGCGAGACATTCGAGCCGCGCCACACCACTCATGGGTTCCGCTACGTCCAAATCGACGGGCCCACGACGAAACCGCGGGCCGACTCGATCACCGCCGCCGTCGTGCACACCGACCTGGAAGAGGTGGGGAGTTTCGGGTGCGACAACGATCGCCTCGAGAAACTCCACACTGCTGCGGTGTGGAGTTTCCGCGGCAACGCCTGCGACGTCCCGACCGACTGCCCCCAGCGCGAGCGGTCGGGCTTCACCGGCGACTGGCAGATCTACGTCGAAACAGCCTCCTTCACACACGATGTCGCGGGTTTCAGCGACAAATGGCTGCGTGATCTCGCCGCCGACCAGTGGCCGGACGGCACGGTACCCAACATCGTGCCCAACCCGGCAGGCAACCGGCCGTCGGGTAACCATTTCGCCGACATCGCCAACGGCTCGGCCGGTTGGGGCGACGCCGCCGTCATCGTCCCGTGGCAGCTGTGGCGACTGTACGGCGATGTCGAAGTCCTGCAACGCCAGTATGATTCCATGACGCGGTGGGTCGAGCTGGCCGCCGGCTCGGCCCGGGACCACCGCCATCCCGACCGCGCACTGGTGCGCCCCACACCGGATGATCACGAAAAGTATTTGTGGGATACCGGTTTTCACTGGGGAGAATGGCTCGAACCCGACGAGATTCCCGCCCCCGACCCCACCCGCGATCACAGTGTGGTCGCCACGGCGTACCTTGCGCGGTCGGCCGGACTGCTCGCGCAGATCGCCGGCGTACTCGGTCGCGACCGGGATGCGTGCCGTTTCGCCGCGATCGCCGCGGGAGCCGTCCACGCCTGGCAGCGTGAATTCATCGCGCCGGACGGCACTCTGACCCACCCGACCCAGGCGAACTATGTCCGCGCCCTGGAGTTCGACCTCGTTCCGGCCGAGGGGCGCGGGCGGTTCGCCGACGAACTCGCACAGTTGCTCGCCGACAACGACTATCACCTCGGCACCGGTTTCCTGGCCACCGGAATGCTGCTGCCCGCACTCGCGCGCAACGGGCACCTCGACACCGCCTACCGGGTCCTTTTGTCCACGGGTAACCCGTCCTGGATGGAGATGATCGACCGCGGGGCCACCACCATCTGGGAGCGGTGGGACGGGGTCGACGAGAACGGCCGCGCCACCGCCTCACTGAATCACTACGCCAAGGGCGCGGTCATCTCGTTTCTCCACCAATTCGTCGCAGGCCTGCGCCCGGCCGAGACCACCGGCGCCGACACCGTCGGCTATCGCCGATTCGTCGTCGATCCGCGCCCCGGCGGGGACATCAATGCTGCCCACGCCGAGCACTGCAGTCCCTACGGCAACATCGCGGTGCGCTGGACGATCACCAACGACCTGTTCACCCTGAACCTGACCGTGCCGGCAGGCAGCGAATGCGAACTCCGATTGGGAGATACCACGGAACTCCTTCGGTCCGGGACCTACACCCGCACCTGCCCCGCGGCTCGCGTCATCCGGCGATCGTCGCGTGCATTTCCCATACGATGATCTCGGCGCCGGTGTCGGTGGTCACCTGCTGGCCACCGCCACCGCTGAGCCGGACGGCATCACCCTCGGCGAGGATGCCGACGCCTTCCATCGACGCCTCGCCGCGCGCGACGAACACATGAAGGAACGGGGCGTCGGGCAGGGTGATCGGCGCCTGCCCCGGCTGCAGGCGTGCGACATGCATTGCGGCGTACTTGTTCTTGATCCGGATCGCCGAGTGGTCCGCGTAGTGCGGCATGCCCGACGCGACGGGCACCAATCCCCCGGCGAGCAACTCGTGGTCGATTTCGAGTTGCTCGTAACCGGGTGTGATGCCGGCTTCGTCGGGCACGACCCACATCTGGATGAAATGGACCGGATCGGTGTGCTCGTCGGCGTGCTCACCGGTGACGCCGTCCAGTCGCCACGAGTCGTTCTTCTCCGAGTGCAGGATTCCGGTTCCCGCGCTCATGCGCTGGGCCAGTCCGGGGTAGATGACGCCGGAGTGGCCCATCGAATCCTGGTGCACCAGTGAACCCTGGAGCACCCAGGTGACGATCTCCATGTCCTGGTGGGGGTGGGTGTCGAAGCCCTGACCCGGGATGACGATGTCGTCGTTGTTGACCATGAGCACCCCGTGATGGGTGTTGGCCGGGTCGTAGTGGCTGCTGAACGAGAAGGAATGCTTGGAATCCAGCCAGCCGATGTCGGTCTTGAACCGGTCGTCGGCTCGGCGGACATCGAAGCGGGGCGGGGTGATGGCGGCAGTCATGAGCGAATCCTTTCCGGGTTTCTCAGAGCCAGGGTTCCCAGAGTCAGGGTTCTCACAGAACGTGTGAGCCGTACATTTCGCCGAGCGGGTCGGCGATGAGTTCGAGGCGGGCTCCGTCGGGGTCGCGGAAGTACATCGACACCGCACTGTGTTCGACGAGTTCGACGCCGGCGTCGATCAGTTTCGTGCGCAGGTGGTCCCACCGGTCGGGTTCGACGCTGATCGCGATGTGGTGGAGTCCGCCGAGGACTTCCTGGTACGGGCCGATGTCGAGGCCCGGGAAGTCGAAGAACGCCAGCAGATTGCCGTTGCCGATGTCGAAGAAGAAGTGCGACGACCCGGCGTAGTCCCGGTTCTCGATCAGCTCGGTCAGCGGAAACTCGAGCAGGTCCTGATAGAACCGGACGGTGCGCTCGACGTCACTGCTGATCAGTGCGGTGTGATGGAGTCCGCGGGCCGAGGACGCGGGCCGCGACGACACCGGCTTCAGATGCTCGGCGCGGATCCGGTCGCGGTGTTCCGCGAACCTCTGCGACCGCTCCTGCTCGTCTGTGGTGCTCATTGCCCTGCCCCTCTCCGCGGAGCGCAGTGATTGCGCTTTCAACTAACTTCAGACTACAGCAAGTCGTTGCGCTGTCAACTACTTGGGCTATGCTGGTGCCGTGGAACCGACCCGATGGCTCAGTGCCGACGAACAGAACACCTGGCGCGCCTATCTGGACGCCTCCCGCCTCCTCCTGCAGGCGCTCGATCGGCAGCTCACCCACGACGCCGGCATCTCGTTCACGGACTTCGAACTTCTCGTCGTGTTGTCGGAGGCGCCGCAGCGGCAACTGCGGATGCGTGAACTCGCCGACGCGGTCACCACCACCCGCAGCGGCGTGACCAGGGCGATCAGCCGGCTGGTCGACACCGGCTGGGTGCGCCGCGTCGAATGCGAAGACGACAAGCGCGGAACACTGGCCGAGCTGACCGATGCCGGCGTCGAGAAGCTCGCCGCCGCCAGCCCCGGACATGTGACGGAGGTGCGCCGCAACATGTTCGACCTGCTCAGCCCCCGCGACGTCGGCATCCTCGGTCACGACTTCAGCGAAATGCGCTCCCACCTGCTGGAAAACCCCTGAGCCCGGAAAGGTCGGCCATGAGCAGCACGTCACCCGAGAACGATTACGTCCACATCGACAAGCAGAGTCCGGCCGTCTATCAGGCGCAGATCGGCGTCGCCAAGGCCATCCGTCACGCGACCATCGAGGCCGGGATGGACCGGCGATTCGTCGAGTTGATCAACGTGCGCGTCTCCCAGATCAACCGCTGCGCGTACTGCCTGGACGTCCATGTCGCCGCGGCGCTCGCGGCCGGCGAGACCCAGCAGCGCCTCGCGGTTCTGCCCGCCTGGCGGGAGACGACGCTGTTCTCCGACCGTGAGGTCGCGGCGCTCACCCTGGCCGAATCGATCACCACCCTCCCGGACGCGCATACCCAGGAGGCCGACTACGCCTTCGCACGGCGGTTCCTGTCCGAGCAGGAGATCTCCACGGTGAGCTGGATCGCCGTCACCATGAACGCCTTCAACCGGATCTCCATCGTCAGCCGCCATCCGGTCCGGCCGAAGCAGTAACACCGCAGTTCACCTGCGTTTCGCAGAATTTAGTTGACTTCGCAACCACTTCGCTCTAAGGTAATAGTTGCAGATTCAATTACCTCGATTCGAGTGCCCGTTCGCCAACCCAAGGAGTTTTCATGACCACCGCCATCGCCACCCTGCCCAACCTCACCGCCGGAACCTGGGCCATCGACACCGTCCACTCCACCGTCGGCTTCTCCGTCCGCCACCTGATGGTCAGCAAGG
>NZ_JBHXWI010000059.1:0-58840 GCF_042671975.1 Rhodococcus sp. NPDC127593 | reverse complement strand
CGACACGCAGTATTAGTGGCTACATTTCCGAATCGATTTCCGTCGTCTTCTCAGGTCGATCATGCAATCTCCGCCGAGAGCTACCGCAACTTCGGATTAGTCCTTGGCCTTCGCCAGCGCCGACGGCCACCAGATTTTCTTGCCGATGTCGTGGGAGAGCGCCGGGACGAGGATGCTGCGCACGATGATCGTGTCGAGCAGCACACCGAACGCGACCGCGAAACCGACCTCGGCGAGGAACACCAGGGGCAGCACGCCCAGCACCGCGAACGTCGCGGCAAGCACGACACCGGCCGACGTGATGACACCACCGGTCACCGCCAGTCCGCGCAGCACACCGGATTTGGTGCCGTGCTCCTCGGTTTCCTCGCGGACGCGGGTCATCAGGAAGATGTTGTAGTCGATACCGAGCGCCACGAGGAACACGAACGCGAACAGGGGGAACGCCGGATCCGCGTTCGCGAAATGGAAGACGTGGGTGAAGAACAGGCCGCACACCCCGAGGGTGGCCGCGAACGACAGGACCACGGTGGCGATGAGGATGATCGGCGTGAGCAGGGCTCGGAGCAGGAGCGACAGCACGACGAAGATGACGACGAGAACGATCGGGATGATCAGGTTCCGGTCGTGCACCGACGCCGTCTGCACATCGAGAGTGGTTGCCGTGCTGCCACCGACGAGCGCATCGGCACCGGGCACGGCGTGCGCCGCGTCGCGCAGTCGTTTCACCGTCTCGAGGGCTTCCGGGGAATCGTACGAGTCGGCGAGGGTCACGTTGACGACCATGCGTCCGTCGATCGGTGCGGCCGTGAGGAAGTCGGGTGCGCACCCCTGCCCGGCCGCCGAGGCCACCGCGGCAGGGTTGGACTTGACGAGTGCAGACAGTTTCTCGACATCGACCTGCGGGCACACCGCGCCGGGATCCGTCGACACCCCGTCCACACCGCTCACGGCCGCGATGACCGCGTCCGTCTGATCGGCATTGGTGACGATGACGGCGGGCGCGCCGGCCCCCGGATCGAATTTGGAGTCGTACAACTCCTGACCGACGACGGCGTCGGGGCGGTTGGTGAAGTTCTCCGACGACGACAGTCCGTCCGTCTTCAAACTGCCGATGCCGACCAGGAACAGCACGGCCAGCAGCACCGTCGTACCGATCCAGAGGGAGCGGTCCTTGCTTCCGACCTGGGCGGCGATCTTGCCCCACAGACCGTGTGTGGTGAGGTCGGCGGCCTCGTCCACCTTCGGTTTCCGCGGCCAGAACACCCACCGCCCCGCCGCGGACAGCGCCACGGGAAGGAACGTCATCATCACGAGATACGTGCACGCGATGCCGATCGCGGCGACCGGACCGAGGCTCTTGTTGGAGTTCAGTTCGGAGAACGTCAGGCACAGCAGGCCGAGGATGACGGTGACCGCCGACGCGGTGATGGCGGGGGCGGATTCCTTCCACGCCTTGACCATGGCGTCGAACCGGCTGGGGTAGAAGTGCAATTCTTCCCGATATCGGGAGATCAGGAGGAGCGCGTAATCGGTGCCGGCACCGATCACGAGGACGAACAGGATGCCCTGACTCTGTCCGGTGAGCGTGAGCACCTCGGCCTTGGCGAGGAAGTAGATGACCATCGATGCCAGGCCGAGCGCGAGAAGTGCCGAGAAGAGCGGGAAGAACCACAGCACCGGGGAGCGGTAGACGACCAGCAGGATCAGGACGACCACGAGCAGTGCGGCGCCCAGCAGTGCACCGTCGAGCCCGGCGAACGCGTCGATGAACGCCACCAGGAGACCACCGGGACCGGCAGGAAGGACCTCGAGCCCGGCCGCCGCGTTCTTCGCGGCCGTGAGGACATTCTCCTCGGTCGCGGCGAGCACATCGCCGGCGACCGCCGTGCCGTCCTCCTTCGCGACGAGGGGAACGAAGATCGATGCCGTGGTGCCGTCCTGGGAGAACTGGGTCTGGGCCATGCCTTCGGCGTCGACGCCGTCGACTGTCGCGATCGCGTCACGCGCCCGGGCGACGGCGGTCTTGTCCTGCTCGGTGAGTGGGGAGTCGCTGTGGAACAGCACGAAACCGGGGATGGTTTCGACGGTGAGGAACTTGGACGATTCGTTGGTGACGATCGTCGATTCGGCGGAACTCGACAGGTAGGCGGCGTTGTCGTTCTTCTGGACTTCGGTGAGCTTGCCCTGGAAGGAACCCCCGAATCCGCCGGCGAAGAAAGCGATGATCGCGATGGCCACGATGGTGAACGCAGGCCAGCGGAATCGGCGCGGCGTCTCGCCGCTGGTGCTCGAGTCCGTCGAATCCAACTTCGTCATGGGTTCTCCTTCGCCGCCCCCGGCCAGCAGTGCGTCCCAGTACACCATGTCGAGCGCACCCGCGACACCGGAAATCCGCGCGTGTCAGGCCTCGTCGGAGGTTTCGGCGTAGCAGTCCCGCACCGCCACATCCATCGGGAACCGCACCCGCGTCTCACCGAACAGCAACCGGGTGGCTACCTCGACCGCGCCCAGAACGTGCCGCGTCGCCGACTCGGGGTCCCGGGTATGCACCATCACCTCGTCGTGCTGGAAGAAGACGAGTTCACTGTCCGGGTCGTCGGCCAGCCGGCGCCGCAGGTCCGCGAGCACGCACAGCGCCCACTCGGATGCCGTGGCCTGTACCACGAAGTTTCGGGTGAATCGGCCGCGCGACCGTGCATCGCCATGTGACCAGAAATCGGCGGATGGTGGTGGGCACGCCCGGCCGAGCCACGAGTGCACGACCTCGCCGCGTTCACCGGCGCGGGCCGCCCTTTCCACATATTCGACGGCGACGGGAAAGCGGGTGCGCAGCAGGGTGAGCAGGGAACGGGCCTCACCCGCGGTGGCGCCGTACAGAACACCGAGGATCGCGACCTTGGCCTTGCCTCGATCGCCGTCGAAGGTCTCCGCCGCGACCGGTGCGTACAGGTCGTCGGCGCCCGCGGCGGCGACCATGCGGGCGTCCCCCGACATGGCGGCCAGGATGCGGGGTTCGAGTTGGCCGGCGTCGGCGATGACGAACGTGTGACCGGGGTCGGCGATCACGCTCGACCGCAGCGGTTTCGGAATCTGCAGTGCGCCGCCGCCGCGGCTCGCCCAGCGGCCGGACACCACACCGCCGGGAACGTAGACGGGCCGGAACCGGTCGTCGCGGACCCAACTGTCCAGCCACTGCCAGCCGTTCGTGCTGAACAGCTTGGACAGATCCCGGTGGCGTAGGAGTAGCGGCACCGCGGGGTGATCGACCTCGCGCAGCAGGTGCTTTCGGGTCGACGCGAGTTCGATGCCCTCCCGGCGAAACGCGTCGACGACCTCGACGTGGGACGCCGGGTTGATGCGACGGCCGAACGCCGCCCCGATCTCCACGGTCACGTCCTGGATGCGCTGCGGCAGGTCGTACCCGGCCGGTCGCGGCCCGAGCGTCGCCTCGAGGAATGCTCGATGGGCGCTGGTGGAGAACGGCAGGCCGTCGACACTCATCTCCGCGGCGGCCAGCGCACCCGCGGACTCGGCGGCCACCAGCAGGTCGAGCCGTGCATCGTCACCGATCGTCTTCCGCTGCTCCGCGAAGTCCGCTACCACCTGCACCGGATCCGTGGTGGGTGCGGTCTCGAACAGGCCGGGACGTTCGTCGACGGGTTCGTCCGGCGGTGGCGCGGGAACACCGTCGCGCATGCTGAGGATGGCATGGGTGAGCGCGAGGTCCTGGCAGCGCCGCACCCGCACCCCGGCCCGCAGCAGTGCCGGGTAGACGGCCGCGGTACTCGTCCAGACCCAGCGGGGGTGCTCGGTGGCCTCGATGTCGCGGACCGCGGCCGCGACGTCGGAGTGAGGACGTGGCGACTCGATCGGAACTCCCGCGGGATCGGTGCGAACGGTCGTCGCGCCACCGTCGGCGTCGGGAACCAGGACCATTCTCACGGGCTCAGTCTGCTCCGCGTCACCGACAGTCGATAATCCGCCGTCGGGCGGGGGTAAACCCGCAGGTCGGCACTACACTGAACGCAGACGCTTCTCGCCGGAAGGAGGGGCATCCGATGGCAACCATCGAAGAGTTCGAGCAGACGGTGACCGACAAGGTGATCGCCGGACTGCACGACAAATTTGCGGACTACGAGCGCCGGGGAGTCGGACTCGCCGAACTCGGCGACCCCGATCGGTTCGTCGAACGGATCCTGGCGGCGGTGCCCGCCCCGCATCCCTGGTACGAACAGTTCGGCACGGCCTGGTCGTCCACGCCCGCGTGACTTACGTCCCGGCTGCGTCCACCGGTTCGGGTTCGCTCTGCGCCTTGTGGCGGCGATGCAGACCCTTGCGGTCGTAGAACCGGGTGATGACGGCACCGAAGACGAGGCCGATGAGGAGTCCGGCGAGGGTCATCCACACCGCATGGATGAGCCCTGCATCGCCCGCGGCGCCGAAGAACATGATGGCGCGCACCCCGATATAGATCTGGTGCATCGGTTCGAACTCACCGAGCCAGGTGTACAGGCGCGGCGCCGCCTCGAGCGGGATCGTGCCGCCCGACGAGGGCAGCGCCAGGACGACGAACACCAGCAGGTTGATGAGCAGGCCCAGGTTGCCGAACGCGGCCATCACGGACATCGCCGTGATCCCCACCGCGGCGATCGCGAACGCGCCGTACTCCCACAGTGCGAGCGGATCGGTGATCGGCAGGCCGAGGGCGGAGCTGATCCACAGGTACAGACCCGACACGATCATCGCGAGCAGAACCATCACCGCCCACTTGATCAGCAGGGTGTTGAAACGTGAGATCGGGACCGCATCGTTGTGCAGGTACAGCGGCCCGACCTCGGTCGGAGTGAACCCGAGCATGCCGTCGATGAGGGTGCTCGCGATGGTCGCACCGGTGAAACCGGCCAAGACGATCAGGAGCGCGTAGTAGAACGCCGCCAAGCCGAAACCGGTGCCGTCGGGCAGCGGGTTGTGGGCCACGACCCGCACGTCGATGGGGTCGTCGAGCACGAGCCGGCTGGCCCCCGACAACTGGAGGTCGGGTGCCGTCGCCTGGAGTTGCTGCGTCACCTGGGTGGTGAGCTGCTCGCCCATCGTCTGGTTGGCCTTGTCCATCGCCATCTCACCGATGTTCTGGACGAGGTTCGCGCTGATCGTGCCGGCGCGGGGGTTCGTGTAGATCGTGATCACGGGACGCTCGACGTCTCCGGGAATCACGCTCGCCTGCGCGAGGATGAACGTGCGCTTGGTGAAGTCGCTCGGGATGACAATGGCGCCGTAGATTTCCCCGTTGTCCAGTGCGGACTGGGCCTGCGCGATCCCGATCTGCTGAAGTTCGACCTTGTCCGGATCGACACCTTCGACGAGCCCGGCGGCGATCTGGTCACCGAAATTCTGCTGCTGCGGCGGATTGGAATTGGGCATGGTGTCGCCCTCGTCCTGATTGACGAGGGCGATGGGGAAGTGGTTGAGGTGCTTGGGGGGATTGAGCATTCCCCCCATGTACAGCGCGGCGAGCAGGGACATGACGACGGAGACGAGGAGCAGGGGCGCGATCCAGAAGCGCGGTGTCCGGAGCACACTCATCTCGTCTGCACCGCTGGTTTCGTGCGCCATGTCCCCTCGCATCCTGCCGTGTGGTCACCGGGCCGACCCGCGGATCGACCAGCCGGATCAAGAGTAGGCGGTGGGACCGCTCAGCGCGCTGCCGTCACCTCGAACCAGGCGTCGAGTGTCGGCTCGCCGACGAGGTCCACGAGATCCACCTGCACGCCGTCCGCCCGCCACCGTTCGACCAGCGCCATGACGCGTACGGAGTCCATTCCCTCGTCGAGGAGGTTCGCGGAATCGTCGATCTCGGCGACCGGGACGTCGAGCACGTCGGCTACGTCGGCGCGGATTCGGTCGCGGGTCGGAACTGTGCTGGGAGCGGAACTCACTATCATCCTCCGGTGCGTCGTGCGAACCACGGCCCGTTGAGCCGATTCGACGACATGGGGTAGGTTGCTGGGTTAGTGAAGCCTAAGCATAGTTGCTCTCCACGCAAACGGCGAAACGGAGAGCTGTTGCAACCGAATGTGAATGGATGGCAATGGCCGGATTATCGCGATATGCAATCGACTTGACCCCTCTACGGACGAGTCGCGAGTTCCGATACATCTTCATTGCCCGCACGATTTCCATCTTCGGTCTGGGCCTGCTGCTGGTGGCGGTGCCGCTGCAGGTGTACGACATGACGAATTCCACACTGGCAGTGGGCGCGGCGAGCATCGTCGTGGGCTCCTCGGTGTTCATCGGCACCCTGTTCGGCGGCGTGATCGCCGACCGGTACGACCGCAGACCGGTCATCTCCCTCGCCCGTGCCGCGGCGGGCGTGGCGTTCGCGATCCTCGCGGTCAATGCGTTCCTCCCCACACCCCAGTTGTGGATCATCTACCTGTGTGGCGTGATCGAGGGCCTGGCGGGCGGTATCTCCGCGACCGCGCTGATGGCGGTGATCCCGTCGCTGCTCCCCAAGGACAAGATGGCCGCCGCCGGTGCCCTGATGACCGTGATGGCCGACCTCGGCACGGTCGCATCGCCTGCCATCGGTGGTGTGATCATCGCGGCGACATCTGTGGGCACCAACTACGTTCTGGCCGCGGTGTCCTCGGGAATCACCGCATACTGCATCGCCCGGCTGCCATCGCTGCCGCCACCGGTCAAGAACACCGAGAGTCCGCTGCGGTCGATCGCCAGCGGATTCACCTATGCCGCCAAGGACTCCGTGGTCGGCGGGACGCTCCTGGTCGGATTCTGCGCCATGATGCTGACCGGCTGGAACGTGCTGCTGCCCGCCTACGCGAGCCAGGTCCTCCACGCCGGACCGGCGGCCACCGGACTGCTCTACAGCGCCCCCGCCGTCGGCGCCCTCACCGGATCACTCACGAGCGGCTGGACGGGAACGGCTCGTCGCGGTGGCCTGGTCGTGTTCCTCGCGGCCATGATCGCGTCGGCCGGGCTGATCGGCGTCGGCGCCGTCCCGATGATCGCGGTCACGTTCCTTGGACTCGCCGCGCACGGCTTCGGCCGCGTGCTCGGCGACATCCTCCGGTATGCGGTCATCCAGACCGAGACCCCCGAGGAGTACCGCGGACGCGTCGCCGGCGTGTGGGGTGCCCAGATCTCCACGGGCTCGGCCGCCGGAGCGCTCGTCGCCGGCGCCGTCGGCGCCGCCGTGGGGCCGCGTGAGGCGTTCCTCCTCTACGGTGCGGGCGGCATCGTGGTGCTGGCGGTGCTCGCGCTGACGTTGAAGGGGTTGCGCACCTACAGCAGTGCCGCTGCCGAAGAGGACGACCTCTCGGCAGCGGCACAGTGACGCGGTCAGTTGGGAACTAGCTGGCCTGAGCGTTGTTCGCGGCCTGCGACAGCTGCGGGAGCAGCTTGTCCAGCAGCCACGGCACGCTGAGCACGTTCGGCGAACTCGACGCGAACACCAGCGGCGGATCGGTCAGACCGACGTAGGCGTTGTCGCGCACGGCCTTGACCCCGGCGAACAGCGGGTTCGACTGCACCTCGTTCTGCAACTCGGGCGACAGGTACCAGGCGAGCAGCACGTCCGGCTTGTACGTCGGCAGCAGTTCCAGGCTGACGGGAGCCGCGAACTTGGTCTGGTCACTGCTCTCCCGCAGCTGCTGGGCGAGCGGATCGACCGTGAAACCGAGGCTTGCCAGCATCTTCAGGCGAGGATCGGTGTCGAAGTAGAAGTTGTACGATCCCGGCTCGGTGCCGCTACCGAATGCCACCGTCTTCCCGGCGAACTCGGGGTGCTGCGACTTCGCCTGCGCGAGGGTGTCCTGCGTCTGGGTCACCAGTGCCTCGGCCTGTGCCGACCGGCCGAGGGCCTTGCCGACGGTCGTGATCTGGTCTTCCCAGCTGGTCGCCCAGCGACGCTCCGGGTACGCCACGGTGGGGGCGATCGCCGACAGCTTGTCGAACTGCTCCTGGTTCACGCCCGAGTGCACGGCCAGGATCACGTCGGGGTCGAGTGCCGCGATCTGCTCGTACGGCATCTCCTTGCTCGACGCCGTCAGCAACGTGGGTTCCGCGTTCGGGTCGAGCTCTTCGAGCTTCGCCCGCGACCACGGCAGCAGGCCGTCGTCGGTTCCCGTGTCCGACTTCATGTTCTGCACGGCGACGGGCACGACGCCGAGCGACAGTGCCGCGTCCTCGCTGCCCCAGCCGAGCGTGACGACTCGCTGCGGAGCCTCCGTGATCTCGGCGGTGCCGAGCGCCGACGGAATCGACACGGGGAAGGCCGAGGCGTCGGCCTGTCCGGTGGCGGATCCCGCCGCGTCGGTCGAGTCGGAATTCGACTCGCTGCAGGCACCCGCGAACAACGCGGTTGCCGCCATCATCACGATTCCGGCTCTACGCCAGTATCTTCCGGACGTTTTCATCGATCTCCCTGTTCTCTGTTGATGGGGTTCATGCGCGAGCCGAACGAGACGAGAGCCTCGTTCACGACGGAGCCGACTTCGCCGATCCAGCGCGGCTGAGTCATGTCCTTGTGCTTGCAGTCGAGGTCGTGGTTGACGATGGTGCCGTTCAGGAATGGCTGCCACAAGTCGTACGTCGCCGCGGTGGCAGGATTCCTGGCCGCAGTGAAGAAGAGCATGTCGGAGTCCACGACGATCTGTGAGGGTTCGGATTCGAGGCGCACGGCGTTCGCGAAGTTGTCGATCATCGCGGCTGGTGTGTGCTCGTTGATCCCGGCGAGGGCGCTGCCCTCGCCGCGCAGGATGTCGATTACCTGCTGCCGGTCGAGGCCACCGCCGCGGTGCGGCTCGGTGTTGGAGGCGAGGAGCGGTTCCGGGTCGTAGCCGACCATGTAGAGCAGCGCGGCGAGCGCGTCCTGCTCTGTCGGCATCGAGGCCCACGCGTCGGACGGGAAGGAGTCGAGCAGGACGAGCATGCCCAGTTCCTCACCCTGGTTCTGCAGGGCACCGGCGATGGCGTGCGCGACGACGCCGCCCAGCGACCACCCGAGGAGGTGGTACGGGCCCTCTGGCTGCACAGTCCGCATGTGCTCGATGTATTCGGCGGCCATGTCCTCGAGCGTTTCCGGCGGCCGCTTGGACGTCGACAGGTTGGAGGCCTGCACGCCGTACAGCGGGTAGTCGTCGTCGATGTGCCGCAGCAGGCCCGAATAGCCCCAGCTGATTCCGCCGGCCGGGTGGAAGCAGAACACCGGTGGCTTCGACCCCTCGGTGCGGAACGGCAACAGGACGGCCAGCGCGTCGGCGTCGTGATCGTCGTCGAGCCGGCCGGCCAGCTGGGCCACGGTCGGCGCCGCGAACAGCGAGGCCACCGTCGCGGTCACGGACAACCGCTTCGAGATCGCGCTCATCAGCCCGGCCGCCATCAGCGAGTGGCCACCGAGGTCGAAGAAGCTGTCGTCGATGCCGACCCGCTCGATACCGAGCGCCTCCGCGAACAGCTGGCACAGCACCTCTTCGCGCGCCGTGCGGGGCCCGCGCTCGGACACCTGCAGCGAGAGGTGCGGCACGGGAAGCGACGACTGGTCGAGCTTGCCGTTGGGAAGGGTGGGGAACTCGTCGACGGCGATGAACGCGGCCGGGATCATGTAGTCCGGCAACCGACTTGCGGCACGGCGGTGCAACTGGTCGGGGTCGATCCGCCCGCCCGGCACCGACGTGGCGTACGCGACCAGCCGCTGATCGCCCGGGCGGTCCTCGCGGACCACGACGACGATGTGCTCGACGTCCGGATCGCCGGACAGCACGGCCTCGATCTCGTTGAGTTCGATGCGGAATCCGCGCACCTTGACCTGCGAGTCGGCGCGGCCGGTGAAGTAGATCTGACCGTCCCGGCCCCACCACACCACATCCGACGTCCGGTACATGCGACCGCCCGACTCGGCGAATGGGTCGGCGATGAAGCGTTCCGCCGTCTTGGGGCTCTGGTTGCGGTATCCCCGGGTGACGCTGTCGCCAGCGAGATACAGCTCGCCGGACACGCCCGGTGGCACCGGCCGCAGCGCGTGGTCCAGGACGTAGGCGTGCTTGCCCGGATCGACGACGCCGATGGGGACGGGACCTTCGTGTCCCGGTTCGACGAGGGCCAGGGTGGCGTTGACCGTGCACTCGGTGGGTCCGTACGCGTTGAACAGCCGGCGTCCGGGTGCGTACCGCTCGATCAGCTGAGGTGTGAGCTTCTCGGCGCCGAGCATCAGGTCGACGCCGTCCGGGATGGGATGCTCCGGCGGGAACGCGGCGGCGAAAGACGGTGGCACGCCGACGAAGTTCACGTCGTGTTCGTTGATGACGCGGGCGAGCGGTTCACCGGGGACACGGTCGGCGTCCGTCGCGACCACCAGCGTTCCGCCCGAGAGCACACCCCACATGATCTGCCAGAACGCGAGGTCGAAGCTGATGGACGAGAAGTGGAGCGCACGGGTGCTGTGGTCCATGCCGATCACGTCCGACTGCAGCGACAACAGGTCCGCGATGCCCCGGTGGGGGACGACGACGCCCTTGGGCACGCCCGTCGAACCGGACGTGTAGATGAGATACGCGGCGTCGTCGAGTTGCAGCGGCCTGCTCCGGTCGGCGTCCGTGGGAGCCGTGACCGGCTGGGCGTCGAGCAGGGCCTGCAGGTCCGGATCGTCCAGGTCGAGGAGCGGCACGTCGGTGCCCAGCGGGGTGCGGTCGGGCACACCGAGGGAGGAGGTGAGAATCGCGACCGGTGCGCCGTCGGCGAGCATGTGCGCGATCCGGTCGACCGGGTACGTCGGGTCGACCGGAAGGTACGCGGCACCGCTCTTCAGCACCGCGAGAACACTGACGATCAGTTCGGCGGAACGGTCGAGGGCGATCGCGACCACGTCGCCGGGGCCGGCGCCACGCGAGATCAGCAGGTGGGCAATCCGGTTCGCTCGCTCGTCGAGCTGCCGGTAGGTGAGGGAGACCGCGGGCCGCACACTCGCGCCGACGGCGAGGGCCTCGGCGTCGGGTGTCTCCGCTACCTGCGCCGAGAAGTACTCGTCGAAGGTGCGGGCCGGGATGGAGTGCTCCGCGTGGGACCATTCGCCGAGTACCCGGCCCCGCTCCTGCGGGGTCAGGATGTCGAGCCGGGCGATCCGCTGCTCGTGGTGCTCGACGAGGCGCTCGATCACCACGGCGAGGCGGTCGGCGAGGGATTCGACGGTCGCGGCATCGAAGAGTTCGGTGGAGTACTCGAACGTCACGTCGACCCCGCCGCTGTCCGGACGTTCCTGGAAGCGCAGCGCAAGATCGAATTTCGCGGACGTCGCGTCGAGCATCCGCACGGCGGCGGTGGTCCCGTCGAATCGCTCCGCCGCGCCGCCCTGCTTCCAGTGCGACAGCATCACCTGGAACAGGGGGTGGCGGGCCGATGAGCGTGGGGGATTGACGAGTTCGACGATGCGGTTGAACGGCACGTCGGCGTGGTCGACGGCGTCGAGGTCGACGGCCCTGACCCGGTCCAGCAGTTCGTCGAACGTCGGGTCGCCCGACACGTCGGTCCGCAGGACCACCGTGTTGATGAAGCAACCCACCATGGCGTCGAGGTCGGGATGACTGCGACCCGCGACGGGCACGCCGAGGGCGATGTCCTCGCCGGCGCCCAGCCTTTCGAGCAGCACGGCCACGGCGGCGTGCACGATCATGAAGAAGCTCGCGCGCCGCTCGGCGGCGAGCGACTCGACGGCCGCGTGCAGCGCCGGCGACAGCGTGCGGTGGACGCTCGCACCGCGGTTGGTGGGCAGGGCCGGTCGGGGGCGGTCGGTGCGCCAGCCCAGTTCGAGCGGCAGACCGGCGAGTTGCTCACGCCAGTAGTCGAGTTGGCCGGTCAGCAACCGGGTCGCGTCGTCCGGGCCCGCGCCGATGCGCTCGCGTTGCCACACGGCGACGTCGGGGTACTGCAACGGCAGCGGCGTGAACCCCGGTTCCCGGCCGGCGCGTCGCGCGTTGTAGGCGAACGCGAGATCGTCGAGGAGCTTCGACTGCGACCATTCGTCGCCGATGATGTGGTGCATCAACAACACCAGCGTGTGCTGCGGTTCGTACAGCACCGCCCGCAGCGGCGGCTGATCGGTGAGTCCGAGACCCACCGTGGTCATCGCCGCGATGTGTCCCTCGATGTTGCCGACGTTGTCGACACGTTCGAGCCGGACCTTCGCATCGGCGGCGGGCAGCACGACCTGGTGCGGCATCGAGTCGACGAGGGGGAACACCGTCCGCAGCGACTGGTGCCGGGTCACGACGTCCGCGAGCGCCGCGGACAGGGCGTCGGGTTCGATGCCCTCCCCGAAGTCGACGGCCAACGCCAGCAGGTACGTTCCGCCACCGGCCGCGCTGTCGAGGAACCACAGGCGTTCCTGCGCCGGTGACAACGGCACCGGCGTTCCCTCGGGGAGGTCCCGCGGGGACGGCCTGCTGGCCGCCACCCGCTCTCCGGCGTCCTCCAACTGGGCGGCCACAGCGGCCACGGTCGGATTCTCGAAGATCGTCGTGACCCGCAGCGAGACACCCAGTTCCGCGGTGATCGCCGACACGAGGGCGGCGGCGAGGAGCGAGTTGCCGCCGAGTGCGAAGAAGTCGTCGTGGACGCCGACCTGCTCGGCGCCGAGCACCGAGGTGAACAGCGGAAGGATCCGGGCTTCGGTGTCGGTCCGCGGTGTGTCGCCGACTTGTCCGAGCCAACGGGGGGCGGGCAGCGCGTCCTTGTCGACCTTGCCGTTGTGGGTCAACGGCAACCGGTCGAGCGTCACCAGTGCGGACGGCGTCATGTACCCGGGAAGGGACCGGACGAGGTGCGCGCGCACCTGCTCCTCGACGGCGTCGTGCTCGGCACCCGGCCGGGGCACGACGTACCCGACGATCCGCTGGTCGCCGCCGGCCTGCTCGTGCACCGTGGCCACCGCCGCCTGCACGTTGGGCACCGCAGTCATGGCGGCGGCGATCTCGCCGAGTTCGACACGGTAACCGCGCAATTGGATCTGGTCGTCGACGCGGCCGTGGTAGTGGAGAGCGCCGGTCGCGTCGTAGCGTGCGAGGTCGCCGGTCCGGTACATGCGCGTCCCGTCCGGTGCGAACGGGTCGGCGACGAACCGTCCCGACGTCAGGTCGGGACGCCCGAGGTAGCCCGGGGACAGTCCGGGACCGGACACGTAGATCTCGCCGGTGACGCCGGACGGCACTGGACGCAGTCCCGGTCCGAGGACGTACGTGCGGAGGTCGCCGAGCGGAACCCCGATGTCCACCACGTCGGCGGCGGTGACCTTCGTGGCGGTGACGTGCACGGTGGTCTCGGTGATCCCGTACATGTTGACCAGCTCGGTTCCCGCCTCCGGACCGGTCGCGGCGAACCAGGCTCGCAGGACGGCAGGATCGAGAGCCTCACCGCCGAACACGACGTACCGCAGTCGCAGCCGGTCGAACGAGTCCGCGCGGACGAGAGCGTCGACGAGATGCCCGAACGCGGACGGCGTCTGGTTCAGCACCGTGACACCCACGTCGACGAGAAGGGCGGCGAGGTCGGACGGTGACGTCAGGGTGGCCTCGTCGACCGTGACGAGGCGGCCGCCGTGCAGCAGCGCACCCCAGATCTCCCAGACGGAGAAGTCGAACGCATACGAGTGCAGAAGGGGCCAGCAGTCGTCCTCGGTGAACGTGAACCATTCGCGGGACACGTCGAACAGCCGCATCACGTTACGGTGCGGAATCGGCACGCCCTTGGGCACACCGGTGGATCCGGACGTGTAGATGATGTACGCGATGTCGTCCGCGCGCACCGAATTCTCGAGGTCGGTGACGACCGACGGTTCCGCGTCCTCCTCGACTCGGGGGAGGTCGCCGAGCAGATCGGCGGATCCGATTCCCAGCGACGGCTGCGCATCCCGCAGGATGAACCGGGCGCGCTCGGCCGGGGACGACGGATCGATCGGCAGGTAGGTCGCGCCACTGCGGAGAATCGCGAGGATGGCGACGATCAGATCGGTGCCGCGGGGCAGGCTCACGGCCACGACCGCGCCGCGCCCGGCGCCGGCCGACCTCAGCTGCCGGGCCAGGGCGGCGCTGCGGTTCGAGAGTTCCCGATACGGCAGATCGTTCACCGCGACGCGGTCCGGGTGGGTGCACACCTGGGCGAGGAAGGCTGTGACGATGCTGTCCGGAAGCACCGCTGCCGTGCCGGGGGTCCGGTCGAGGCCGGCGGCGGACCGCCACAGGTGCAGTTCGTCGGGAGCGCAGACGTCCACTACGGAGACGGGTTCTGCTGCCACGGAGATGGTTCGGAGGTAGTGCGCGAATCGGATTGCGTGCTCCCGGATCTCGTCGTCCGTATAGACCTCGGGATTTCCGGCCCATTCGAGCGTGAGCTCGTCCCCGGCGCCCGAGACGGAGATCACCACGTCCTCCACCGGACCGGTGGCAAGCTGATGCACCGCCCCGAACGTGGGACCGAAAGCGATTCTGGCGGCGAACGGTTTGACGTTCACCACCGCTCCGCCGGTGGCGCGGCTACCGGCGTCCCGGACGCGGTGGAACGGTCGCGTCTCGGACAGCGCGGTGGCCACCCGGCCGATCACGTCGCCGAACGTCGGTCGTGCGTCGAGCGGAATCCGGAGCGGCACAATGTTCGTGGCCGTCACGGGCGACGCCAGCTCGATGCCCTGACGTGCCAGAACCGGAACGCGGAGCTGAATGTTTTCGGCCCCCGTGTGGGCGCCCAGGTATGCGGCAGCGGCCGCATAGACCGCTTCCGCCCACGTGGTCGCCTGCGCGGTGGCGGCCTCGCGCAGAGTCTTCGCCACTCCGGGTTCGATCGGGATCGTGTGCCGATGGGGGTCGGGGGCGGCCCGGCGCACCGTGTCGCTGAAGCCGACCGGACGCGAGGCGGACTGCGGCGCGCCGGTGTCCGGGGCCGCCGCATCGAATTCCCGTGCGGCCCGGACGTGCGCCCGCAACGGCGGGAACTTGGCCGGCCGGGGTTCGGTGCCCGCGAGCCGGGCCGCGTACAGCGCCGCCACGCGGCGGGTGAGCAGCGAATACCCGTACGCGTCGAGCAACACGTGCGGGGCGCGGAGATACCAGAGCACACCGGATTCGGTCGTGATCAGTGCCGTGCGCACGAGGGGAGCGGAGTCGAAGTCGAGTGGTCGGCGCACGTCCTCGCGCATCCACTCCACGGCAGCAGCCCGGTCGAGTTGGAGACGTTCGAGTTCGGGTGCGTGGCGACGGTCGTGCACCTGGACGACGTCGGCCGAATCGGCACCGGGTTCGGCCTCGAAGCGGACCGAGAGCACCTCGGCTTCCTCGGTCACCGTGCGTACTGCCGCGGCGAGAGCTTCGATGTCGACGGGGGCGGCGACCTCCACGTATTCGGCCGTGCTGAAGGCCGACCGGGTCGGGTCGAGATGGTGCCCGGCCCACAGCTCGCGCTGGGCAGCGGTCAAGCAGGCGTCGGCCGTGTCCTCGCCGGTGGCCGCGGCGGACGGTGACGAAATCGAAAGGGACATCTAACAAGCGCTCCTGATGCTGTCGTCGTGCGGGCGTGCTCGGGCATGCAGCTACTCGACGTGTCAGGTTAGCCTAACCACATACCCAGTGGTGGGGTCAGCCGACTTCGAGCGGGGAGAGCGCGGAGACCAGCGCATCCGTGGTGGTCACCGAACCGCAGCGCTTCGCCGCGTAGGTGAGCGCCATGAGATGCTCGTCGCGGCTGAAATCCGCAGTCGCGTCGGAGACCAGGAACGGCTGAACGTCCGACATGAACGCCTCGGCGGCGCTCAGCATGCAGCCCATGTGCGTGTAGACGCCCGTCACGATCAGCTGGTCACGACCGTGGTGGCCGAGCAACTGCCGGAGGTCGGTGCGCTGGAAGGCCGAGTACCGCCACTTGGTCACCTGTATGTCGCCCTCGCGGGGGGCGAGCGGTTCGACCACTTCGGTGTCGCGACCCGAAGTCAGTCCGGGGCCCCAGAAGTCGGCGAGGATGCCGCGACGCGACGGATGCTGGTCGCCCGGCTGCATCGTGTAGATCACGGGAATCCCGGCGTCAGTGCAGAGTTCGCGGATCCGGACCATGTTTGCCATCGCGGTCGACATCGGCTCCGACTGCACGTCGTATGCGTCGATGAAGTAATTCTGCATGTCGTGGACCAGCAGTGCGGAACGTCGTGGGTCGAGGCGCCAGGTCACCTTCGATTCGGGGACCTCGTGGATCTCCGGGATCGAGTAGGTCGAAATGGACGGGATGGCCATATGGTTCCTCACTGTCGGTCTTGTCGACGCCTGGACGTGTGCCGCACGGATCTCGGTGAACGACAGCGTTCCGCGTCCCCCAGCTCTCGCGCATTCGGTTAGGCTAGCCTTTGCTACCTGCGTCTGCAATCGCCAGGTGTGCGGGTCTGCGGCGCACAGTAAGGTGACTGACTGGTGGGGGCCAGGTGCCGGTCTCCCGTGCCGGAGCCGCTGACCAGGAGAGACTGTTGACCACGCTGCTAGTGCTGCTGCTGATCGTCGTCGTGATCGTGGGCATCGTTCTGATCCTGCGGAATCGGGGCGGGAAGAACTCCGCTCGTGCTGCCAGGGTCGATCCGCTCGCCGACTACCCGGAGGTCTATGACCCGTACAAGATCGGGGTCGGCGACATCATCACGTACGCGGGAATCGACCACGTCGTGCGCGGAACCATCACCCTCGAAGAGGGGTACATCTGGCACGAACACCTCCTCGACGGGTCGACCGGTCAGCGATGGCTGACCGTCGAGAACGACGAGGGCAACCTCGAGATGACGCTGTGGATGCGCCGCGAGGGCACGGGGCTCGAACCGAACGGTGATGTGATCCTCGACGACAGGGTGCACCGGCAGATCGAGCGCGGCACCGCCTCGTTCACCGCCGAAGGAACCACCGGAACCGCACCCCAGGGCGTCGTCGACTACGCCGACTACGAGACGGCCGACAAGACCGGCCTGCTGTCCTTCGAGCGCTGGGCGCGGACGCAGTCGTGGGAGGTCTCCACGGGGCGCGCCGTCACGCGCGGTGAACTCACCGTGATCCATTCCGGTCCGTCGCAGTGACACTGCACGTTCTCGACATCGAGTCGCGCGATGTGTCTGCCGAGGCGCTCGGTCTCGTCGTGAACGCCGAAACACCCCTTCCGCTTGCCGAACTCACCATCACGCACGGTGACGACCGAGTGACACTCGCAGTTCTCGGGGCATCGCATGCGGTGACGGCATCCGCTGCGGGCAGCCGGATCACCGAACAGGTGTCGTGCGACGCGGTCCGGGCCGGCGGCAGGCCACTGCCGGTATCCGACAGCGCGAGCGGGTACCGGTTCGACTCGACCACCGACACCGTCGACCGCATCCACCTGGAGCAGACCGCCGACTGGCTGCGGCGCCAGGCCACCGAAGTGGTCGGGTGGATCTGCGGGGCGTTCCCCGGCGACCACACCGCACTGACAGCGCTCACGGCAACGCGTGAGGATACGGGCGGATGGGCCTGGCAGACCTGGCATCTGTACCCGGGAGACAAGGGTGGGGTGATCGTGAAAACTCGAAGCAGGTGGCAGCCGTGACCCCGTTCAGTGCGCGCGTGCGGCTCGCCCCGATGCTGCTCCTCGTTTTTGTCGCGACCGCGTGCGGCGGCGGCGTCCGCGACTACATCGCCGACACCTACGCCCTGCAGAACACCGCAGGCGACGCGAAGACGTACACGTCCACCGATCCAGTGGGGACGACCGTCTCGAACATCGTAGCCGAGGAGGAACCGGCGGCGCGGAAGGCCGACGGCGGCAGCGAATACCTACGCTACGACGACGACATCGTCACGGTCAGCGCCGGACCGGGTGGCGGCAGCCTCGTCCGCGTCGAAGACATCGACGGACGCTACCGAAGCGGCGGGTTCGCCTATCTGGGGCCCGGTTTCAACCCCGGTTCACCGGCGGGCGGCGCCAGCGGCAGCGGCGGATCCGGGAGCGCGAAATGACAGAGAACACTCGACTCGGGAGAAGCGCGTGAACACCACCTACACGGCGGCAGCAACGGAAATCGGCAGCGTCGACGTCGGAATGCTCGCCGTCGGCATGCTCGGCACCCTGGCGTATTTCGTCATCGGCATTGCCGTCCTCGGAGTCGGCTTCGCGGTACTCGACCTCGCCACCCCCGGAAATCTCCGGCACCAGGTGTACGTCGACAAGAACCCCAACGCGGCAATCCTGCTGGCGTCGAACCATCTCGCCCTCGCCGTCGTCGTGGTCACTGCGATCCTCACCAGCTCCGACGGATTCGCGCAGGGACTCGCCGACTCCGCGGTCTACGGCCTCTTCGGTGTACTGCTGCAGGTCATCGCGCTGCGGCTCATGAATGTGCTGCTTCCCGGGCAACTCGTCGGCCTGGTCGGGAACCCGCAGATGTGCGGTGCCGCATGGGCGGTCGGTGCGAGCCTCTTCGCCATCGGCCTCGTGAACGCCGCCGCACTCACCTGATCTCGTGACGACCACAGCGGCAGAGCCGAATACCTCCACCACCCGAGCGCTCGGCGGGCGGGCCAGGGCGTTCCTGCTCGCCGCGGTGGCCGCGTGTGCTGCGTGCGGGCTGATCTACGAACTGGCCCTGCTGACACTGTCGGTCAGTCTGACCGGCGGCGGGATCACCCAGACGTCGCTGATCGTCGCGGGGTTCGTGGCCGCACTCGGGGTGGGTGCCCTCGCCGCCAAGCCGCTGCTCTCCACCGCGGCCGCGTCGTTCGTGGTCGTCGAGATCGTCCTCGGACTCGTCGGCGGGTTCAGTGCGGTGACGCTGTACGTGACGTTCACGTTCTTCGGTTCCAGCGCAATCGTTCTGGTGCTCGCCACCGCACTGATCGGTGTGCTGGTGGGCGCCGAGGTGCCGTTGCTGATGACGCTGCTGCAATCGGGCCGCAGCGACACCGACGCCGAGAGCACCGGAAAGGTCCTGGCAAACCTCAACGCCGCCGACTACGCAGGCGCCCTGGTCGGGGGCCTGCTCTGGCCGTTCGTCCTGCTGCCGATCGCCGGAATGATCCGCGGCGCCGCAATCACCGGCATCGTCAATCTCGTTGCCGCCGCGGTCGTGGCGCTGATCCTGCTGCGGTGGCAGCTGAGTCTGCGCACCCGATTGCTCGCCGTCGTGGCGCTACTCGTCGCCGCCGCGTGCATCGCGGTGCTCCTGGTGCGCGCCGACGGCATCGAGACCACGTCGCGGCAACGTCTCTACACCGATCCGGTGATTGCCGCGGAAAGGTCGCAGTACCAGGAGATCGTGGTCACCGAGCGTGGGGGAGACGTGCGGCTCTTCCTCGACGGCGACCTCCAGTTCTCCAGCGTCGACGAACATCGGTACACCGAATCGCTGGTGTACCCAGCGATGGCGGACGACCCGAAGCGGGTACTCATCCTCGGCGGAGGCGACGGCCTCGCCGCACGAGAGGTCCTGCGACTTCCCGGGGTCCAGGAGATCGTGCAGGTGGAACTCGATCCAGCGGTCATCGAACTCGCGAACACCCGGCTGTCGAGGCTGAATCAGGGAGCATTGCAGGACCCGCGCGTGCACGTAGTCCTCGACGACGCGTTCCGGTGGCTACGCGACGCACCCGAATCCGGATTCGACGCCGTCATCGTGGACCTCCCCGACCCGGACACCCCGGCGCTCGGGCGCCTGTACTCCACCGAGTTCTACGGTCTCGCCGCCGCCGCACTGAACCCCGGCGGACTGATGGTGGTGCAGTCGGGAAGCCCCTATTCGACGCCGGACGCGTACTGGCGCACCACGTCGACGGTCGCGTCCGCGGGTCTGGCCGTCACCCCGTATCACGTGCTGGTGCCGAGCTTCGGGGACTGGGGTTACGTCCTCGCCCGGCGCGGACCCGAACCACCGGCCCTGCGCCTACCCCGTGACGTCCCCGAACTGCGCTTCCTCGACGAGCCGACCCTCGCCGCGTCCGCGATCTTCCCGCGCGACCGTCCCCGCCGCGAACTCGAGCCCTCGTCCCTCGACCGCCCGCGCATCGTCGACGACATGCGGAAGGGCTACGAGCGCTGACGCGCCCGTGAGTACTTATTAACCGCCGGGCGTTAATAAGTACTCACGGGTCAGCGCAGCAGATTGCCGAGCGCGCGGGCGGCGTCGACGACCGCTGAACGCCGTCGCGAACCTGTTCGCAGCATGCGGGCTGTACGGTTTCACGTTCTTCCTGCCGCAGATCGTCAAGCAGATGGATCCGAGCTACTCTGCCACCAACATCGGATTCCTCGGCGCGATCCCGTTCGTGGTCGGTGCTGCCGGAATGCTGCTGATCAGCCGTTACTCGGATCGAACGGGCGAGCGGAAGCTCGTCGTCATCGGGCTGATGATCCTGGCCGCTGTCGGGTTGTTCGGTACCATCCTCTTCCGGCACTCGCCGGTGCTGGCGTTGACGTCGCTGTCGATGGTGGCGGTCGGTGTGCTCGGATACATGGCGCCGTACTGGGCGATGGCGGCGCAGGTGCTCACCCGGGCGGAGACGGCCGTCGGTCTCGCGGCCATCAACACGATCGCCGCGATGGGCGGATTCTTCGGCCCGTACGTCATCGGAAAGAACGCCACCGCCGACAACGTCACCATCGTCCTGTACTTCCCGATCGGGTGCCTGCTGATCTGTGCCGTCATGCTCGCGTTCCTGAAGATCCCGAAGAAGGAACCGGTCGAACTGGAAGAAGCAACTGCATCATCTAGTTCATAGATATACTAAAAGCGGAGGTGGCGGGCGCTGGGCCCGCCGCCCGCTGGCGATAGGGTTCCTCCATGACCGATGACGCAGTGCCGGCGCCCGTCGAGGTGCCCGACAGCCTCGACTTCTGGTCGTTCATCGAACTGGCGAACAGGCGCCTGAGCACGGAATACGGCTCGACGCACGAACTCGCCACCCAGGTCCTCCTGACGTTGAACCGCGCGTCGAACGTGGTGACATACGACCTGGAATCGTCGATCCACCGTCCGCGTGGCCTGTCGTGGTCGGCGTTCCGGCTGATGTTCGTGACGTGGCTGGCCGGACCCGTCGAGTCGAAGACTGCGGCCAGGCTCACCGGTATGAGCAGGGCTGCCGTCTCGAATCTGACGAAGACGCTGGTCGGTGGTGGTCTGATGGAACGGACCCCGGACGAGCGGGACGGCCGGTCCGTCCAGTTGTCGCTCACCGAGAAGGGCCGGAGTGAGATCAGTGAGATCTACCGTGAGCAGAACGAGCGGGAACATGCCTGGGCGAGTGTTCTCACCGAACCGGAGCAGCGCATTCTCGTCATGCTGCTCGACAAGCTGATCACCAATCGCAGCCAGTTCGACGTGCGCGGGCGTAACTGACCCTGCTGTGCCTCCCTGAAAATCTGTGCTTGCCATCACGCCTACAATTTAGTTAATGTGTTTACTACTACGAACACGCACTTCTAGGGAGGCCGGTCATGGCGTTCTATCGGCACGTGGGCAACATCCCGCCCAAGCGGCACACCCAGCACCGTGACGACAACGGTCAGCTCTACTTCGAGGAATTGATGGGAGAAGAGGGCTTCTCCTCCGATTCCTCACTGCTCTACCACCGCCACATCCCGTCGGCGATCGTCGATGCCACCGTGTGGGAGGTGCCCGACCAGAGCACGACTCCCAATCATCCGCTCAAGCCGCGGCACCTGAAGTTGCACGAGCTGTTCCCGGACACGGTCTGGGCCGACGCCGACGTGGTCACCGGACGCCGGTTGATCCTCGGCAACGCGGACGTCCGCATCTCCTACGTGGTCGCCGCCAAGGAGTCGCCGCTGTATCGCAACGCGATCGGCGACGAGATGGTGTACGTCGAATCCGGTGCCGCCACCGTCGAAACCGTGTTCGGCGCGCTCGAGGCGAAGCAGGGCGACTACGTCCTGATCCCGATGTCGACGACCCACCGCTGGATCCCGCAGGGCCCGGAACCGTTGCGCGCCTACGCGATGGAGGCCAACAGCCACATCGTCCCGCCGAAGCGCTACCTGTCCCGGTTCGGTCAGTTGCTCGAGAACGCGCCCTACTGCGAGCGCGACCTGCACGGGCCGTCCGACGCGCTCCAGGTCGAGGGCACGGACGTCGTGGTGCTCGTCAAACACCGAACGTCGCACGGGATCGTCGGCACGCGAATGGTGTACCCGCAGCATCCCTTCGACGTCGTGGGCTGGGACGGGTGCCTCTACCCCTACACGTTCAACATCTCCGACTACGAGCCCATCACCGGGCGTGTGCACCAGCCGCCGCCGGCGCATCAGGCGTTCGAGGGCAACAACTTCGTCATCTGCAACTTCGTGCCCCGCAAGGTCGACTACCACCCGCTGTCGATTCCGGTGCCGTATTACCACTCGAACGTCGACTCCGACGAGATCATGTTCTACGTCGGCGGAGACTACGAGGCGCGCAAGGGTTCCGGCATCGGCCAGGGTTCGATCTCGATTCATCCCGGCGGCCATGCACACGGTCCGCAGCCGGGCGCGTACGAACGCAGCATCGGGGCCGAGTTCTTCGACGAACTCGCCGTCATGGTCGACACGTTCCGTCCGCTCGAACTCGGCGAGGGCGCAGTGGCCTGCGAGGACTCGGGCTACGCGTGGACGTGGGCAGGGCGGGGGCCGAAGCAGTGATCCCCGCCCTGTTCGCCGGCCTCTGCGACGACGCCGCCGTATTCCCGCCCGGGAACGCAGCCCTGCCCGACGCGCTCCCCGCGCACGCCAGGCACCGGTCGGCGCCGTACGCGGACCTGGTCGGTCCCTTCGTCTTTCCGGTCGCCCGGCTGGGCGAACTGACACCCGGTGCGCTCGAGCTGAGCCTGACGCTGCCCGGCGGCCCGGCCACGCTCGAACCCGCACTCGACCGCCTCGCACAGATCGACGGTGCCACCGCGGTGGCACTCGAGATCGCGGTGCCCGCCGAACAGACGGCCGCGGAGTTCTTCGCCGCGATGGACGCCGTCGAGACGCTGACCGCCGGACTCGACGTGTTCGTCGAGGTGCCGCGCGGCGAGCGCCGGCCCGACTTCCTCGCCTCACTCGTCGGTAGCCCGTTCGCGGCCAAATTCCGCACGGGAGGCGTTGCCGCCGAGGCCTACCCGGACGAGACCGAACTCGCGTCCGCCCTGGTCACCGTCGTCGCGTCGGGCGTTCCGTTCAAGGCCACGGCCGGACTGCACCACGCCGTCCGCAACACCGATCCGCACACGGGATTCGAACAGCACGGTTTCCTCAACGTGCTGCTCGCCACCCGGCACGCACTCGGCGGCGCCGGCGCCGACCGAGTGGCCGCCACTCTCGCCCAACGTGACGGCGCACTGCTCGCCCGCGAACTGGGGGACCTCCCGGTCGACGTCGTCGGCGCCGTTCGCACCGCCTTCCGATCCTTCGGCACGTGCAGCATCATCGAGCCGCTCGAGGATCTCGTCGCACTGCACCTTGTGCCGTCTTCCGCCCTCGCCTCCGCAGATCAAGGAGCCCACGCATGACCGCCCTCGACATCCCCGCCGATTCCCTCTTCGGGATCGAGAACCTGCCGTACGGCGTGTTCTCGACCGCCGACTCGGCCCCACGGGTCGGAGTGCGGGTGGGAGATTCCGTCGTGGATCTCGCCGCCACACTGGGTGACGACGTCTTCGCGCAGCCCACCCTCAACGCGTTCATGGCGCAGGGCCGGGCCCGCTGGACCGAGGTCCGCAGTCAGATCACCGAACTCGTGCAGGGCGACGTCGCCGACACCGCGGTGTTCGCGGTCGACGACGTCACGATGCACCTGCCGGTGGCCGTCGCCGACTACGTCGACTTCTACGCGTCCGAGAATCACGCCACCAACCTCGGACGACTGTTCCGCCCCGACTCCGAGCCGCTCATGCCCAACTGGAAGCACCTGCCGGTCGGATACCACGGGCGGTCGAGCACCGTCATCGTGTCGGGCACCGACGTCATCCGGCCGTGCGGGCAGCGCAAGACCCCGGCTCAGGACGCCCCCGACTTCGGGCCGTCCCGCCGCCTCGACATCGAGGCCGAGATGGGCTTCCTCGTCGGCGTCCCGACGAAGCTGGGGGAGACCATCACCCCGGATCAGTTCGCGGAGCATGTGTTCGGTGCGGTCGTCGTGAACGACTGGTCCGCCCGCGACATCCAGGCCTGGGAGTACGTACCGCTCGGCCCGTTCCTCGGGAAGAGCTTCGCCACGTCCATTTCTCCGTGGGTGGTTCCCCTCGACGCTCTCCAGGCGGCCCGCATCGACACCCCGATGCAGGATCCGCAGCCGCTGCCGTACCTGCGCGGCGAGGAGAAGTGGGGCCTGGACATCGACCTGGCCGTCGAGTGGAACGGGCACGTCGTGTCGCGTCCGCCGTACGCGCAGATGTACTGGTCGCCGGCGCAGATGCTCGCGCACACCACGGTCAACGGCGCCGCCGCCAGCACGGGCGACCTGTTCGCGTCGGGCACCATCTCCGGACCCGAGAAGGACCAGCGCGGCGCGTTCATCGAACTGACGTGGGGTGGTCAGGAGCCCGTCGTCGTGGGGGACGAGAAGCGCACGTTCCTCGAGGACGGCGACGAGATCGCCATCTCCGCCACCGCACCGGGCCCGAACGGCACCCGCATCGGCTTCGGTGAGGTGCGGGCCCGCATTGCTCCGCCCGTGAGTACTTGTTAACCGCGGGCGGTTAACAAGTACTCACGGGTGGTAGGCAGTAGTCATGACCGAGAACTTAGTCGAGACCACTGCCGAGAACTTCGTCGAGATCACTGCCGAGCCGGACACCGGCGTCGCGTTCCTCACCCTGAACCGCCCCGAACAGCGCAATCCGCTGTCGTCCGAGGCCATGCGGGACGTCACCGCGGCGCTCCGGAAGCTGGGCGACGACGACACCACCCGCGTCGTCGTCATCAGGGCTGCAGGACCGGTCTTCTCCGCGGGCCACGACCTGAAGGAGATGATCGGCCGCACACTCGAGGACGAGCAGGCCATCTTCGACACCTGCGTCGAGATGATGCAGGCGGTGCAGGACATCCCCCAACCGGTCATCGCGTCCGTCCAGGGCGCGGCCGTCGCGGCGGGCTGTCAGCTCGCCGCCTCGTGCGACCTCGTCGTCGCGTCGTCGAACGCCGTGTTCGGGACGCCGGGGGTGAAGATCGGACTGTTCTGCTCCACCCCGATGGTGGCCCTCAGCCGCGCGATCGGACGTAAGCGCGCCCTGCAGATGCTGCTCACGGGGGAGACGATCGGGGCGGAGACCGCCGCGGACTGGGGGCTGGTGAACCTGGTCGTCGCGCCCGAGGAGCTCGATGCGCAGACCCGGGCGCTCGCCGCGAAGATCACGAAGGCCAGCCCGCTCACGGTGAAGATCGGCAAGCAGGCGTTCTACCGGCAGATCGAGCTCCCTCAGGACGAGGCCTACGCGGCGATGGCGGAGACGATGGCCACCAACGCGATCACGTGCGACGCCCAGGAGGGCATGCAGGCGTTCGTCGAGAAGCGCACTCCGCAATGGCAGGGAAAATAGCGCACGCTGTCTGCATTGCGCGGTCCAGCGAACCGGCGAAGGATCAAGTGTGCAGTGGCTGCGGCCGCGGGCCGTCGGTGCCCGCTGACGGTGGACCGCGACGGGTCGGTCACCGAGATCGTTCTCACTGCGGGGCGACCGTCCCGCGGGAGGTGACTATCGATGTTCATCCAGGTTATTCAAGGAAAGGTGTCCGACGAGGCCGGCCTACGCCGGTGCATGGACCGCTGGACGGAGGATGTGCGCCCGGGAGCGACGGGCTTCCTGGGCTGCACCCAGGGATTGTGCGACGACGGAACGTTCATCGCACTCGCGCGGTTCGAATCGGCCGAAGCCGCCCGGCGCAACAGCGAGCGTCCGGAGCAGGGCGCGTGGTGGGCGGAGACCGAGCGGTGCTTCGAGGGTGCCGTGTCGTTCATGGACTGCCCAGACGTGATGGAGTGGATGGGTGGCGGTTCGGACGACGCGACATTCGTTCAGGTCATGGAAGGGCACACCACCGACGCGAGTCGGATGCGGGAGCTGCTGGAACAGGCCGAACCCCAGCTTCATGAGCTGCGTCCGGAGATCCTCGGTGGAACGTTGTGCACGTACGGCGACGGCGGGTACGTCGAGGCGGTGTACTTCACGTCCGAGGCGGAGGCCCGTTCCCACGAGAAGTTGGAGGTGCCGGACGATCTGAGATCGCTGTTCGAGGAGGAGGGCCGGCTGACCGACGACGTGACGTACTACGACATGCATTCGCCGATGCTGGTGCCTGCAGGGCGGTAGCACGAAACCTCTGGCAAGGTACTTGGACGTCCTATAACCTTCGTGCATGAGTCTGGATGCGCGTACCGATACCGTCGACGGAGTGCTGCGGCGCTCGGCCGCCAAGTTCCCCGACCGCAGGGCGCTGACGTTCGAGGACCGCACGTGGACGTACCGTGAACTCGACGACGCGGTCAGCCGAGCGGCCGCCTACCTGCAGTCGCTCGGACTGTCGGCCGGTGAGCGCGTCGCCGCGTACGGCACCAACTCGGACGCGTACACGATCGGGTTTCTGGCCTGCGCGCGTGCGGGTCTCGTGCACGTCCCCGTCAACTATGCGCTCAAGGGCGACGAGCTGACCTATCTGGTGTCGCAGTCCGGAAGCGCGGCCGTGCTGGTCGACCCGGCGCTGAGGGGCACGCTCGACTCGGTCCGCGGCGCCCTCGACCTGCGTCACGTGGTTCCCCTGCGCGACGCCGAAGATTCGCTGCTCGCCCGCAGCGGCTCCGGCGACGTCCCCGTGCTCGCGGAGCCGGTCGCGTCCACCGATCTGGCTCAGTTGCTGTACACGTCCGGGACGACGTCGAAGCCGAAGGGCGCCATGATGACTCACGGCGGCCTCGTGCACGAGTACGTGTCTTCCGTGATCGCCCTCGCGCTGAGCGAGGGGGACAATCCGTTGATCTGCATGCCGCTCTACCACTCGGCCGGCATGCACGTGTTCATGATGCCGTACCTGTCGGTGGGCGCCTCGGTGAATCTGATGCAGACCCCGGACATTCCGGAGATCCTGCGGCGCATCGAGGCGGATCGCATCGGCTCGCTGTTCCTGGCGCCGACGGTGTGGGTGCCGCTCGCCGGGCACCCCGATCTCGAGACCCGCGACCTGTCGTCGTTGAAGAAGGCCCAGTACGGCGCGTCGATCATGCCGGTGACAGTGCTGAACAGGCTGCGCGAACGCTACCCCGACCTCGGCTTCTACAACTGCTTCGGGCAGTCCGAGATCGGTCCGCTCGCCACGGTGCTGCAGCCGGAGGAACACGAGGACCGGCCGTCGTCGTGCGGGAAGGCCGTGTTCTTCGTCGAGACGCGGGTGGTGGACCCCGACGGCAACGACGTTCCGGATGACACGCCCGGTGAGGTGCTCTACCGTTCGCCCCAGCTGTGTCTGGGGTACTGGGACAACCCCGACGCCACCGCGGAGGCGTTCCGTGACGGCTGGTTCCACTCGGGCGATCTGGTGACGCGGGACCCGGAGGGGTACATCACCGTCGTCGACCGCATCAAGGACGTCATCAACACCGGCGGCATCCTGGTGGCGTCGCGGGAGGTCGAGGACGCCGTCTACACGCATCCGGACGTGGCCGAGGTCGCGGTCATCGGGACGCCCGACGACAAGTGGATCGAGGCGATCACCGCGGTGGTGGTGCTGCGGGAGGACGCGGCCGGCGTGACACCGGACGGGTTGATCGCCCACGTCAAGGAGCGTATCGCGCCGTTCAAGGTGCCCAAGCAGGTGGTGTTCGTGGACGAGCTGCCCCGCAACCAGAGCGGGAAGCTGCTCAAACGGGAACTGCGGGCGACGCTCTGACTACTTCCGTGTCGATGCCCGCTCGATCAGCTCGACCGGGAGCTTCACCGATTCCACGTCGTTGCCCGCGATGATCGACAGGAGATGACGCACACCTGTCGCGCCGATCAGGCGCGCGGGTGACCGGACGGTCGTCAGCGGCACCGGCAGCTGGGCGACCACCGGAATGTCGTTGTACCCGACGAGCGCGAGATCTTCGGGGATCCGCAGTCCGAGGTCGCGGGCGACGCCGAGGACGCCGATCGCGATGGTGTCGCTGACGGTGAAGATCGCCTCGGGACGCGAATCCGACTCGAGGAGAACGGTGGCCGCGGCGACACCGCCGGACACGTCGAAGTCGGAGCGGACGACGCGATCCGGCCGGAGTTCGATGCCGTCCTCGGCCAGCGCGTCGCGGAATCCGGCGAGGCGGTCGCGGGAGGTGCTCGCATGGTCGGGGCCTGCGATGACGGCAACCTCGGTGAAGCCGCGGTCGAGGAGATGGCGTCCGGCGAGGTAACCGCCCCGGTGGTCGTCGCCGGACACGAACGGCAGACCCACGTCGGCGTGCCGGTTGAGCTGCAGCATCGGCAGCGCCCCCACCGACAGCGAGTCGACGAACTCGCGGCCGGGGCTGTGCAGGCTGCTCAGCAGCAGGCCGTCCACCTGCCTGCTGACCAGGAACTCGATGGCGCGGCGCTGGGCGTCGAGGTCGTCGGGTGGGCTCGACAGCAGCACCGAGTAGCCCGCCTGCGTGGCCGTCTCCTCGATGCCCTGGAACATGGTTGCGACCACCCCGTCGGTCAGTCGCGGCATGACGACGCCGAGGGTGGTGGTCTTGCGGGTCCGCAGGCTCGCAGCCCACAGGTTGGGTTGGTAGCCGAGTTCCACCGCCACCTCACGAACCCGCAGCGCGGCCTCGGACCAGCCGTCGGCGGGTTCGGGCTGGCGAAGCACTCGGGATGCCGTCGACACGTGGACGCCGGCGCGTTCGGCGATCTCGCGGAGGGTAGGCGGACGCCCGGAGGTGCGTGTCGGGCGATCCGGCAGGTTCACGGGCAATCCTCGCGCTCGGGGACGGGGGCCGGCGGGCGTCGTGGTTGACGGCCGCCGGAACGCGCCTTAGTCTACGTGACGAAATCGTTCGTGCAATCGTTCTCGCGAACGTTTGCACATCAGCCCCACCGGCCCCGTGGAGGAACAATGTCCGACCCGCAGACCCTGTCCCAGCTGTTCGCCCTCGACTCGCTGCTCGACACCGAGGAGATCGCGATCCGCGACACCGTGCGCCGATTCGCGGACGACAGGATCCGGCCCCACATCGGCGAATGGTTCGAAGCGGCGGCACTGCCGGTGCGTGAACTGGCGGAAGGTCTGGGCGAACTCGGCGTGCTCGGCATGCACCTCGAGGGATACGGCTGCGCCGGCATGAGCGCCACCGCGTACGGCCTGGCCTGTCTCGAACTCGAGGCCGTCGACTCCGGAATCCGCAGCCTCGTGTCCGTCCAGGGCTCGCTGGCCATGTACGCGATCCACCACTACGGCAGCGAAGATCAGAAGCAGGAATGGCTGCCCCGCATGGCGGCGGGCAAGGCGATCGGCTGCTTCGGCCTGACCGAGCCCGACTTCGGCTCCAACCCCGCAGGGATGCGCACCAACGCCAAGCGGGACGGTGACGACTGGATCCTCAACGGCACGAAGATGTGGATCACCAACGGGTCCGTCGCCGACGTCGCGGTCGTGTGGGCGCGCACCGACGACGGCATCCGCGGATTCGTCGTGCCCACCGACACCCCCGGCTTTTCGGCTCCCGAGATCAAGCACAAGATGTCGCTGCGGGCGTCCGTCACCTCGGAACTCGTGCTCGAGGACGTCCGGCTGCCCGAATCCGCGATGCTGCCGGAGGCCACGGGACTGTCCGGTCCGCTCGGCTGCCTCAACGAGGCCCGGTTCGGCATCATCTTCGGTGCGATGGGCGCCGCCCGCGACTGCCTCGAATCCGCCATCTCCTACGCGCAGGACCGTCAGGTCTTCGACAAGTCGCTCGCGGCCTACCAGATCACGCAGGTCAAGATCGCCGACATGGCCCTCGAGGTCGGCAAGGGCCACCTGCTGGCGTACCACCTCGGACGTCTCAAGGACCGCGGCGAGGCACGCCCCGAGCAGGTCAGCACGGGCAAGCTGAACAACGTCCGCGAGGCCATCGCCATCGCCCGCGAGTGCCGCACCATCCTCGGTGCCAACGGAATCACCCTGGAATACCCCGTGATCCGCCACGCCAACAACCTCGAGTCCGTGCTCACCTACGAGGGGACGTCCGAGGTGCACCAGCTCGTGATCGGCAAGGCGCTGACGGGCGAGGCAGCGTTCCGGTGAGAAGTGCATCCCTGGACGGCCTGCTGATCGCCGACTTCGGACGGGTGCTCGCCGGGCCGTACGCCACGATGCTGCTCGCCGATCTCGGTGCCGACGTCGTCAAGATCGAGCGCGCCGGCGTCGGGGACGACACCCGGCAGTGGGGGCCGCCGTGGGTGGGCGACGAGTCCACCTACTTCCAGTCCGTCAACCGCAACAAGCGGTCCTTCGCCTGGGATCTGCGCGACCCCGCCGACCTGCAGCAGGCGCGGGATCTGGTCGCCCGGGCCGACGTGGTGGTGGAGAACTTTCTTCCCGGCACGATGGACCGGCTCGGGCTCGGCTACGACGCCGTGCGGGAGATCAATCCCGACGTCGTCTACTGCTCCGTGACCGGGTTCGGCGGCGAGAACAACCTGCCCGGGTACGACCTGCTCATCCAGGCCGTCGGCGGGTTGATGAGCATCACCGGTCCCGAACCCGGCGTTCCGACGAAGGTCGGGGTGGCCGTCGTCGACATCATCACCGGACTGCACGCCGCGGTCGGGATCCTGGCTGCGCTGCGTCACCGCGACCGGAGTGGGGAGGGGCAGCGGGTCGAGGTGAACCTGCTGTCGTCGCTGCTGTCCGCCCTCGCGAACCAGACGTCGGGGTATGTGGGCGCCGGTGTCGTCCCGCAGGCCATGGGCAACCGGCACCCCAGCATCGCGCCGTACGAGGTCTTTCGGACCGGCGACCGTCCGCTGGTGCTGGCGGTGGGGAACAACCGTCAGTTCGCCTCTCTCGTCGAGGTTGTCGGTGTGCCCGAACTCGCCGACGACGAGCGGTACGCGACCAACACGCAACGGGTGGCGCATCGCGAGCAACTGGTCCGGGACATCACCGCGGCGCTGTCCGCGGGCTCGGCGGACGAGTGGTTCGAGAAGCTGACCGCGCAGGGTGTCCCGTGCGGTCCGCTCAACGACATCGCCGACGCCGTGGCGCTCGCCGAGCGGCTCGGGCTGCATCCGGTGGTCGAGATCGACGATCCCCGCAGGGACCGGCCCGTACGGCAGGTGGCGAACCCGATCCGGCTCAGCGCCACGCCGGCGAGCTATCGCAGCGCGCCGCCGCGGCTCGGCGAGGACACCCCAGCCGTGAGTACTTGTTAACCGCCCGCGGTTAACAAGTACTCACGGGGGCTCTTCCCTAAGGGAGTGTTAGGAAGCCCCCGCGACCCTTCCGTATCGATGTGACGTGACCCACTGTGGTGTGAACGCAGAGATCCAGGGCATCGAGAGGAGTCCCGCGTGAGCACGACATCGACGGGTGAGCGCCGAGTCATCGGCAATGTTTTGAAAGGTTCGGTCGGCAACCTGATCGAATGGTACGACTGGTACGTCTACGCGGCGTTCAGTGTGTACTTCGCGAAGGAGTTCTTCCCGGAGGGCGACACCACCGCCCAGCTGCTTTCCACGGCAGCCGTTTTCGCGGTCGGGTTCCTGATGCGGCCGATCGGCGGCTGGATCATGGGACGGTACGCCGACCGGCACGGGCGCCGATCGGCGCTCACCCTGTCGGTGACCGTGATGGCGGCGGGTTCCCTCGTCATCGCCGTCACGCCGTCCTACGCGAGCATCGGGATCGTGGCACCGGTACTTCTGGTGATCGCCCGGATGCTGCAGGGACTGTCGGTGGGCGGCGAGTACGCCACCAGCGCCACGTACCTGGCGGAGGTCGCGTCCCCGGGCCGGCGCGGGTTCTACTCGAGCTTCCAGTACGTCACGCTGGTCGCCGGGCAGCTGATCGCACTGGGTGTGCAGATCATCCTGCAGCTGACGCTGCCTGCGGAGGCCATGCAGTCGTGGGGCTGGCGGATCCCGTTCCTGATCGGCGCCGCCGGTGCCGTCGCGGTGATGTGGCTCCGTCGCACGATGGACGAGTCGGAGGCGTTCACCGACGAGGTGGAGGCGAAGCGGGACGCCGATACCTCGGACGGTGGGCCGGAGGAAGGTTCGCTCCGGATGCTGCTGCAGTACCCCCGCGAATGCCTGCTGGTGTGCGCTCTGACGCTCGGTGGTTGCGTGGCGTTCTACACGTACACCACGTACATGCAGAAGTACATGATCAACACGTCGGGCATCTCCAAGGACACGGTGGCGTGGATCAACTTCGCAGCCCTGCTGGTGTTCATCGTGTTGCAGCCGATCGGTGGCGCACTGTCCGACCGCATCGGCCGCCGGAAGCTGCTCATCTTCTTCGGGATCGGCGGAACAGTCCTCACCGTGCCCCTGATGACCGTGCTCGGGACCACGACGAACCCCATCGCCGCGTTCGCGCTGATGATGCTGGGACTGATCGTCGTCACCGGATACACGTCGGTGAACGCGATCGTGAAGACCGAGCTGTTCCCGACGAAGGTTCGCGCGCTCGGGGTCGGGCTGCCGTACGCCCTCACACTGGCGATCTTCGGCGGAACGGTCGAGACCGTCGCCCTCGCCCTGAAGCGGGCCGGCCACGAATCGCTATTCTTCTACTACGTGACCGGGTGTATCGCCATCTCGCTCGTCGTCTACTTCTTCATGCGTGAGACTTCGGACGGTTCGCCGCTCGACCGGACGACCAGCCGGGAGGACACCCCGGACGACGACGTCGAGCTGGTCGACTCGCGGAGCTGATCGAAGGGAAGAGAAGTGCAGATCGCGGTGGTCGAGGACGACGACGGAGTCGGCGACGCACTCGTGGAAGCACTGGCCACCCACGGCCACGAGGCGGTGCGCATGCGCCGCGGCTCCGATCTCCTTCTCGGCCATCGCGGTATGGACGCGGTGATCCTCGACCTCGGTCTCCCCGACGCGGACGGCCTGCAGGTGCTCCGGCAGCTGCGGGCCGTCAGCGACGTTCCGGTGGTGATCCTCACCGCCCGCGACGACGAACGGTCGGTGGTGCGGGGGCTACGCGGCGGCGCGGACGACTACCTCGTCAAGCCGGCGCGGCTCGCGGAATTGCTGGCGCGGCTCGACGTCGTGACCCAGCGTCGCCGCGCGACCGGACCCTCGGCCGCGCAGACGATCACCGAAGGTGACGTGGTGGTCGATCTGGCGGCACGCGAGGTGGAGGTCGGCGGCGCTCCGGTGGCGTTGACAGCCAAGGAGTTCGAGCTTCTCGAGGTACTGGTCATCCGTCCCGGCGCCGCCGTGAGTCGCCAGCAACTGATGGATGCGGTGTGGGGCGACGCGTACGTGGCCATCTCACGCACCCTCGACGTGCACATGACCGGGTTGCGCGCGAAACTGGGCCGCCCGGGACTCATCTCGACCATCCGCGGGTACGGCTACCGCTGGGGTACGTGACGTGCGCCGCCGTGTGCTCGCCGTTCTGCTCGTGTTCGCGGCCGTCGCGGTGGTGGCATTCGCCGTCCCCCTGGCGCTGGCCACCAGCGCCGGGAGAACCCAGGCTCTGCGGCTGAGCAGGGAGGCGGACGCGACGCATTTCGCCAGCCTCGCCGGGCAGACCCAGGCGCCCGGGAGTACCACCCTGCTGCGGGAGGAGGTGGCCCGTTACCACGAGTTGTACGGCGAGGGCGTCCTCATCGTCGACGCCCGGGGCAACCTCCGCGCGGGGGCCGGACTGTCGCCGGACGACTCCGACGTCGCCGCGGCGATCACGGCGGGACTGCGCAACCAGAAGCAGGGGATCAGCGGTTCGCTGACCCCGTGGTCGGCGGACCGTGTTCTGTCGGCGGTGCCCGTCGGCACGGGAGCGCAGGTGGACGGTGCCGTCGTCCTGGACGTGTCCACCCGCGCCGCACGTGCGTCCATCCGGACGTCGTGGCTGGTGATCGTCACGGGGGCGCTCGTCGCGCTGGCGGCGGTCACCGCGGTCGCGATCGCGCTGTCCCGGTGGACCGTTCGTCCGCTCGGCGCGCTCACCGCCAGGGTCGGTGCCCTCACCGACGCGGTCCCGTCGCCGCGTCCGCGGGTACGTCGCAGCACCGGGCGGCCGTCCGGCAGCTACAGCGGGCCGCCCGAGGTCCAGGAACTCGCGAAGGCGTTCGACACCATGTCGGGAGCAGTCCAGGCGTCCGGTCAGGCGCAGCGGCAGCTGATCGCCGACACCGCCCATCAGCTCCGAAACCCCCTCGCGGCCCTGCACATCCGGTTGGATTCCCTCGGCCCGCACGTCTCCGAGGCCGGGGCCGAAACGTACCGCCGCACGGGGATGGAGGTCGATCGGCTCGGCGGCATCCTCGACGGACTGCTGGCGCTGGCTGTCGCCGAATCGCCCGCGGAATCCGCCGACGACGAGACCGCGCACGGCGGATGCGACGTCGGTGCCGTCCTCGCGGATCGTGCCGACGCCTGGACGGAGGCCCTCGGGGAATCGGGGATGAACCTCGTGCTCCGGCAACCTGCCGAGCCGCTGGTCGCCGACTTCCGGTCCAGCCACCTGGCGCAGGTCCTGGACGTCCTGCTCAGCAACGCACACGCCTACGCCGGTCGCGGTTCGACGGTCCGGATCGACACGGGACGGTCCGCCGCGGGAATCGAGATCCGGGTGAGCGACGACGGCGTCGGGGTGAGCGAGGACGAGATCGGCAAACTGTCGGCACGCTTCTTCCGCGGATCCGGGGCGGCGCAGCAGGGCACCGGGCTCGGGCTGTCCATCGCGACCGCACTCGTCGAGGGCGGCGGTGGGGCGCTGACGATCGCCGCGGAGCAGCCACACGGGCTCCGGGTGACGCTGACGCTTCCGGAACCGGCGGTGTCGCCGTGATCACGCGACGTGCACTTCTGCGCGGCGTCGTCGCCGCGGGAGCGACCGCAGCCACGGGTTCGGTGCTCGCCGGGTGCTCGGACAGCGGCCGCGATCCGCTGCGACTCGCCGCCGGTGAGGAGGGCGGATTCTTCTGGGAGTTCGCCCAATTGACGGCCGAGGCCGCAGAGCGTGCCGCACTGCCGGTAAGCATCGTCCCCGTCCGCACCGCGGGGTCGATGGACAATCTGGCGGCGCTGGCGTCCGGAGACGCGGAACTGGCACTGAGCCTCGCCGACGCCGCTGTGTCGGCTCTGGAGGCCGGCGCCGAATTCACCGCCATCGGCAAGGTGTACGAGAACTACATGCAGCTCGCGGTGCGCGCCGACTCCGGGATCGCGGACACCTCGCAGCTGAGAGGCGCCCGAATCAGTCTTGGTGCCACAGGCTCCGGCGCGGAACTGACAGGCGAACGAATCCTCGAGGTGCTGGGTCTGGCGGGTCCGGGCGACGTGACGCGTCTGCACCTGTCGATGACCGATGCGGGGCAGGCACTGCGTGACGGCACCGTCGACGCGGTTCTGTGGGCCGGCGGGGTGCCCACCCCGTCGTTCGCGAATCTCGGGATCCCGCTGCGACTACTCGACCTGTCGGCCGAACTGGAGTTGCTGCGGGAGCGGTTCGGCCCGCGCTACGAGCCGGTGCTGATTCCGCCCGGCACGTACGGACAGCAGACGTCGGTCGCGACGATCGGTCTCGCGAACCTGCTGCTCGCCGATCCCACCGTCTCGGACAGTGCCGCCGGCGCCATCGTCGAGGTGCTCATCGACCACGCTGCGGAACTGGTGCCGGATCAGGCGACGGGCAGCCAGTTCCTGGACCGGCAGTCGCTGATCGTCACCGCGGGGGTGCCGCTGCACCCCGGAGCGGCCGCGGCGTACCGGAGGCACCACGGCTGAGCCGGTCGATCACTGCACCCGGTCGATCACTGCACCCGGTCGATCACTGCACCTGGGCGACGACGAAGATGCGCCGGAACGGGAAGAACGTGCTGCCGTCCGGTCGCCGGGGGTACGCCTCGTCGAGGAGCGGGACGAGCTCTTCGCGGAACCGGTCCCACTCCGGCGCCGAGAGGGCGTCCTTGACCGGGCGGAGCGCAGTTCCGGTGATCCACTCCAGAACCGGGTTCTCCCCGGTCAGCTGCTGCACGTACGTGGTCTCCCACGCGTCGACGGCGCACCCGGCGTCGGCGAGCAGACCCGCGTAGCCGGTGGGATCGTCGACGACCTTGCTCTCGCGGAACGGCACGTCCGGCAGCGACCGCGACCACCGCTCGCTCCCGGCGAGGTCCCGGACGATCGCATGTGAGGGTGCGTCGAAGTTGCCGGGAACCTGCACCGCGATCCACGCCCCGGACGGCAGCCGAGTCGGCCAGCGACGTAGCAACTCCCGGTGTTCGGGCACCCACTGAAGAGCGGCGTTGGAGACGACGACGTCCGTGTCGGGCTTCGGCGTCCAGTCGCGCACGTCCTGCCGGCTGGCGTCGAGGCCGCGTTCACGCGCGGCCTCGACCATCTCGGGTGAGCTGTCGGAGGCCTCGAGGACGGCGTCCGGCCATCGCTCGGCCAGGCTGACGGTCAGGTTTCCCGGGCCGCAGCCGAGGTCGACGACGCGGCGCGGTGACCGCGCGTCGACTCGCGACAGCAACTCGTAGAACGGGCGCCCGCGATGGTCCGCGAAGGCGAGGTACTTGTCCGGATCCCACATGTAATCCTCCTCGCCTGAAACAGTACGCCCATACTGTTGGTGGGTGGGGTCAGAGGCCGAGATCCTTCGCGATGATCGTCTTCATGACCTCGCTCGTGCCGCCGTAGATGCGGGAGACGCGGGTGTCCGCGTACAGCCGCGCGATGGGGTACTCGAGGATGTAGCCGTACCCGCCGTGCAGTTGCAGGCACTTGTCGATGACCCGGCCCGCGGCCTCGGTGCAGAACAGCTTCGCCTTCGCGGCATCGGCGACCGTGAGTTCGCCGGCGTCGTGCAGTTCGAGCGCGCGGTCGGCCATCAGCTGGATCGCCTCGACCTCGGTGGCGCACTCGGCGAGCACGAACTTGGTGTTCTGGAATGCGGCGACGGGCTTGCCGAACACCTTGCGCTCCTTGACGTACGCGATCGCGTGCTGCAGCGCGGCGGCCGCGGTGGCCGACCCGCCGAGCCCGATGGAGAGGCGTTCCTGGGCGAGGTTGTGGGTGAGGTAGCTGAAACCGGCACCCTCGTCGCCGAGGCGGTCCGCCACGGGTACCTGCACGTCGGTGAACGACAGTTCGGCGGTGTCCGAGGCCTTCAAGCCGATCTTCTCGATCTTGCGACCCACCGCGAAACCCTCGGACGTGGTGTCGACGACCAGAATGGTGAGCCCGGCCCGGCGGTCCTCGGGGGTGCTGGGCGCGGTGCGGCACACCACGAGGATCCGGTCGGCGAGCGCGCCACCGGTGATGAACGTCTTCGCGCCGTTCAGGACGTAGTGCGACCCGTCCTCGGACAGCTTGGCCGACGTCGCGATGTTCGCGAGGTCCGAACCGGTGCCCGGCTCGGTCATCGCGATGGCGAACATGATGTCACCGGATGCGAACCCGGGGAGCCACCGCTGCTTCTGCTCGTCGTTCGCGTACTCGAGCAGGTACGGCAGGATCAGGTTGGTGTGGACGGAATAGCTGCCGAACGTGACTCCGGCGGCCGCCGTCTCCTCGCCGACCACCGCGGCGAACTTGAAACTCTTCTCACCGCCGCCGCCGAACTCCTCCGGCACCTGGATGCCGAGCACGCCGAGCTCCCCGAGACGGCGGTAGAAGTCGCGCGGGGGATGGCCTTCGCCCTCCCACTCGTGGTGGACGGGCGCGACTTCCTTGGCGATGAAGTCGCGGATCGTCTTCCGGAACGCGTCGTGATCTTCGTTGAACACCGTACGCTGCACGGGTTTTCTCCTTCGAATTACAGTGCGTAACTGCGTAGTACGCCCTTGCTGATGATCATCTTCTGAATCTCGCTGGTGCCCTCGCCGATGAGGAGGAACGGCGCCTCGCGCATCAGGCGCTCGATCTCGTACTCCTTCGAGTAGCCGTAGCCGCCGTGGATGCGGAAACTGGCCTGCGTCACCTCGGAGCAGTACTCGCTGGTGAGGTACTTGGCCATGCCCGCGGCCACATCGTTGCGTTCACCGGAGTCCTTGAGTCGGGCCGCGTTGACCATCATCAGGTGCGCGGCTTCCACTTTCGTCGCCATCTCGGCGAGGCTGAACGCGACCGCCTGGTGTTCGGCGATCGGCTTGCCGAACGTGCTGCGTTGCTGCGCGTATCGGGCGGCCAGCTCGAACGCCCGGATCGCCACACCGCACGCGCGGGCGGAGACGTTGACCCGACCGACCTCGACGCCGTCCATCATCTGGGAGAACCCGCGACCGGGGGTTCCGCCGAGGACGTCACCGGCGGCCGCTCGATAGTTGTCGAACAGGAGCTCGGTGGTGTCGATGCCCTTGTAGCCCATCTTGTCGATCTTCCCCGGGATGGTCAGGCCGGGGAGGACCTCACCGAAACCGGCGGGTTTCTCGATCAGGAAGGTGGTCAGGTTGTCGTGCGGCTTGGCGGCGCCCTCCTCGGTGCGCACCAGTGCGGCGACGAGCGTCGAGCTGCCGCCGTTGGTGAGCCACATCTTCTGCCCGTCGATCACGTAGTCGCCGTCGGCGTCGCGCTTGGCCTTGGTGCGGATCGCGGCGACGTCGGACCCGAGCTCGGGCTCGGACATCGAGAATGCGCCGCGCACCTCACCGGTCGCCATCCGCGGCAGGTAGTGGGTCTTCTGGGCGTCGGTGCCGTGCTGACGGATCATGTACGCGACGATGAAGTGGGTGTTGATCACACCCGACACACTCATCCAGCCGCGGGCGAGTTCCTCGACGCACAGCGCGTACGTGAGCAGGGATTCCCCGAGGCCGCCGTACTCCTCGGGGATCATCAGCCCGAACAGTCCCATGTCGCGCATCTTGTCGACGATGGCCTGCGGGTAGGTGTCGGAGTGTTCGAGTTCCTGTGCGGCCGGGATTATTTCGCGGTCGACGAAGGTGCGCACGGTGTCGACGATCTCGGTCTGGAACTCGGTCAGATCGAGAGTCTGGGCGAGGCGGCTCATGGGATGAGAATGCCCGATTCCCGGGGGCCCGGCTAGGGGCCTTCGGCTATTGGTCGGATAGCGGACTCCAATGCACGCGAGGCTCCTCGATACTGTCGACTCATAGGCAGACGTAGCCGGTGTCTTCGCCGAGTGCGTATTGCTCGCGGGCATCCCGGTCCGTTGAATGAATCGTGACACTGTGACCCACGCCACCACGCTTCCGAAGGGATCACCACGTGACCCGCTCCACTGCCATCCTCGACCGGACCGTCGCCATCGGTTCCGAGTCCCGCAGCCGCGCTTGGGGCCTGACCGCGCTCCTCGTGCTGCTCTACGTCGTCAACTACGCCGACAAGGCCGTCCTCGGCATCATCGCCCAACCCCTTGCCCACGAGCTGGGACTGAGCGCCTCGCAGATCGGGCTGGTGGGGAGCCTCTTCTTCCTGACCTTCACCGTCGGCGGGTTCTTCGCCGGCGCGCTGAACCGCTGGATGTCGCTGCGGTGGGCGCTGCTGCTGCTCGCGATCGCCTGGTCCGTCGCGATACTCCCGCTCGTGGTCGTCGCGTCTTTCGCGGTGCTGCTGGTCAGCCGCTTGCTGCTCGGGCTCGCGGAGGGTCCGAGTTCCGCGTTGCTCCACACGGCGGCGTACTCGTGGCACGCACCCGCCAAACGTGGACTGCCGAGCGCCCTGCTCGCCGGCGCCGCGTCCATCGCCAAGATCGCGGTCGCGCCCGCTCTCGCATTCGTGTCGGTCACGTTCGGGTGGCGCTACGCGCTGGTCGCCCTGTCCGTCATCGGAGTGCTGTGGTGCGTCGTGTGGCTGACCGTCTGGAGCGAGGGCCCGTACATTCGCAGCGGCAAGGGCGCCGATTCCGCGGCCGCCGGCGATGCGGGGGAACCGGCGGTGCCGTGGGGTCGCATCTTCCGGACCCGGACGTTCATCAGCGGCGCGCTTCTCGTGATGAGCGTGTACGCGCTGGTCGCCGTGGTTCTGACCTGGCTGCCCTCGTACTTCGAGGTGGGCCTCGGCTACAGCCGTCTGCAGGCGGGCTCCATGTTCGCGTTCCCGAGCATCGCCGGGCTGATCCTGATGCTCCTCTCGTCCGTGATCGGTGACCGCCTGCTCGCACGCGGCTCGACCTCTCGCGTCGTCCGCGTCATCGTCCCCGCCGTCGGGGTGCTGATCTGCGGAGCGATCCTGCTGGCACTCCCGTCCATCACCGCACCCGCTCTCGCCGTCCTCGTCGTCTCCGTCGGCTACGGCTTCGCCGCGTCGGTGTTCCCGCTGCTCAACGCGGCGATCTCGGAGATCTGCCCGCCCCGCCAGACCGCGGGCACCCTGGGCGTCTTCCTCGCCGTCATGGCGATCGGCGGCCTCATCGCCCCCTACGCGACGGGTCTGATCGTCGACGCGGCGGCCTCGCCCGCCGAGGGTTACGCCACCGCGTTCCAGGCGCTCGGACTCGTCGCCGCCGTGTGCGCCGTCGGCGCGCTGGTCTTCGCGAACCCCGAACGCGACAAGAAACTCGTCCGGGGCGACGCTGCGGACATAGGCACGAACTAACCCTGTGATCGGCCGAAAGTCGTTGTGCTGACGACATCGCCCGTGATTGATTCGAGTGACCCCCTCAGATCGAAGGAACACATCATGCGCGATGCAGTGATCGTCGACGCCGTCCGCACGCCCATCGGGCGGCGTGGCGGTTCCCTGTCCGGAATCCACCCCGCAAATCTGTCGGCGCACGTCCTCGAGGCCCTCGGGGCGCGTACCGGTCTCTCCCCGGAGGAGATCGGCGACGTCGTCTGGGGCTGTGTCAGTCAGGTGGGGGAGCAGGCAGGCAACGTCGCCCGCACCGCCGTGCTCGCCGCCGGCTGGCCGGAGACGGTTCCCGGCACCACGCTCACCCGGGCGTGCGGATCGAGCCAGCAGGCCGTGAGCTTCGCCGCCGCCGCCGTCATCGCCGGCCACGAGGACGTCGTCGTCGCCGGTGGTGTGGAGTCCATGAGCCGGATTCCCATGGGCAGTGCGAGCAAGAACGGCGAGCACTTCCCGGCGGCCGTCCTCGACCGGTACGGCGTCGACGGGTTCAGCCAGGGCACCGGCGCCGAGATGATGGCCGCGAAGTGGGGGCTCTCCCGTCAGGTGCTGGACGAGTACTCGCTGCGATCCCACGAACTCGCGGCGCACGCCGCGGACCGGGGCGCGTTCGACGGGCAACTCGCACCGCTCTCCGACGTCCTCGCCGGCGACGAGGGGATCCGCCGCGGCGGCACGCTCGAGTCTCTCGGCAAGCTGAAGACCGTGTTCAAGGAGGACGGCGTGATCCATGCCGGCAACTCCTCGCAGATCTCCGACGGCGCCGGTGCGCTGCTCGTCACGACGAGCGAGAAGGCCGCGCAACTGGGTCTGACCCCGATGGCCCGCATCCACACCTGCGCCGTCGCCGGCGACGACCCGGTGATCATGCTGACCGGACCCATCGCCGCGACGGAGAAGGCACTGACCCGGTCGGGGCTGAAAATCGACGACATCGGCGCGTTCGAGGTGAACGAGGCCTTCGCTCCCGTCCCGCTGGCGTGGCAGGCGGAGACCGGCGCCGCGACGGACCGGCTGAACCCGCTCGGCGGCGCCATCGCAGTCGGTCACCCGCTCGGCGGTTCCGGCGCGATCCTCATGACCCGACTCGTCCACCACATGCGGGACAACGGCATTCGATACGGACTGCAGACCATGTGCGAGGCGGGCGGCCTCGCCAACGCCACCATTCTCGAACTTCTCTGATTCGACAACACTTTTCGAAGGGAACACCCGCACGATGGAACTCAAGGGAATCTCGACCGCGGTCACCGGCGGCGCGTCCGGTCTCGGTCTCGCGACGGCACGCCGTCTCGTCGACGCAGGCGCTCAGGTCACGCTCATCGACCTCCCGAACTCCGACGGTGAGGCGGCGGCGAAGGAACTGGGCAGCGCCGCCCGGTTCGCTCCCGCCGACGTCACCGATTCCGAGCAGTTCGCGGCCGCCCTCGACGTCGCCGACGACCGCGGCGGCCTGCGCGGCATCGTGCACTGCGCCGGGGCGGGACGCCGGATGCGCATCCTCGACTCCGACGGCAAGGCCGGTTCGGTCGAGGACTTCGAGTTCGTGATCCGGCTCAACCTCGTCGGCTCGTTCAACGCCCTGCGCCTCGGGGCGGAACGGATCGCGCGGCAGGAGGAGATCGACGGCGAGCGCGGCGCAGTCGTGCTGACGGCGTCCGTCGCCGCATTCGAGGGCCAGATCGGCCAGATCAACTACACCGCGTCGAAGGCCGGCATCGTGGGCATGACGGTCACCGCGGCCCGCGACCTCGCCAGCCGCAACATCCGGGTGTGTACCATCGCCCCGGGGATCATGGACACCCCGCTCCTCGCCCGGCTGCGCGAGGACGTGCGCGCGTCGCTGGAGAAGTCCGTGCCCAACCCGTCGCGTCTGGGCAAGCCCAGCGAGTTCGGGCAGCTGGCCTGCCAGATCCTCGAGAACGGCTACCTCAACGGCGAGACCATCCGCCTGGACGGTGCCATCCGCATGGCACCTCGCTGACGAGTAAGGGACCGAACGTGAATTCTGCTGCACCGGTACTGCATTACCCCGACCTGACGTTGGCGGCGTTCCCGTCCGGCATGGCGGTCCTGTACGGAGACAAGGCCGCGGTGGTCGACGGAGACACGGTGTGCACCTACCGCGAGCTCGACCAGCGGTCGGGCGCGTTCGCCGCCGCGCTGCGGGACGCGGGGGTGACCGAACGCGACGTGGTGCTCCTGCACCTCGGCAACTGCATCGAATTCGTCGTGGCCTACTACGGTGCACTGCGGGCCGGCGCGACCGTCACCCTGGTCAACCCGCTACAACCCGGCCCCGGCCTCCGCTCGCAGATCGTCGACACGGCGGCGGTCGCCGCCGTCACCCAGCCCGGACAGCTGGACACCCTCACCGAGGCGGCGAGCGGCACCACCGTCCGCACGATCGTGGTGGCCGGACTCCCCGCGGGCGTCGGTCGCGGCCAGTTCGGGTTCGAGGAGTTCGTCCGCGGGTACGCCGCCGCACCGTTCGCCCCGAAGGTGTCCGGTGACGACGTGGCCCACCTCGCCTACACGGGCGGCACCACCGGCTTGTCGAAGGGTGTGCGGGTGCTGCACCGCAACGTCCTCGCCAACGTGACCCAGATGATCGCCTGGCGGGCGGGCCACGAGGTGCGCGCCGCCCACGGCGGCGGAATCGAATTGCGGCCCGTCGAAAGTCTCGGCGACCGCGGTGTGGTTCCCGGCGTCGGAGCGACCGTCGTCGTGTCGCCGCTGTTCCACGCCCACGCGCTGATCAACATGTCGTTCCTCCTGCTGTGCGGGGCGACGCAGGTGTTCGCCGGACGATTCGAGCCCGGCCGCATGCTGGAGTTGATCGAGACGCACCGCGCCACATACATCACCGGCAGTCCGGCGATGTGGCATGCCGTCGCCACCCACCCCGACGCCGCAGTTCGCGACACCGACTCGGTGCGGGTCGTGTCGTCGGGTGCCGCGCCGATCGATCACGTGACACTCGAGGCGCTGGGCCGGGCCTTCCCGTCGGCGAGCGTGGTCGAGGGGTACGGGCTGACCGAGGGCACCTGCCTGGTCGCCTCCGCACCATTGACCGGCTCCGTCGCGTACAGGCTCGGCAGCGTGGGGCTGCCGGTGTTCGACACCGAGGTGCAGATCCGTGCCCAGGACGACTCCAGTGCCGTACTGGAGGCCGGCACCCGCGGCAAGTTGTGGGTCCGGGGCCCGCAGGTCACGGACGGCTACTTGAACCATCCGGAGATCACGGCGCAGCAGTACGTCGACGGCTGGCTCGACACCGGCGACATCGCCTACCTGGACGAGGACGGGTACCTGTTCATCTGCGACCGCACCAAGGACATGCTGATCTACAAGGGCTACAACGTGTATCCGCGTGAGCTCGAGGAGATTCTGGTCTCGCACCCGGACGTGTCCTCGGCCGCCGTCGTCGGGAGGGAGGCCGGCAGCGTCGGTCAGGAGCCGGTGGCGTTCGTCGTGCCGATGCCGGACGTGACGATCGATCCGGATGTGGTGTCCGCGTTCGTCGCCGAGCGGGTGCTGCCGTACAAGAAGGTGCGCGACGTCGTGGTGGTCGAGCAGCTGCCGACGTCGGCGGCCGGGAAAATCCTCAAGACGAAGCTGCGGGAGCAACTCGCCGCCGCGACGACCTAGCGTCTTCCTCCCGCTGGGTGGACGCAACTCTGTGAGGCGCGTCTTCTTCCCCCTACCGTCCTGGTCGGGGGAAGAAGGGAGCGCTGATGGCATCGGCCGAGTCGATCGTATACATCGTCGACGAGATGGTGGTCGAGTCCGGGCGGGCTCGCGCGTTTCTCGCCGACTATCTGGAGCGCTATGTGCCCGGCGCGAGTGCGCGTGGCCTGACGCTGGACCGCGTGCTCGTCTCCCCGCCGGTATGGCTGGAGGACCAGTCGAACACCCTGACCGTCAGCTGGACGCTGCGGGGTGCCGGCGCGTGGTGGCGACAGAGCCTTCTCGCACGCCACGATGCGGAGGTGCTTTGCTGGTGGGCCGACGCCGACGAGGTTCTCCTCAGTCGGCGACGCACCATCTCCCGCTCGCCCGCGGATGTGGTGGCGATGACCGATGTTTAAGGTGACCACGCTCGTTCACCTCGTCGCCGACTCGGATGCCACCACCGGTGCGGTGTTGGCCGGCAGGCTGCACGAGGTCGCTGCTCCCCGGGCTCGGCGCGTTCTCGTGACACCGACCCTGCCCGGAGGAATCAACGGGGGCGACGTGATCGCGCACCTCCACTTCGACGACGAATCCCACTGGCGCGCCGTCGAACCCGACATTACCGCACAGCTGCGTATCGCCGAGATCGGGCACATCGACAGCGTCTGCTACACGGGGGTGCCCACTCCCGCCCGCCGTCATTTCGAGCCGACCGTCTACCGGACGCTACTTGTCTCAGTGGATGATTCGGTCGACCCGGCGGTGGTGGAGCGGTTCGAATCCGAGACGCGGGCGATGCCGAACCATATCCGCACGATCGGGACCTCGCAGCTGAGCCGGGTGCACGAATCGGCCGGTTCCGCGCGGTGGACCCATGTCTGGGAGCAGGAGTACGCGAACCTGGACGGGCTGCTCGGGCCGTATATGACACATCCCTATCACTGGGCGCACATCGACCGGTGGTTCGATCCCGAACGCGGGCCGCGGATCGTCACCCGGCTGTGCCACAGCTTCTGTGCGATCGACGGCCCGACCATCACGGTTGCTGCACCTGCCACTCCCCGGTGAACGCAGGGGGACGCTTCTCGATGAATGAGCGAAGCGCGGCCGGAGCGTCGGTTGCAAAATTGACCGCTTGCGAACGCGCCTCGTTCTCGAGTGCGTCCCGCAGCGACGACGTCGTGCTCTCCTCGATCAGTCGCGTCGACTGCATGACGGCCACCGTCGGCGCCGCCGCGAGACGGGTGGCGAACCGGGCGACTGTGGCGTCCAGTTCGTCCGGCTCGACGAGCTCGCTGACCAGTCCCAGCGCATCCGCCTGCTCGGCGTCGATCATCTCGGCGAGCATGACCAGACGTTTCGCGCGGTGTAGTCCCACCATGCGCGGCAGGAGCCACGAGCCGCCGAAATCCACCGACAGGCCGCGCTTGGCGAAGATCTGGCTGAACTGCGCGTCGCGCGAGGCGATGAGCAGGTCGCACAGCAGCGCCAGGTTCCAGCCGGCTCCCACGGCGTAGCCGCGAACCTTCGCTATCAGCGGCTTGGGGAACTCGGCGACTGCCAGTGCCGTCGCATTGATCTGACGCATGCGGTTCAGCGGGTGCATGGGTGTGCGTTTGTCGAGGTCTGCTCCGGTGCAGAAGTCGTTGCCTGCGCCGGTGAGCACCACGACGCGGGTGGCGTCGTCGAGGGCGAGTTCGCCGAGCGCCTCGCGCAACGCGATCCACGAGTCGAGGGTCATGGCGTTGCGCCGTGCGGGCCGGTTCAGGGTGATCGTCGCGACCGCGCCGTCCCGGCTGACCAGAACGTCGTGTTCGGGGGATTCGGTGTCCGTGGTCGAGGTGACGGTTTCGATGCTCATACGCGGCTCCAGACGTCGGCGCGGTTCTCGGCGCACGCCGGAGTGGTCGACGCCGTGCCGCCCAGTCAGTCGATCACCGGGGACGTTCCGCCGCAATGTCGTTCTGGGATACACCGGATGAGGTGAAACCTATGGTTACCGCCGAGAATCATAGGCTCCGATTAACCGGACCATCAGCCATGTGTCTTTGTCCCCGCCTGGACTGCGTGCTGAACTGGTCGGTACCTGAAAGTGCTTGCATCAGAAGACTCCCCCTCATCAGGAGAACCGATGTCTCTACCCTCCGTGCTGTCCGATCGCCTGCGCCTGCCGGCTGTCGCCTCCCCGATGTTCATCGTCTCGGGTCCAGAGTTGGTGATCGCCCAGTCGACGTCGGAATCGTCGGATCGCTCCCCTCCCTGAACGCCCGCCCGCAGCCGGTGTTGCGCGAATGGCTCACCCGCATCACCGAAGCCCTCGCCAAGCACGACGCCAACAACCCCGAGACACCCTCCGCCCCGTACGCGGTCAACCTGATCATCCACAAGAGCAACGACCGTCTCGACGAGGACCTCGCCACCATCGTCGAGTTCCAGGTCCCGATCGTCATCACGTCCCTCGGCGCCCGCGCCGACGTCAATGAGGCCATTCACAGCTACGGCGGCATGGTCCTGCACGACGTCATCAACAACACGTTCGCGAAGAAGGCCGTGGAGAAGGGCGCCGACGGTCTCATCGCCGTCGCGGCCGGCGCCGGCGGACACGCGGGCACCCTGTCACCGTTCGCGTTGATCCAGGAGATCCGCGAGTGGTTCGACGGGCCGGTCCTGCTGTCGGGCTCCATCGCCCACGGCCGCTCGGTCCTCGCCGCGCAGGCCGCAGGAGCCGACCTCGCCCAATCCGACCATCCGCCATGAGCTTCCGCGACGGAACCGCCAAAACGAAGGAATGGCACCACATCTGGGGATCGGCACCGTGCGCTCCGTGCAACCGACGGCGGAACTCGTCGACCGGCTTGTCTCCGAGTACGCCGCGGCCAAGAACTACCTGCTCGCGCTGTAACCTTCCGCCCGCACGAGTTCGACGAACGCGTGGCCGACGGGGGAGAGCATGTCGGGATCGAATGCGATCCCGAAGGTGCGGGCAATCGTCGGCTCCGCGCGGCGGACCACCGCGCGGTCCTGGGCCGCCTCCGCGATCGACCGTTCGAGGAGGGTTCCGCCGATTCCCGCGAGTACCAGGGGAAGTCGCGCCTCGCGGTGATCGGACAGCGCCGCGATAGTTGGGCGTGCCCCGGCGTGACGGATCGACTCCTCGATCTCGTTGGCGACGGAGTGGCCGCGGGGGACGAAGACCATCGGGATGTCGGGGAGGTCGGCGAGCGGAACGGGCCCTTCCGGCAGGTCGGTGCCCGGCGGATATACGAGCCAGTACTCCTGCTCGCCGAGTTCGACGACGTCCAGGTGGGCGTCGTCGAGCGGGAGGTGCGCCACCACGAATTCGCAGTGGCCGTCCTCGATCAGCGACCCGGCCTGCGCCTCGTCTTTCAATTCACTCAACCGGACCATCACATTCGGGTGGGCCCGCCGGAATTCGGTGACGAGGTCGACGAGGGGCCCGATCGCCAACGCCGGAAAGGCCATGATGTCCAGTCGGCCGGCGAGTGCCCCGTCGGAGGTGGCGAGGAGGTCCTCGACGGCGGTGACGTCGCGCAGGATCTGCCTGCTCGGCCCGACCATGCTGCGCCCGGCGGCGCTGAGCACCATGCCCCGGCCGATGCGGTGGAACAGCTGCACGCCCAGTTCCCGCTCGAGCCCGCGCAATGCCTGCGAGATGGTGGGCTGTGCGACGCCGAGCGACGCGGCGGCTCCGTTGATGCCTTCGTGTTCCACGACGGCGAGAAAGTACTCGACCTGACGCAACTCCATGTGCTCAGTTCCTCACTCGGGTGCCGGTGTTCGGGTGGCCTGCGCGATCGCGACGAACGCCGAGGCCGCCGGCGATCCCGGCCCGGACCGCTGGACGAGGCCGACGGGGCGGGTCAGCTTCGGCGTCATCGACCGGATCGAGACCCCGCGCAACTGTTCCTCGGCGACCTGGCGGGGGAGGACGGTGGCCCCCGCGCCACGCATCACCAGCTCCCACGTGGCGCCCGGATGTGCGCAGTCGATGACCACGTTCGCGGGCTCGCCGACGAGATCGGTGATCAGCGCCGCGTCGCTCTTGTCCCCGAGATCCTGGACGAGCGGAATGTCGCGGACGGCCGAGCGGGGCACCGGATCGGGCAGGGTCTCGGCGAGTGCGTCGGGCAGGGCGAGCACCAGCTCCTGGTCGCCGATGGGGACCGAGCTCAGCGCGCTGTGGTCCACGGACAGGTCGATCACCCCCAGTTCGGCCTCGCCGCGGCGCAGGGCGCCGAGAACGCCGGTGGGGCCGTCGGCGTCGATGATGCGGACCGTGACGCGGGGGTACTGCTCCCGGAACCGGCGCACCAGGTCGACGATCGGATCGATCGAGAACGCCGCGTAGGTGACGACGTCGACGCGGCCGGACACGAGCTCGCGCACGGCGGCGACCTTGGCCTTGGCCCGCTCGACGTCGGCGAGGATGCGCCGAGCGGCGACGTCGAGGGTGCGGCCGTCCTCGGTCAGCTCGAGACGCCGCCCGGTGCGGTCGAACAGGGTGACACCGAGGCGGCGTTCGAGTGTGCGGATCGCCTGCGAAAGCGACGGTTGCGAGATGTAGAGGGACTGCGCGGCCCTGGTGATCCCGCCGTGATCGACTACCGCGACGAAGTAGGTGACGAGATGCAGGTCCACGCGGTCATCGTACGGAAGCCGTGATGCGGGCTGTGCCGATCATGCGGCTAGCGGCCACGCCACACCGGCGGGCGCTTCTCCGCGAAGGCGCGCGCACCCTCCTGGGCGTCGTCGGAAGCGAACACGGGATCGAGGAAGCGGCGTTGCCCGGCGAACGCGTCGGGGTCGGTGTAGTTGGCGGACATCGCGACGACCTGCTTGGTGGCGCGCACGGCGAGGGGACCGTTGGCGGCGACCCGTGCCGCTAGTTCGCGGGCGGCGCCGAGGGCCTGTCCGGGCTCGGTGAGCCGGTTGACGAGTCCGTGCGCGTGCGCCACCTCGGCGGTGAGGGGATCGCCGGTGATCGCCATCTCCATCGCGATCGGGTACGGCAGCACCTTCGGCAGTCGCAGCAGACCGCCTGCTGCGGCGGCGAGCCCCCGCTTGACCTCGGGGATGCCGAACTTGGCGTCGCGGGCGGCGACGATCAGATCGGCGGACAGTGCCAATTCGCAGCCGCCGGCCAGCGCCCAGCCCTCGACCGCGGCGATGAGCGGCTTCGTCGGCGGGGCCTCCGTGATCCCGCCGAAGCCGCGGCCGGGCAGCGACGGCCGCTCCCCGCGGGTGAACGCCTTCAGATCCATGCCCGCGCAGAACGTTCCCCCGGCGCCGGTGAGGATCGCGATCGTCAGGTCGGGCCGCGCCTCGAACTCGTCGATCGCGGCGGCGAGCGCCTTGGCGACCTCGAGGTCGACGGCGTTCTTCGCCTCCGGCCGGTTCAGGGTGATGACGGCGACGCCGTCGGAGAATTCGGTGAGAACCACGCTCATGGGGGTGTCTTCCTTACGGTGTCGGGGTCCAGCGTTCGGGGCGGCCGCCGAGTGAGTGGATGCTCCCGCGGTCGGCCAGAACGAGCAGGTGGGCATGGGTTTCGCGGACCGCGAGGCGGAGCAGGCGGTCGGACATGGATTCGAACGGACGCGACCACGAGATGTGTTGGGAGATCTCCCACGCCGTCGATTCGGGGCGCACGCCCAGAGCTTCGACGATCTCGGCGAAGCGTTCCTCGTGATGACCCATCAGCTGCCGGGCCCGGTCGGCGATCCCCCGGAAGCGGTACTCGTGGGCCGGCAGCACCTCACCGTCGGGCATCGACGTGGTGGCGTGCAGCGACAGCAGGTAGCGGTGCAGCGGGTTCTCCAGCTCGCCCGGGACCGTGGAGATATTGGGACTGATGCGGGGCAGCATGTGGTCGCCGCTGAACATCAGCCCGTGGGTGTCGTCGACGAAGGTCAGATGACCGGGAGTGTGCCCCGGGGTCCAGACCGCCCGCAGATCCCAGCCGGGCAGGTCCAGGGGAGTGCCGTCACCGAGCACGACGTCCATGGACTCGCCCGCCCCCAACCGAACGAGGTCGACGCGGGCGGCCGCGAGGATGTCGGTGGGGGCCCCGAGTTGGGCGAGCTGGGTGTTCCACAGTTGTTCGTCGTCGGCGGCGTCCTCCGGCGAATGGTGTCCGAGCAGTGCGGCATCCGCGCCGTGCATCGCGAGCGCGGCCCCGCTGACCTCCCGCAGTCGGGGCGCGAGACCGAAGTGGTCGGGATGGAGATGGGTGACGGCGGCGTACCGGACGTCGGTGACGTGGTGCCCGGTCTCGGCGATGCCGTCGACGAGGGCCCGCCACGACTCCTCGGAATCCCAGCCGACGTCGATCAGGGCGAGGCCGTCGGGCAGCGCGAGCGCGTAGATCAGGACGTAGCGCAACGGGTTTCGCGGCATCGGCACCGGGATCGACCACAGTCCGGGGCGCACCTGTTCGACCGGTGGCAGGACGCCGCGGGCCCACGCCTCGCGCTGGACGGTACCGACGTCTTCGGTGACGATCACGACGACACCGCCGTGGCTCTGAGACCTTCGCGCAGGGTGCGTTTGAGGATCTTGCCGCTCGCTCCGCGCGGAAGCTCGGCGACGTAGACGATCTCCCGCGGCTTCTTGTACGACGCGAGCCGGGCGGCGGTGAACGCGATCAGGTCCTGCTCGTCCGGCTGGTTCGACGGATCGACGAGCCGGACGACCGCCGTCACGGACTCACCCCACGTCCGGTGCGGCACGCCGACCACCGCCACCTCGGCCACCGCCGGATGCTCGGCGAGCACCGATTCGACCTCGATCGGGTACACGTTCTCGCCTCCGGTGATGATCATGTCCTTCACCCGGTCGGTGACGAACAGATAGCCCTCCTCGTCGATGTGCCCGGCGTCACCGGTGCGCAGGAAACCGTCGTGGGTGAGGAGTTGCGCGGTCTCATCCGGCCGTCGCCAGTAGCCCGCGACGTTGTTGCGTGAGCGGCACACGATCTCCCCGGACTCGCCCACCGGGAGCCGGGCACCGGTCACCACGTCCCGGATCTCGACCTCCACACCCGGCATGGGTTTCCCGGCGGAACGCAGCAGGTGAGCGCGGTGCCCGGACGGGTCGTGGTCCTCGACGGCGAGCGCGGTGACCGAGCCCGTCGTCTCCGTCATTCCGTAGCGCTGCACGAATCCGCAGCCGAGGCGATCGATCGCTCGCCGGAGCAGAGTGGTGGTGATCGGCGCCGAACCGTACGCGACCAGTTCGAGGCTCGACACGTCGTAGCGGTCGAGGTCGGGCACGTCGAGGAGCATTTGAATGGTCGACGGAACCAGGAAGGCATGGGTGATCCGGTGCCGTTCGACGAGTTCGGCGACCTGCCCGGCGTCGAACGCGCCGAGCAGCACCACGTGGACGCCGGCCGACAGACCGGTGCTCAACCAGCCGGCCCCCGCGATGTGGAACAGCGGCATGGCATCGAGGGCCACCGAGCCCGGCTTCCAACGGTAGATCAGCAGGCCCTCCGGCTCGTTGTGCAGGTTGCGATGCGTCGCCACCATGCCCTTCGGGAAGCCTGTCGTGCCCGATGTGTAGAGCTGCAGCACCTCGGCGTCGGGGTCGTCCCCGAGACCCGGATCGGTGGCGGTGCCCGACGTGACCAGCCGGTCCCACGTCCAGGTCCCAGGCGGAAGAACGTCGCCGCCGGCAGCGTCGACGACCACCACGACCACACTCGGGAGCGCGTCGCGGACGGCGTCCGCGGCGGCAGCGAATTCGGATTCGACGATCAGCACCTGGAGCTCGGCATCGACCGCGATCGCGGCGGCCTCGGCGGCGGGGAGGCGCCAGTTGAGCGGGACGAACACCAGCCCCGATTTGGCGGCGGCCACGAACGTCTCGACACCCTCGGTGCGCATCCGGAGCAGTGCCCCGACCCGGCCGCCGTCGGATGTCAACGCCGACAGCGCGGTTGCGATCCGGTTGGTCCGCCAGTCGAGCTCCGCGTACGTCAGCGTGGTGTCACCACACGTCACTGCCGGTGCTCCGGGCCGTTCTACGGCATGGTGCCGTACGCGCTGGGGAAGATGCAGACCGCTCACATCACGCTCCTCGATGACTCGTCGACGCCGCCGGGGAACCGGGTGACGCGTGCTGCCAGTCGACCACCCGCGTGAGTCGGGAAACAAAGTCACAGAGCCGAACGGACAGTGAGGAATCGCCTATGGATGCCAGGCCGGGCGGCCTCGCGGCGTTTGTAGACTGGCGTGATGGCCGCCACCCCCGCCCTGAACCCCGAGGACGTTCAGCGTGCTGCGGCGGCACTGCACACCCCCGACATCGACGGCTGGGCCAACCGGTTCGAACTGCTGTCGGACGGTAACCGCCTGCGCCTGCTGCTGTGCCTGCATCATGCCCCCGACATCTGCGTCGGCGACCTGGCGGCGGCACTCGACATGACCGGCACCGCCGTCTCGCACGCGCTGCGACTGCTCCGCAACCAGGGGTGGGTGTCGGCGACGCGGGACGGTCGCTCGATGCGGTACCGGCTCACCGACGACACCGTGCACGAATTGCTGCACACGATCGGGGCCACTCACTATCACAATCACACGGGAGCCGAAGAAGAAAGGTGAATCCCGACATGGAGAACGACCCCGGACTGCTGCCGCTCGACGGCATCACCGTCGTGGCACTCGAGCAGGCCGTGGCCGCTCCGCTCGCCACCCGCCATCTGGCGGACATGGGTGCGCGGGTAATCAAGATCGAGCGCGTCGGCGAGGGCGACTTCGCCCGCAACTACGACGACGCGGTGTTCGGGCAGGCCTCGCATTTCGTGTGGCTGAACCGGTCGAAGGAGTCGCTCGGCGTCGACCTGAAGTCCGAGGTGGGTCGGGACACCGTCGCGAAGCTGATCGCGAAGGCCGACGTCTTCATCCAGAATCTCGCCCCCGACGCCGCCGATCGCCTGGGGTTCGGCGCCGACGAGTTGCGCGCCGACCACGAGGAACTGATCGTCGTGAACATGTCCGGCTACGGGTCGGCGGGGCCACGGCGCGAACGCAAGGCGTACGACATGCTGGTCCAGGCCGAAACGGGGATGATCTCGGTGACCGGCACCCCCGACACCGCGACCAAGACGGGTGTCCCGGTCTCCGACATCGCGGCGGGAATGTACGCGATGACGTCCGTCCTCGGGGCCCTCTTCCGGCGGTCACGAACCGGGGTGGGGGCGCGGATCGACGTGTCGATGTTCGACGCGACCGCGGAGTGGCTGGGCCATCCGATGTACATGAAGATGTACGCCGACAAGCAGATCCCGCGCGTCGGGCTCGGTCATGCGGCGATCGTCCCGTACGACTCGTACCCCACCCTCGACGGGCAGATCCTCATCGGTGTCCAGAACGACCGCGGGTGGCGGCAACTGGTGACCGACGTGTTCAAACGACCCGAACTCGCCGACCATCCCCGGTTCGCGACCAACATGCTGCGCGTGCAGCACCGGGCCGAGGTGGACGCACTCGTCGCCGAGGAGACTCAACGTTTCACGAGCGCGGCTCTCGACCAGGCGCTCGCGGACTCCGGAATCCCGGCGGCGGAACTCAACGACATGGGCGGGCTGATCGAGCATCCGCAGCTGAGTCAGCGCGACCGCTGGCGTGACATCGGAACCGAGGCCGGGCCGATCAGGGCGATGCTGCCCCCGATGACGTTCTCCGACGTAGAGATGCGGATGGGCGACGTGCCCGCACTCGGCGCGCACACCGATCGGATCCTCGGTGAACTGGGCTGGTCGGCGGAAGATGTCGCGACGATGCGAAGCCAGGGCGTCGTCGGCTGACGACGCGCCGCAGCCCCGGCCCGAGTGAGGCCGGGGCTACAGCTCGCTCTTCGCTCAGGGTGTGGCGAAGAACTGCTCTACGGCCGGCTGTGCGTTGGGATTACCCACACCGATGCCGATGACTGCGCCGGCGATGGTGCCGACCACTGCGCCGACGATGCAGCCGGCGATGAAGTTGGGGAAGATCGACACGCACCCGATGGCCATGCCCACGTTGGAACCGATCGCCATGCCCTGCAGGCCAGCGTTGTTCCAGCCGGTATTGATCTCGTTGGTCATCTTGTCGAAGGCGTCCTGCTTCACATCGTTCTCCGGGAAGAACTGTTCGGCCACCTGGCTGCTGCCGCCGTCGGCTGCCGGCGTCATCAGCGGCTGCGACCAGTCGATTCCCTGAGGTGCGGGATCGGCATACGCAGTGCCCGCCCCGACGGCCATCGCGGAGACGACGAATATGGACAATGCCAGAGTTTTCAAGAGTTTCATGGAAATTCCCACCATGTCGTAGGACGAACACGGCCCCCACCTGCGTGCACCGAACATCGTTGTGCGTGGACCATATTCGCTGGAAAACCGGAACGGCTACATGCATATGTGGGTGCGCGGTGATGCTCCCCGTGTGCGAACTAACCCATAGCCCTCCCGAAATCGTCTTCGGAGTCGGACGGAAAGCCCCGCTACGGGGTTCCGAGGAATTCGTAAACCGCTGGTGGCGCAGCGGGGTTCGCGTTGCTGATACCCGTGACGGCGCCGATCGCTGCGCCTACCGCGGCACCGGGGAGGCACCCGCCGAGGATGAGGAAGATGCAGCCGGCGACGAATCCGATACCTGCGCCGATCGCGGTCGCGGTCCCGCCGCCGTTGTCCCAGCCGATCTGCAGCTGTTCGACCATGTTGTTGTATGCCGAATCCCTGTCGACCGGGGTGAGGGCGAGTGTTCCCGCGACGGGTGTCGTCGTGGGTGTCAGGTTCAGGAACCGGCCGCCGTCGGTGATGAGCGGATCGATCGCGAACACCACACCGGCGATCGAGTAGCGCAGTGGGATCGTGCCCACCGGGGTTCCCGAATCGTTGACGATGTCCACGGCGGCGGCCGTCCTCGACAGCGTGAAGAGTCCCGCGTCGAGCGCGGTGCCGACCGACCGGCCGTCGGGGCTCAGGCTGGTGTGTGAGATGACGGCCTGGTCGGCGGGAGTGGGGGCGGCGTACGCGGTACCCATTCCGACACACAGGGTGGCGATCAGCAGCGCTGCCGGTGCTGTCACTCTATGCAGTTTCATGGTGTTTCCCATGCGTAGTAGCGGATGACAAACGACAAATCTGGTTCGACCTGGCGCTTCACAGTTGCCCCGACCGGCGAAAGCGTCCGTAACCTGCCTACTGCAGACATCTTCCCCCTTCGGATGCCTCAGTTTTCGGCCTTTCCGCAAAATACGTGCGTATCGGGGTGCCGGTGCTGGGATTACACCGTGAGCCGGTAGAACCGGAAGAACCCGAAATCCTCGATGGGCAGGACGTCCATGGTGCCGAAACCGGCCGCCTCGGCGTAGCCGCGCAATGTGCTCGGGCGCATGACCGTTCCGGTGCCCGCACTGGGCGTGTGGTTCATGCCGTCGGGAAGGCACACGGTGAGACTGAATCCGTACATCAGACGCTCGATGTCGCTTCCCGGCGCGGAGAACTCGTCGTCGACCGCCTCGTCCATCACGATCATCGCGCCACCGGGGACCAGAGCCTTGCGAACCGCGGACAGCACGTCGACGGGCGCGGGCATGTCGTGGATGCATTCGAACGCGAACGCCGCGGTGTAGCTGCCCTCGGGAATCCCTGCCGCATCCGAGTCGGTGATCGTGATCCGATCGGCCACATCCGGGTGCTCCCGCACATTGGACCTCGCGAGTTCGACGGTCGCGGTGTCGATGTCGTAGCCGTGGAGCCTGGCGTCCGGGTAGGCGCGCGCGAGCGCGATCGTGGACCAGGCGCCGCCGCATCCGACGTCGGCGATGGCGGCACCGGGCGTCCGCAGCAGTGCGTCCACCTCGGGAACCGACGCCAACGCACCGGGGAGAACCTGCTCGTACCACGGCCGATTCATATCGGCCTGCGACTCACGGGCATCCGCGCCGTACTGCGCCCATCCCACACCGCCGCCCGTGCGGTACGCCTCCAGCAACGCGGGCATCTGCGTGGTCGCGGCGACGAAGATCCGCGCCATCGGTGCAAGATAGTTGAGACTCTGCTCGTCGGTGAGCACTTCGGCGGCGCCGGCCGGAAGCGTGAACTTCCGCGGCTCCGAATCGTCGACCGTGAGAAGTCCCGACACGGCCTGCTGTTCGAGCCACTCCCGCGCGTATCGCGGGTGGGTCGAGGTGCGTTCCGCCAGTTGGTCCGCGGTCGCCGGACCGTCCGACGCGAGACTGCGGTACCAGCCGAGGCGGTCGCCCAGATGGACGGCGAGGAGGTCGATCGCCCCGAGCGATGCGTCGAAAATGCGCTGCGACACGGCCCCGGCGTCGGCTTCGGGTATGGACATCGCGGACCTCCGGTGGGAGTGCGGGGCGAAGCTTCGTCTCCCCATCGTGAGCTACCTGATCGGCGGTGTCACGGATCGTTCGCCGGGCGAATGAGGGTCGGTCGCGGGAAGCCGGAAGCCCCAGGGCAACTCGAGGCGATGCTCGGCGAGCAGCGCGGGGTCGCCGAGCAGTTCCAGGATCGGACCGTCGGCCACCAGGTGTCCCTCGTCGAGGATCACGGCGCGCGTGCACAACTGGGCGGCGTACGGCAGGTCGTGCGTGACGAGCAGTTGCGTGGTGTCGATGTCCAGGAGGACGTCGGCCAGTTCGCGTCGGGCGACGGGGTCGAGATTGCTCGACGGCTCGTCCAGCACGAGGACGTCCGGCGCGCACGCGAGGACCGTCGCCAGCGCCACGCGCCGGCGCTGCCCCACCGAGAGGTGCGCGGGATTGCGATCGGAATGTGCCGTCATGTCCACGGCCGCGAGCGCGTCGTGCACCCGCTCGTCGAGCGCGGTCCCGGTGACCCCGAAGTTGACCGGACCGAACGCGACGTCCTGCGCGACGGTGGGCATGAACAACTGGTCGTCGGGGTCCTGGAAGACGATGCCGACGCGGCGCCGGACGTCGCGCAACGTGTCCCGGGACGCCCCCCGCGACAGCGTCAGCCCGCCCACGGTGACACTGCCCTCGGTGGCCGTCAGAATGCCGTTGAGGTGCAACATCAGTGTGGTCTTCCCGGCGCCGTTCGGACCGAGGACGGCCACCCGCTCGCCGGGTTCCACCGTGAGGTCGATGCGGTGGAGCGCTGCCCTGCCGTCCGGATACGCGAACGAGACGCGCTCGAGATGCACGGCCGCGGTCATCGGAGCACCCACGCCGTGACACAGATTCCCACCGCGCATACGGCGGGCACGAGCCCCGCCCGCCACATCGCAGCGGTCGCCGGGGGCGCCCCGATCGTGGGAACCGAACCCGTGAATCCCCGCGACAGCATGGCCAGGTGGACGCGCTCGCCGCGCTCGTAGGAACGCACGAACAATCCGCCGACGCCCTTGGCGGTGGCGCCCATCTGCCGGAACGTCCGGGGGTCGTCGCCGCGGGAGAGCCGGGCGGTGCGCATCCGCTCGACCTCGGCGGTGAGCAGGTCGAGGTAGCGCAGCATCAGGACCACGATCGTCGTGAGCATCGCGGGCACGCGCAGCCGCGCCAGACCCAGCGGCAGGTCCCGGGCCGGCGTCGTCGCGGCGAGCGTCAGCGAGACCAGGACACCGAGAGTGCCCTTCACGAGAATGCCCCAGGCCGCATAGAGGCCCGCGACCGACAGCGACAGTCCGAGGACGGTGACACGGGCGCCGCCTTCGGCGAACGGCAGGAGAAGCGCGAGCGTCACGAACGGCAACTCGATCAGCATCCGCGGTCCGATCCACGTGAGTGCGATGCCGGCGATCCGCCAGATCACGATCAGGATCGCGAGGTACCCGGCGAACGCCCAGAACGCCTCGCGTGGTGTCGCGACGACCGCGAAGACGAAGACGACGGCGCAGACGATCTCGACCTCGGCGGGCAGCCGGTGCAGGGGGGACGTGCCGTCGAGGTACAGCGGATGGGCGTGACCGGCTCCCACGGTCAGGGGCTCGTTCGGTTCCGCCGCGCGCGTGCGAGGACCCAGAACAGGCCACCCGCGACGACGAATGTCGCGATCGCGCCGATCACGCCGGCGACCCCGGTGAGATGCGACCGGCCGCCCACCGTGTAGTCGGCGAGCGGCGAGTCCGACAACGGATGGGCGGACGCGTGCTGGGCGATGCAGTCACCCACGAGCGTCTCCCCGGTATCGGTTTCCACGGTCTCGCACCCGCGCGTCGTCGCGGCATCCAGCCCGTCCGGACTCGAGCTGGCGAGGTAGGAGACCGCGCCGGCGACGAGCAGCGCCACCAGCGCGAAGCCGAGGAGGAATCGGCGAAGCGAGACCGGCGACGAGGTGCTCACTGGTGCACCATCCTTGTGTCGGTGGTTTCAGATGGACTGCCGATGCACCCGAGGTGCCGCCGGGTCACTGCCCTGCTCGCTTGACACGA
>NZ_JBHXWI010000058.1:0-59855 GCF_042671975.1 Rhodococcus sp. NPDC127593 | reverse complement strand
CCACGAGTTCCACGGCGAGTGGAACTACACACTCCACCCCGCACCCGACGACACGCCCGAACCGAGCTAGATTAATTCATCACAAGCCCTTAGTGCGACCCACCGGAGGACCGTCTGTGTATGGGCGAGTGCGGCTGCGGGCTTCTTCAGCGGCGCCGATAACCACTCACTCAGGACGCTGAGACCCGGCGATCATGGCGTGAAGGATGAGAATCGGCATGTGTACTCCGGTTTGTCAGAGGGTTCGCTCTACGCCTCGGCGCCGCGTCTGCCGGGTTTGCCGGCACGGCCCCGGTCAAGTACGTGGTCGCGGTCTTCCTCGGACATCCCACCCCAGATGCCGAAGGGTTCTCCGGCGGTGAGCGCATAGTCGCGGCACGCCTCGATGACGGGACACCGGGAGCAGATCTTCTTCGCCTCCGAGATCCGCTTACGTCGTTGTTGTCCGCGTTCGTTGGCCGGGTGGAAGAACAACGCGGGACTGATGATCCGGCACAGTGCATTGACCCGCCAGTTCGCCCCCTGTGTGGGTAGTTCCTGGTGATTTACGGTTCGAAAGGCCCGCATCGTTGCACTCCAGCAGAGAGGGTCGGTACCCCGCCCCCGTCACTGCTGGGGTGCGGGGTACCGACCGCGATATCAGGGGACGCTGATGAAGTTGGTGAAACCACCGTGCCGGGCGGGCAGGTCGGCGAGTGCTTCGTTGATCTTCTCGAGCGGGAAGCTGTGGTGCTCGAACACCGAGAGGTCGAGGGCACCTGCGCCGGCGAGATCGGCCATGTCCTGGGCTTCCGCGGTGGAGAACCAGAGGCTGCCGAGGACGCTGACCTGCGAGCACATCATGGAGAACATGTCCAGCGCGGGTCGTTCCATCATGCCGCCGATGTCGACCGCGATGCCGCCGCGGCGGAGCGCGGTGATGGCGTCGAGGAACGATTCTGCCGGTGCACCGGGGCCGAGCGAGTCGATCACGACGTCGACGCCCTCGCCGTCGTTGAGCTCGCGCACCCAGCTGCGCAATTCCCCTTCGCCGGCGGGAAGTACGTGGATGCGGCTGGGAGCAATGGCGCGGACGTCTTCGAGCAGGTCGGCATTGCGGCCGGTTCCGAAGATTCGGCTCGCGCCGAGTGCGAGGGCGCTCAGGCAGGTGCCCAGTCCCAGGGTGCCGGAGATCCCGTCGATCAGGACGGTCGAGCCGGGGCCGACTCCGGCCTTGCGTAGCGCGGAGTAACCGGTGCCGAGGTAGCCGAATCGGGCGCCTTCCTCGAAGCTGACGGCGTCGGGGAGTTTGACTAGATTGCGTTGCGGCGCAGTCAGGTATTCACCGAGGCCGCCGTAGGGGTAGGCGTCGAAGATTTGCTGGCCTTCGGCACCGAAGGAGAAGTAGCCCATGAAGGTGTATTTGTCGCAGTTCTGGTCTTCGCCCTGCCGGCAGGCGCGGCAGCCGCCGCAGGAGATTCCCGGGTTGACGTAGACGCGGTCGCCGACGGCGATGTCGGTGACGTGGCTGCCTACGGCGGCGACGACGCCGGCGGAGTCGAGTCCGAAGATCGCGGGCAGCTTCGGAAGCGGAAGGTAGGGGAACCATTCGCTGTAGGTGGCGAGCACGTTGCTCAGGTTCGGAACCACGTTGCAGGCCTTGACCTGTACCAGCACATCGGTGGGCCGCGGCTCGGGGATCGGGAGTTCCTCGATCTTCATCGGCTGGTTGATCTCGTGGAGGCGGGCGACGCGCATGGTCTTCATGTACGAAAACTCCTGAAGGTGAAGGCTGTTCGGGGTGGAAGAACGTGATTATGGGTACGGCGAAGCCTGGTGCGGCGGTGTGGAAGCGGCCGCACCAGTGCCCGGGAGGGTGTGGTCAGGCGGGGGTGCCGGTGACTGCCTCGGTCAGGGCGGTGCGGACCTCGTCGACGGTGGTGATCTCGGCGAGCAGGCCGAGGGAGTTGATGCTCGCCTCGTGCGCTTCGGGGGTGGCCGCCGAGCAGGCATCTTCGACGATGACCGTTCGGTAGCCGAGATCGCTTGCCACACGGGCTGTTCCCTCGACAGAGGCGTTGGTGGCCACACCGGCGAAGAGCAGGGTGGTGATGCCCCTGTCCCGGAGGGTGGCGTCGAGGTCGGTACCGGCGAAGCCGCCGACGCGCTGATGGGTGAGCACGATGTCACCGTCACCCGGGGCGAGGGGTTCGACGATCTCGGCGAGTTCGCTTCCGTCCTTGAGGCATCCGGCCTGGGCGACGATTCCCAGTAGCGGTGAATTCACCTCGAGGTCGGAGAAGTCCGGCTTCCATGCGACCCGGGTGTAGACCACGGGGGTGCCGGCTTCGCGGGCTGCGGCGATGAGCGCGGCGATCTGGTCGATGACGCGGCGTTCGCTCACCTGTTGGTGGAAGAAGTCGGCGAAGGCGCCGGCGGGGCCGACGATGTCACCCTGGCAGTGGACTGCCACAACGGCGGTGGTGCGGGGGTCGAGTTCCATCAATAGCTCCTGATTCGGGATGCGGGTTTACGCGTGGGCGAGGATCGAGTGCCCGATGTTGTCGATGTCACGGGCAGCGGTGAAGGGGTTGGACAAGAACACCTGGAGGATGTCGACACCGGCTTGGCGCATCAGGGCAGCCTTGTCCCGCAGTTGGCCGGGGGATCCGTAGAGGCACCAGTAGTCGACGAGTTCCTTGGTGATGATCGGGCGGTGCCGAGGGTCGAGTCCGCGCAGGTACTTCGCCCAGACGTCGAGGTAGTGCGGCTGGTCTGGGGCCTTCGGGTCACCGAGGTACTGCTGGGCTGCGGTGAGGGAGGCGTCGACGATGGAGTCGCCGAGTTCGTCGCGGTGCTGGTCCATCAGGCCGGCGTTGGTGATGCACGAGCTGATGGGGCCGGAGCCGAAGCCGTTGGTGACACCGTCTTCCCAGGTCTCACCGTTCTCGAGTTGGTAGAACCACGACAGGGAGACGAGTTTGACCGCACCGGGAGCTCGGCCGGCGTCGGCGACCGCTTTGTCGAGTTCGCGGCGGATCAGGCCGATCATGTCGGTATTCGGACCCAGGCAGTAGACGACGGCGTCGGCGTACTTGGCGGCTTCGGCCAGTCCGCGCGGTCCGCCGGCGGCCACCCAGATCGGGATGTGGTCGGTGACGTTGTAGAAGCCGCTCTCCTTGTCGAGGAACTCCACTTCCCGGGACTGTCCGAGCCAGTTGTGGGTGACGCGGCGTCCGGCCATCAGTTCTCGGGAGACTTCGATGGCGTGCGTGAGTTCGGAGATCTTCGCGGTGCGATTACCCATCGAGCGCAGCGCGTTGTTGGCGGTGCCGATACCCAGGAATGTTCGTCCCGGAGCCAGGGCGTTGAGGGTGGCCATGGAGTTCGCGGTGACCGGGGCGATCCGGGTCAGCGGGTTGGTGACCATGGTGCCGAGCGCGATCGTGCTGGTTTGCGTAGCTGCGAGCGCGAGGAATTGGTAGGGGTCGGAAAACAGCAGGGGGCCCTCGCCGACACCGAAGTGCGAGAACCCGAGGTCCTCGGCCTGTTTCACCATTGCGACCTGATCGATCTTGGCGCAGGTGCCGATACAAAATTCCATGTCCTTCTCCTTGCTCTGCCCGTGGTCGTTGGAGGGGCACCTCGCCCCGGCCGCGGGCCCGAGCTGACGAGTGATGGTGTCTCGCTCCAACCGATGTCGGCGTGCCGGGGATCGGCGGGGCATCCAACAGAACGGGTCGATCGCCTCGACCCGATGAGCTGGTCAAACTCCAACACCCAACCGAATTGGCATGCTAGCGTTCCAGACGAACGTACCTCATAGTGACTCACGCCACAAGTACTAGAATGCAAGTTGCTGCGCGAACACGCAGAATCGAGGGAACTATGACCGGGCCGCCGACGGAGGGCATAAATCGATGAGCACCGCTTATACCGGCACGGGAAGCGAGGCTGCCGCCCTGTTGGAACAGAGCCGCATCTCGGGTGCGCGGTTGTCATCCGCCCTGTACGACATTCTCAAGTCCCGGCTTCTCGAGGGTCGCTACGGCGCGGGAGAAAAGATCGTGGTCGAGGCGATTCGCCAGGAGTTCGGGGTGAGCAAGCAGCCGATCATGGACGCGCTTCGCCGCCTCTCGAGCGACAAGCTGGTGCACATCGTGCCCCAGGTCGGCTGTGAGGTGGTGGCGTACAGCGAGCGCGAGGTGGAGGACTTCTACACCTTGTTCGGGGGCTTCGAGGGAACCATCGCCGCGGTGGCCGCCGCGCGGCGGACCGAGGCGCAGCTGCTGGAGTTGGATTTGATCTCCTCGCGGGTGGACGCGCTTGCGGAATCCTCCGATCCGGTGGTGCGCGCCCACGGGTACCGGGTGCACAACCGAGAATTCCACGCGGCGATCCACACGATGGCGCACTCCCGGATCATGGCGGAGACGAGCCAGCGGATGTGGGACCTGTCGGACTTCCTGATCAACACCACCGGCATCACCAATCCCCTCTCCAGTGCACTGCCCGACCGCCAGCACGATCACCGCGAGATCACCGAGGCGTTGCGCAACCGCGATGCGGCCGGTGCCCGCGCGGCGATGGAACGCCATATTGTCGGAACGATCGCGGTCATCCGCAACGAATCCGCCTCGGCAGTGTCCTGAGCCCATCCTCAGTGCACGGTGACGGTCCCGTCGAGGTCGATGTCGATGCGCTGACCGTCGCGGACCACATCCAGGAACCGCGGGCCGAGTTGGTCGATTGCGATGATGCGGTTGTCGTCCCAGATGTCGGCCAGGACGATGCCGGCAGCGGAGATCGTGTCGATGTGCTCGGAGTAGAGCATGGCAGCGGGTGCGATTCCGACGCTGGCGGCGCACTGGAGGACCATGCCGCCGGTGGTGGAGCCGATGGTTTGGGGTAGGCAGAGGATCTTCCCGCCGATCACCTTTCGGTACAGGTCCGGGTTGTTCTGGTCGTGGCAGACGGGGCTGGCGGTGGTGATGCCCTGGAAGTAGCTGGCGAGGGTGTTGAAGCCCTGCCGGGTGACGACGCTGTCGCCGCTGATGGTCCCGGCGGTGATCACCCGGCCGGTGAACGTATTCATCGGGTCTGCTCCTGTCGGCGGGCGGGGGGTGCGGCGATGCGGTCGAGGACGTCGTGATCGGCCAGGAACCGGCTGGTGGTGTAGGTGCGGAGCTTGTTGGAGTTGGTGATCACCGGCCGCGAGGCGGTCGCAGGGGTGTTCATGTGCAGCGCGGGGCACATGGACGCGATGTTCACTCCCGCAGTGATCGCGCGCTCGAACGACTGGCTGTGCTCGGTCCTGAAGGTGGCGACCACTGCAGGTGCGGCGCTGAGCACCGTCCGCATCGCCACCGTGGTGCGGCCGACAGCCTCGAGCGCGGTGAGGATGGTGTCAGTGACTGTGCACAGCTGGTTCAAGGACAGATGGGGGCACCCGATCAGGGCGGTTTCGGGTTCGGCATCTTCTTTTTCCCAGAGCACGGGGTAGTCGGCGACGAGATCGGCGAGGGCTTGGTCGTCGATCACGATTCGGCGGTAGTCGTCGGTCAGCAGGTCGCGGCCGTGACCTCTTGCCTCCGGGGTCAGGTTTTCGACGTGGAAGAGGCCGACCGCGCCGTTGGACGCCGTGGCGGCGCCGAAGTCCTTGAGATAGTCCTGCGTTGCCGGATCGTTCAGGTCGCCGAGGTGGGGGTCGATCCCGGCGACGAAGGGTACGTCGCCGACGACGGCGCGGCCGACCGCGGACCCGAGAACCGTGGCGGGCGGCAGCGCGGAGGTTCTGACCTCCACCAGATAGGTGGCCTTTCTCCGCTCGTCCAGTAGGAGCCCGAATTCGGGTGTGAATCCGGCGATTCCGCACATCAGCTCGATCAGTGCCGAGTTCCGATTCGAACGCGCCGCCAGCACCGAGTTCGCGTACACCACCGCGGACGATTCGGCCCAGGCCAGCACGTCACCGGCGGAGGGCGTGTTCCCCACCTCGGACAGATAGGCGGTACACGAGTAGGACCGGTCGTCCTTCATGCCGAGCGCGCGCAGCTGATCCTCGTACCGGTCCTGGTGCTTGTAGAGCTCGAGCAGGGCCTGCTTCTCGGTGGCCGTGTAGTCCACCCCGTCGAGATCGTACGGACGTGGGTCGACCGTGAACGGTTCCTGCGTAGTCAGTCCGGCCTCGATCAGCTGATCGAGGAGATCGAAGACGGCCTCGAACCCGGTCATGCCCATCGACGTCACCACGTGCACGGGACCGTCGAGGCCGGCCAGGCGGCCTGCACCGAATATTTCGCCGTACTGCACCACGGTGCGCAGCACCTTCGCCATGACCGCACCCTCGGCGCCGTCCAGGATCGCGCGTTGTCGTTCGCTGAGCTGCATCGTGATTGACCTCGCTCGACTGGTTCTCGCCTGTTCCACCCCAGCATCGTCGATCGTATGGACGGTTCGTGTCCAACGATGGTTTTCGATAAATTCGTTCGGAATAGCCGATGATTAGGGTATGGATCTTCGCCGAGTCGAGATGTTCCTGGGTGTCGTCGACGCGGGGACCTTTGCCGGTGCCGCAGCCAGGCTGGGTTTCGTGCAGTCCACGATCAGCGCCGGAATCACCGCACTCGAGCGGGATCTCGGCGTGCAGCTTTTCGATCGGACATCCCGTACCGCATCGCTGACCACGGCGGGCCGGGCGTTGGTCCCCGAGGCGCGCGCGCTGATTGCCCGCGCCGCCTTGGCCCGGCGGGTCGTCCAAGACGCCGACCGGACCCTGTCCGGGCAACTGACGGTCGGGGTCATCAATTCGATCAGACCGATCCCGCTGCCCCGGGCGCTCGCCCGTTTGAACGCCGCTCATCCCGGCGTGGGTATTCGGGTGCTCTCCGACGCGATCGGCAGCGCCGGCCTCGTCGAGCGGCTGCGCAGGTCCGAGCTGGACGCGATCATCGCGTCCGGAGATCTGACCGACGAGCAGGCCCGAGATCTGCTCGTCACGCCCCTGTGCACCGGCGCCTTGGTGTGCGCCGTCGGCGTCGGCGACGCACTCCACCCTCATCAAGCCCTGCGGTTGGCCGAGATCGCCGACCGTAGATGGATCGAATCTCCGCTCGGGCAGGCGAATCGGTCGATTACGGATGCGGCGTTCGGCCGGGCCGGGCTCGCACGCCAGGTCGTCGCCGAGGTCGCCGATCCCGCCGACGTGCCCGAGTACGTCGCCGCCGGCCTGGGGATCGCGATTGTTCCCGACTTCCTGGTCGCAGCCCGCGACGACCTTCGGGTGCTACCGGTGCTCGACGCGGAGTTGCGCTGGTCCATCGCGGCGATCCGACTCGCACGCCGTCGATCCGCCGTGCTCGACGAGTTCTGGCTGGAGTTGCTCGCCACGGTCCAAGAACGCGACACCGCGCGGTAGATGTTCCGGGAGGCCCACGCCTGGACCCTCCGGAGTGGCGGGCACTCCCGCCCCGTTCAGTGTGGCTCCCGAAACCCGCCTTCTTGCCGCTGACCTGACCCGATGGCCGTCAGCACGGTCGACGCGGGCGGTGGCCCCGACGGCCCCTTCCCGGAAGAGACTTGCATCACAACAATCGCTACCGTAGCTTCACTTCTAGACGACTAGCATTCCAGTTGCGGGGTTCGCTTCGCGACGTCCCGAGAAAGGAGCGGCGATGACGACCGCTTCGCCCCTGTTTGCCCACGCGGTACCGGCCAGGTTCGGTTCGCGGATCGGAGAGGTCTCGCTGTGAGCACTACCCCCACACCGACCAAGAGCGCCACGACGACACCACTACGGGTGGCGATGGCCAGTTTCATCGGCACCACGGTCGAGTACTACGACTTCTTCATCTACGGCACCGCCGCGGCGCTGGTGTTCCCGAAGTTGTTCTTCCCCGAGGTCTCCTCGTCGATCGGGATCCTGCTCTCGTTCGCCACCTTCGGTGTCGGGTTCCTCGCCCGCCCCCTCGGCGGCATCGTGTTCGGGCATTTCGGTGACCGGGTCGGCCGCAAACAGATGCTGGTGATTTCCCTCGTCGGCATGGGTGTGGCGACGATGCTGATGGGGTTGTTGCCGACCTATGCGCAGATCGGTGTCGCGGCCCCGATCCTGCTCACCCTGCTACGCCTGGTCCAGGGCTTCGCCGTCGGCGGCGAGTGGGGCGGCGCCACGTTGATGGCGGTCGAGCACGCCCCACAGGCCAAGAAGGGGTTCTTCGGTTCCTTCTCCCAGATGGGCGCCCCCGCCGGCACCAGTATCGCGACGCTGGCGTTCTTCGCCGTCTCCCAGCTGTCGGACGAGCAGTTCCTCTCCTGGGGTTGGCGTTTGCCGTTCCTGTTCAGCGCGGTGTTGATCATCATCGGGCTGTTCATCCGACTCTCCCTCACCGAGAGCCCCGACTTCGCGGCGGTCAAGGAACGCGCCGAGGTGGTGCGGATGCCGATCGCCGAAGCGTTCCGCAAGCATTGGAAGGAAATCCTTCTCGTCGCCGGCACCTACCTTTCTCAGGGCGTGTTCGCCTACATCTGCATGGCCTATCTGGTCTCCTACGGCACCACTGTCGCCGGGATCAGCCGCACCTCCGCCCTGGCCGGGGTATTCGTCGCCGGCCTCGTCGCCGTGGTGCTGTACCCGGTGTTCGGGTCGCTGTCGGACACCTTCGGCCGCAAGACGATGTACCTGCTCGGCGCCGTGCTGATGGGTGTGGTGATCGCGCCGGCGTTCGCGTTGATCAACACCGGGAATCCCTGGCTGTTCATGCTCGCCCAGGTGATGATCTTCGGCATCGCTATGGCACCCGCGGCCGGCGTGACCGGATCCCTGTTCACCATGATCTTCGACGCCGACGTGCGCTACAGCGGCGTCTCCACGGGCTACACCCTCTCCCAGCTCTGCGGGTCCGCCTTCGCCCCGACCATCGCAGCCGCGCTGTACACCTCCACCGGTTCCAGCGATGCGATCGTCACCTACCTACTGATCGTCTCGGCAATCTCGATCATCTCGGTGATCTTCCTGCCTGGTGGCTGGGGTCGCAAAGGCGCCGCCCGTCAGCTTCTACAGGACCAGGCCACCACCGCACCTCCCACGTCCTCGGCCACGACGGCGTCCGCGCTGCACACCAAGGCAGACGAAGTGCGGGTCGGCGACTAACAGCGACGCCGTTTCGAGCTAATCAGCCGGAACAACAACACTTTTCAATCAGGATTGGAGCATGCTTTGAGCACGCAACCGTACACCAGCGTTTGGGACGACCTGAACCAGGTCGAGTTCAGTCAGGGATTCTTGCAGGCGGGGCCGTACCGGACCCGGTACCTGCACGCCGGTGACGAGTCCAAGCCCACGCTTTTGCTGCTGCACGGCATCACCGGCCACGCCGAGGCGTACGTGCGGAACCTGGCCGCCCATGCCGAGCACTTCAACGTCTGGGCGATCGACTTCATCGGCCACGGCTACAGCAGCAAGCCCGATCATCCCCTCGAGATCAAGCACTACATCGACCACGTCCTGCAATTCATGGACGCCATCGGTGTCGAGAAGGCGTCCTTCTCCGGTGAGTCGCTCGGCGGCTGGGTCACCGCCCAATTCGCATACGATCACCCGGAGAAGGTCGAGCGGATCGTGCTCAACACCATGGGCGGGACGATGGCCAACCCGAAGGTGATGGAACGCCTTTACACCCTGTCGATGGAAGCGGCGAAGGACCCGAGCTGGGAACGGGTCAAGGCCCGACTCGAGTGGCTGATGGCCGACCCGACCATGGTCACCGACGACCTGATCCGCACCCGGCAGGCGATCTTCCAGCAGCCGGACTGGCTCGAGGCCTGCGAGATGAACATGGCCCTGCAGGACCCGGAAACCCGCAAACGCAACATGATCACCGACCAGACTCTGGAAGGTATCAGCGCCCCGGCGATGGTGCTGTGGACTACCAAGGACCCCTCGGGCCCAGTGGACGAGGCCAAGCGGATCGCCTCTCACATCCCCGGAGCGACGCTGGCGATCATGGAGAACTGCGGGCACTGGCCGCAGTACGAGGACACCACCACCTTCAACAAGCTGCACCTGGACTTCCTCCTCGGCCGCAGCTGACACACAGGAATGCATACAAGTGGGCGAGTCGCCCTGGTCACCGGGGCGAGTCGGGGCATCGGGGCGGCCATCGCACATGCGTTGGCCGCCACCGGTGTCACCGTGATCATCCATTACGGATCCGACTGCGCGGCCGCAGCCGCGGTCGTCGACGACATCACGGCCGACGGAGGCCGGGCGGCGGCGGTCCGCGCCGACCTGACTCGACCCGACGGTCCCGCAGAGCTTCTACAGCAGTTCGACTGCGCCCTCGACGATCTCGGGATCGACCGGGGTCTCGACATCCTCGTCAACAATGCCGGCATCAACCGCCGCGGAGCGATCGCGCACGTCACTGCGGACGACTTCGACCACCACGTCGCTCTCAACCAGCGCGCCCCGTTCTTCGTGACCCAGCAGGCCCTGCCCCGCATGCGCAACGGCGGACGGATCGTCAACATCTCCTCCGGATCCGCCCGCTACGCCCGACCCGAAGTCATCAGCTATGCCATGACCAAGGGAGCGATCGAGGTGTTCACGCGCACCCTCGCCGCCGCTGTCGGTGAGCGCGGTATCACCGTCAACGCCGTAGCTCCGGCTGCGCTCGATACCGATATGAACGCGCATTGGCTCCGCCGCAACGACCAGGCACGCACCGCTGCCGCGCGCTCCACAGCCCTGCGCACTCTCGCGACCGCCGCCGACATCGCCAACATCGTGGCATTTCTCGTCAGCGACGCGGCCGGTGCCATCACCGGGCAAGTCATCGACGCCACCAACGGCAACCGCCTGTGACCCGCTGCAGCCATACGCGTTCTACTTGCGAAGCCGAACTGCCGTCAGCGAATACGCCCGGATTGTCGTGGATTCGGTCAGGGGGTGCCGTGAGCGGGCCCGGCCGGGCTCGGTGCCACTGGACCAGGTTTGACGTGGTCGATCGTTCCGGTGATATGGGAGCCCATCGCTGCCCGCGCAACCTCGACCCGCTGTTGACGGATCGCGGTGCGAATGACGTCGTGATCGTGGTTGCGATCCACGATGGCGTCCGCGAGAGGATGTGGGGGTCCTGCCGTGTTGATGAGGAAGTCGGACATGTCCCACATGCGTTTGCTCTGTTCGGCCATTACCCGTGAGTGGGCCATGCGATGGATGACGAGATGGAATTCTCGGTTGAGGCCGCGATATCTGCGCGCCCGCTCGACGCTGTCGGTGCACGTATTCAATTCCTCGATGCGGCGCCAGGCCTCGTCGAGTTCGTCGAGCTGAGCGGGGGTGCGGCGGGCGGCGGCAGCGGCGGCGATCTCGCTTTCGAAGCTCCCGAAGAGGCGGAAGAAGTCCTCGACCTCCCAGCTGGTGTATGACTCGACGCGGCACCCGCTCTGCGGAACGATCTGCACGATTCCGATCGATTCCAGGCGCCGCATCGCATCCATGACCGGTTGCTTGCTGACACCGAACTCTGCGCGGACTTCCTCGATCGAGATCCGGGAGCCGGGCTTGTACTTCCCGTCGAGAATGCGCTCTTTCAGCTGTTCGAGCACGACGTGACCGAGCCTCTGCCCCGGTCGGCCAGACGCGATTGGCTCGCTCATCGTTTCTCCTCGCACTCTTGTTCTCGCGGCACCGTGCTGGCTGCTCAAGCGAGATGTTACGTGCCTCGGCGGGGCGGCCCGGACCTGAGTTCTGCCTGGCTGTCGTGCAATGGGAATCCCGCTCGGTGTGATGCGGTCACCCCACCACACCACATCAGATACCGGGCCTTCGCCGACCGGATGGCGTTGACGTGTGCCTACGACGGTGGTCCACCCATGGTGTGGTCACCACGGGTGGACCTTCGGCTCAGTCCAGAGTCACCGTGGTCAGGCCGAATCCGGCGATGAGTTCCCGGATGGGTCGGTAGTAGCTGTACTGAACCGTGTAGCTGCCGGCGGTACCGAGTGCGGCGTATCCGGCGATCCAGGTGCGGACCTCGTGCGAGGAGTTGCCGGCGATCTTGGTCATCTCGTCGGGTTTCCAGGCGTCGAGGGGCGAGAGATCGCCGGAGGCGAGGATGCGCATCAGTTCCCGGTCCCAGTCCGGGGCGAGGTCCTGGATGACGGCGGTGCCTGCCGCGAAGTCGCGGGCCGCGTCGATCACTCGCTGCTGGCGTGCGGCCCGCGCTTCCGGCGTGATCGGGCCGCCCTGCCCGAGCAGCGCGCGGCGTTGCTCGGGAGTGGCCGTCGCCAGGCGGGGAACCGGCGGGTCGTGGGAAAGGCCACCGGATGCGATGAGAAGGACCTTCTTGTCCAGACCAGGCAGGAACCCGCCGATGGCCTCCCCCAGCATCCGCACACGCTTGACCGGGGTGAACGGCGGCGCAACGGAATTGAGGAAGACCGGGACGACGGGTTTGGCCGCGATGTCCCCGTAGAGCACTTCCATCGGCTGCACCGCACCGTGGTCCACTTGCATGTCGAGGGACACCGCAAGGTCGATGCCCTGATCGATGACGTACTCGGCGAGGCCGCGGGCGATCTCCTCGGGCACGTCGAGCCGACCGGCCTGGCTGCCGTAGTCGCCGATACTCTCGGCCGCATAGCCGATGCAGAACGCCGGCATCAGGGTGTAGAAGAAGCCGTTGTAGTGGTCGGGGGCGAGGTTGACGATGATGTCGGGGTCGTAGTCGCGGACGAACGCGCGGGCCTGCTCGAACGCCGTGTTGAGTTCCGCCGACACGTCGGCAGGCAGTTCGGCGTGCTCGAGCAGGGGGCTGTGGCTCATCGCGAGCAGCGCGAGGGACATCGCTACTCCTGTCCGGCGGTGATGCGGGTTTCGCCGGACGCGGCGTTGTCGCGACCGAGCAGGAAATCCAGATGAATCCGGTTGAAGGTGGCGGCGTCCTCGTACTGCGGCCAGTGCCCGCAGTTTTCGATCACGGCGAGCCGGGCATTGGGGATCAGCGAGGCGATGCGCTTGCCCTCGTCAACCGGACCGGAGGGGTCTTTGGTGGTCCAGACGACGAGAGCCTCGGCCTGGATGGAACGGAGGTCGTCGTCGGTGATCATGTTGCGTTTGCGGGTTTCCGGGTCCTGCAGGGCCATGTTCATCTCGCAGGCCTTGAGCCAGTCCGGCTGCTGGAAGATCGCCTGCCGGGTGCGGATCAGGTCGTCGGTGACCATGGTCGGGTCGGCCATCAGCCACTCGAGTCGGGCCTTGACCCGTTCCCAGCTCGGGTCCTTCGCCGCTTCCATCGACAGGGTGTAAAGGCGTTCCATCACCTTCGGGTTGGCCATCGTCCCGCCCATGGTGTTCAGGGCGATCCGCTCGACCCGGTCGGGGTGATCTGCCGCGAACCGCGCGGTGACCCAGCCACCGAGGGACTCACCACTGAAGTACGCCTTTTGGGTGCCCAGAGCCTCGAGAACGTGCTGGACCTGGTCGATGTAGTGCTTGATCTCGAGGGGATGATCGGGCTTGCTGCTGTAGCCGTGGCCGATGAAGTCGATCGCCCAGACGTTGAAGTGCTCGGCATGGGCGGCCAGGTTCCGCACGTACGCCTCGGCGTGGCCGGTGATGCCGTGCAGCAGCAAAAGCGTGGGCTTGGACTCGTCACCGGCGTGCAGGTACCGAGTCCGGTACGGCCCCGCCTGCAAGAATCCCTGACTGAACTCGACCTGGTTCAGGTCGTCCCAAACGCTGGTGTATGGACGGGACATCAGTTGTTGCCTCCCTCGGCTGTGATGACATTGCTCTGCGTGCCCGCGACCGCCGACGCGTCCTCAGGTGTGGCCTGAGGAACGGCGATCGGCATCGCCGCGGTGCTGTACTGCGGCGGAGTCGAACGGCCCGAGTCGCTCGCGATGGCCGTCTCGCTGTCGGTGGACTGCTCCGCCGACCGGTCCAAGACACTGGCCAGCGCGGTTTCCAGGTGCTGGACTGCTTCGGCGTCGTCCCAGACCGGGGCGCTGTGCCGCCATGCGACGTAACCGTCGGGGCGGACCAGAATGGCGCCGGCTTCGTGGGTTTCGCGAACCTGCCGCCAGTAACCGTAGGGGTCGATGGTTCCGGGCTCACCGACCACCACGGTGCGCAGATACGGCAGGTCCAGTTTGGCGGCGGCCTGCTTCCACGCCTGGCCACCGATTCCGGTCAGAAGGGTCATCATCCCCTTCCCGGTGACGTCGAGGGTGGAGATGCGCGTGCCGTCCGCTCCGACCAGCCACGCGTGGGGCAGCTTGGCGCCGGGCCGCGTGGTCGCCTGCAGATACAGTTCTCGGTTGCGGTCCCACTCTTCGTCGTCGGCGTCAGGATCGGGTACGACCGCGTCCGACTCGTAACGCTGGTTGAGTTCGACACCCTGGGCGTTGAACTCGGTGTTCTTCAATTCCAGTGCCTCGTAGAGGCGTTCGCGTCGGGCGACACCCTCGGGCGAGGGGTCCTTCAGCTTCGCCAGGCCGGCCTTGACCGGGTCGTCGCTGTCGTAGTCGAACCATTCGCGCAGTCCTGCGTAGTCTTTGCGGGACTGGTTGGCGCGGGCGACGATTTGCTTGCCGACCGGTACCCGCTCGGGCGAGTAGGACTCGAGGAGACCATCACCGGCGTATCCCTTAACCACGAACGCGACCTTCCAGGCCAGATTGAACGCATCCTGGATCGACGTGTTCGACCCCAGTCCGCTGCTCGGTGGGTGCCGGTGGACGGCATCGCCGCCGCAGAAGACCCGGCCGGACTGGTAGTGGTTGGCATGCTGCTGATTGACGTACCAGAAAGACCGCGACACGATCTCGACCTCGAGATCGGGGTCGCCGACCAGTGTCCGAATCTGTTCGAGGACAACCTCGTCGGACACGTCGGGCTGACCGTCGGCCATGTTGAATCCCCAGCCGGCGATCCACTGGTTCCACGGCTTGATGGCCCGCAGCAGACCCATACCGATCTCACCGAAACCGGCCTTCGAGTTCACGATCCAATGCAGGATGCTCGGGCGATGCGCGACGTACTTGCTCAAGTCCGCGTTGAAGAGGATGTAGGCAGTACCCGCGCGGGCAAGTTCGCCTTCGAAGGGAAGCTCGATCTCCTCGGCGATCTTCGAACGCGCGCCGTCGAAGCCCAGCAGGTACCGGGCGCGTTGCTCGAAGACGTGCCCGGAGCGGACATCACGGAAGCGGACGGTCACGCCGTCCTCGTCCTGGACGTGGTCGAGGTATTCCGTGTGGAAGCTCACGACCGCGCCGCGTTCGGCGGCATTCTTGACGAGTACCGGCTCCATCAGCGGCTGCGGAATGTCCAGCATCGTGCACGGGCTGCCGGTCAGGTAGTCGCCGTAGCGCAGGTCACCGGTACCCCAGGTCTGAAGTCGGACGATCTCCTCACCAGCCAGGCTCGTGGTGAACAGCGTGTCCCCCATCTGGTCCCACGGCGTCGCATATCGCCGCGCTTCCTCCTCCACGCCCAGGTCGCGGAGAACCTCGGCGGCGCGCTGGTTCGTGATGTGCGCCCGGGGGGAGTTCGCCACCCACGGAAACATCGAGACAGCGTGGACTCGGATCCCGTACGTGGCCAGGGCCAGGGCGGCCGTGCCGCCGGCGGGCCCGAGGCCAACGATCACGACATCGGTGTCGTAACCGCTGCCGTCATCGGGGAACGGCACGAATGCCGGGGCAGGCAAGGCTGAAGTCTCCATTGCACCTTCTCAAACTCTCTGTGGACCCAGGGCACATTGGCCTTCCTGGGTGATCGGTATCACTACAACTAGCATGCCAGTTGCTCCCCCAACAAGAAAGAGGCTTGCCGGAACTATTTCAAACTATTTACATATCCCCAGGTAGCACCTGGTTATCGATTTAATCCAGGCGACCACGAAGTGGTCCAGATCACTTCAATGAAGAATATTGGCACTCTAGAACGGCAGTGCTCGATACTTTCCTCCGGTAGAGCGGTGCACCCTGGCTTGGGTCGCTGCCGCCACTCCGGGCCTGGAACTGCCGTGATCACCGGGTACGGACCGCCCCGGGTGGGGGCCTTCGCCCGGGACAACCGTCGACGGCTCCGGCCGCACACCCGACACGGGCCCGCCGTCGCTCACCTCCCCACAGCCTCACCACATGACGGCCGCCGGAGGGGGACGTGGACGACGTCCTTCAATCACCCCGGCGCGACAGGTACGCAGCCGGCGGCGGTCGATCACCCCGTTTTTGCATTCGTTCGTGGCGGTGGATCGGGACCAGGGCTGGTGGTGTCGTGCCTGGTCCCCAGGGCCATGGTCCCGTTCCGCATCCGCGAAACTGAGTTACGGACGCGAGATCGAAAAGCACTATGAAGGCAGGCCGGTATTCGCTCCGCGCCCATGGTCGTACCCCACTGTGTCGACGTCGCCCGGCGACGACCTCAGGAGTATGCGAACTCCCGCTCGAAGCGACGGACGACCTCCTCATCCGGTACATCACGAATCGAGTGCTCACCCCGGACGATCTCGTACGCATCACGTGCCGCTGCGACCAGGGGAACCAACTTCCGCCGCTGTTGCTCACCGCGTGGTTCGGCGACCGCCTTTTCGCAGGCACGTATCGCGCACTCCAGCGCACGTATCGACCTTCGGTTTCGCACAGCGAGTACGCATCCCAGCGCAACCAGCCCACCGACAGCGGTGGCGAGCAGGCGATCACCCGTCAGGTCCGCGGGCCCGGCCGGCACGGCCAACACGGTCAGCAACACAGCAGTCGGGGTGATCCACACCATCCCGTACCCATAGTTGTAGACCACGAAGATCTCCCCCACGATGACACACCCGACGACGATGACGGACACCCAGAGCGGGGAGGACACCGTCGACAGCACCAGCAACGCCAGGATCAGTCCCACCCCGGTACCGAGTGTGCGCTGCACGGCGCGATGCACGCTGGCGACGGCGCTGGGAACCGACAACACCGCAATCGCCGTCACCGAAGCCCAGTAGCCGTGGCCGAGGTGCAGTGCCTGCGCCACGCCGCCGGCGACCACGGCGCCGAGAAACACGCGCACCGCGCCCGGCATCATCAGTGACCGCGGGTGCAGCGCGGCAACCATCGACCGTGACCGAAGCATCACAGACCCCGGAGAATCCGTGAATGCGTTCAGAAACGGTGGCGCAGGCAGATCCGGCAGATTCGGTGGCCGCCGCCGCAGGATTCGTGCCGCCGCCGATTCCAGCTGGTGACCTCGCGCGGTGTCTGGCGATGCCGGATTCAGCACAACCGATTCGGCGGCAGCATTCAAGCGGACGAGCATGCCGTGAACACCGGCACGCCGTGGACGCGACGCCGCCAGAGCCAACCAGCCAGAGTGCACCGCCAGTGCGGCTGTGTGCCGGGCACGGGCCTCGTCGGACCGGGAGATCGTCGCAGCGCATCGCAACGCATTCGCGACCGCGACCCGCGCCGGACCCCACGGATCGAACACCCATCCACACATACACACCACCCAGGCAAACAACGCTCCCGCCGAGGTAGCGGCGAAGACCGCCACCACCGACGGAACCGGCGGCGGGAGATACGCGGTGGTGGCGCAGGCGAAACCGAGAATCAATCCTCCCGGAGGCCCGGAAGCGCCTGCATCGCACAAGAGCTTGGCCACCGCGGCCGCAACCCCGATCATCAACAAGCGCGCGGCGGGATGGGTAACCGAACCGGCAACCCACACACCGGCACCTACGGCCAACACCAGTCCGATACCGACACCGGTGAGGGTTCCCGCCCGCCGGCGATATGGTTCGTTCTTCCCATACAGGGCCACCAGCGAGCCAAGCGCGAGATAGGGCACCCAGTGGTGCCAGCCCGCCATCATGGCACCCACCAGCGGAACACCCACCGCGACGCCGGCACGTAGCGACGGTGCGATGACGCAGTCAGGGGAACGACGACGAAGGGCGACCACCAAATGATTGAGCACCAAACCATTAAAGCAACTAGCATTCTAGACGTCTAGTTGCATCGAGGGTGTCGTCGTTGACCTCTCTGCTAGGCCGAAGGGCCTACGGGCTGGTTCGCGTGTCGGCAAAAAGCTGTGTTCGCCGAGAGAGCATCACACCGATGCCGTCGGCGGCTGCGCGGACCGAGGTTGCATGCGTGTCCGGCCGGAAGCGATGAGAGGGACCCGTCACGCTGATCGCGGCGACGACGTCCTCACTCTCGCGGACAGGGGCGGCTATGCACACGATTCCGGTGGCGGATTCCTCGTATTCGTAGGCCATGCCCTCGGCGGCGATGCGGTCGAGCTGGGTGCGCAGCGGTCCGGGCAGGATGATGGTCCGCGGGCTGTAGCGGGCCAGTGGAGCGGAAAGCACCTGCTCTCGGAGGGCATTGTCGGCGTGGGCAAGCAGTACCTTGCCGATTGCGGTGCAGTGCAACGGCATCCGGCCCCCGATCCTCGATGGTGCGCTGGCTTGCCGATGGCCGCCGATCTTGGACAGGTACACGACCTCCGTGCCGTCGAGGACGCCCAGGTGCACCGTTTCGTGGGTGCGCACGTACAGGTCCTCCATGAACGGGATCGCCACCTCGAGCAGGCTGCGCTCGACCGACGCCCGCATGCCCAGCTCGAATAACGAGCCGCCGAGCCGGTAGCCGGCATCGGTGCGGTCCAGCATCCGCACTGCCACCATGTCGGTGAGGACGCGGTGCAGCGTGCCTTTCGGGATGGATGTCCGCCGGACCAGTTCGGCCAGCGACAGGGTCGAGTCGTCGATGGTGAACGCGTGCAGCACCATCATCACCTTGCCCAGCACCGTTGTGCGGTCGAACTCCTGATCGGACACTGCGAACATCACCTCCGTTGCCGCCGGCGCTCACGCCCACGATACGGCGCGTGTTCGGCTCAGTGGAACGCAATGCTTGGCGCGCGGTCGCCCCGCGGCAACAGTGGAACCACAGTCCATTCCCCACGATCACATCGGGAAGTCAGATGAGCACACCTCAGGGCACCAGCCTGCCCCCCACGGCGCGGGCCACCGCCGACGCGATCGCCGACGCCGCCGAGCGGCTCCGCACCGCCGCCGCAACTTCCACGCCGTGCGCGCCGGTCCGCGACCTGATCGGTGCCGACGACGTCGCCGCCGCGTACGCCGTCCAGGAGCGGATCGTCGCCGGCCGGATCGCCGCCGGAGCGAGCGTCGTCGGCCGCAAGATCGGCCTGACCTCCCCGGCGGTCCAGCAGCAGCTCGGCGTCGACCAACCGGACTTCGGGGTGCTGTTCGACGACATGCACTGCACGGAGACAACCCCGATCCCGCTGTCGCGTCTGCTGCAGCCGAAGGTGGAGGCGGAGATCGCGTTCGTCCTCGGCCGCGATCTGGTGGACGGGCCGCTCGACGACGCCCAGATCCGCGCCGCCGTCGACTACGCGGTGTCCGCCCTCGAGATCGTCGACAGCCGAATCGCCGGGTGGGACATCACCTTCGGCGATACCGTTGCCGACAACGGGTCGAGCGGACTGTTCGTCCTCGGCGCCGACCGGCGCACCCTCGACTCCTTCGACCCGGTCGCCGCGCAGATGCAGATGTTCATCGACGACACCGAGGTGTCGACCGGAACCGGGGCAGCCTGTCTCGGTGATCCGTTGCGGGCGCTGGCCTGGCTCGCGCGCACCGCACGCGAGTTCGGCCAACCACTGCGCGCCGGGCAGGTGATCTTGTCCGGGGCCCTCGGTCCGATGGCCGCCATCGACACCGCCGGCACCGTCCGCGCCGACATCACCGGTCTCGGATCGGTCACCGCAACCTTCACCCAGGAGTGAGCACCATGAGCGAGAACACCCGCAAGGTCACCGTCGCGGTGATCGGATCCGGCAACATCGGAACCGACCTGATGATCAAGGTGATCCGCCACTCCGACGTCCTGCAGATGGGCGCGATGGTCGGTATCGACCCCGACTCCGACGGGCTCGCCCGCGCCCGCCGCCTCGGCGTCCCCACCACCGCCGGCGGCGTCCAGGGCCTGCTTCAGCTGCCGAACTTCGACGAGATCGACGTGATCTTCGACGCCACCTCCGCCAAGGCACACGCCGCCAACGCCGCCCTGCTCGAACCGCGCGGCAAACGGCTGATCGACCTCACCCCGGCCGCCCTCGGCCCGTTCGTGGTGCCGGCGGTCAACCTCGACGAACACCGGGACGCCGCCAACGTCAACATGGTCACCTGCGGCGGTCAGGCCACCATCCCGATCGTCGCCGCCGTCTCCCGCGTGACACCGGTCGCCTACGCCGAGATCGTCGCCTCCATCGCCTCGAAGTCCGCCGGACCGGGCACCCGGGCGAACATCGACGAGTTCACCGAAACCACCTCCCACGCCATCGAAACCGTCGGCGGCGCCCGCCGCGGCAAGGCCATCATCGTCCTCAACCCGGCCGACCCGCCGCTGATCATGCGCGATACCGTCCTGTGTCTGATCTCCGCTCCCGACCCGGCCACCCACGACAAGGTGCGCGACTCGATCCAGACGATGGTCGACCACGTCGCGACCTATGTGCCCGGCTACCGACTCAAGCAACAGGTCCAGATCACCCCGGTCCCGGACGGCCAACCCGTCCACACCCTGCTCGCCTCCGGGGACACGGCGGCACCCACCCACCAGGTGACGGTGTTCCTCGAAGTCGAAGGCGCCGCACACTACCTGCCGGCCTACGCCGGAAACCTCGACATCATGACCTCGGCCGCGGTGCGCTACGCCGAGTCCGTCGCCGACACGATCGCCGTCCCGACGGCAGCACAGGGAGCCACCCGATGACCACCAGGCTGTTCATCCAAGACGTCACCCTCCGCGACGGCATGCACGCCGTCCGCCACCGCATCACCCCCGACGACGTCGGAAAGATCGTGGCCGCGCTCGACGCCGCCGGGGTCGACGGGATCGAGGTCGCCCACGGCGACGGACTCGCCGGCGGCTCGCTGAACTACGGTCCCGGCAGCAACACCGACTGGGAATGGATCGAAGCCGCCGCCGCCAACCTCACCCATGCCCGGCTGACCACCCTGCTGCTGCCCGGTATCGGCACCATCGCCGAACTCGAACGCGCCTACCAACTGGGTGTGCGGTCGGTGCGGGTGGCGACTCATTGCACCGAGGCCGACGTCGCCGCCCAGCACATCGGCAAGGCCCGGGAACTCGGCATGGACGTGTCCGGCTTCCTGATGATGAGCCACATGACCACCGCACCCGAGCTCGCCGCCCAGGCCAAGCTCATGGAGTCCTACGGCGCGCACTGTGTCTACGTCACCGACTCCGGTGGCCGGTTGACCATGGACGGCGTCCGCGACCGGGTCCGCGCCTACCGGGACGTGCTCGACGAGGCTACCGAGATCGGCATCCACGCCCACGAGAACCTGTCGCTGTCGGTCGCCAATTCCGTTGTTGCCGTCGAAGAGGGTGTCACCCGGGTCGACGCCTCGCTGGCCGGGCACGGCGCCGGCGCCGGTAACTGCCCGATCGAACCGTTCATCGCGGTCGCGGACTTGCAGGGCTGGAAGCACAACAGTGACCTGTTCGCCCTCCAGGACGCTGCCGACGACCTCGTCCGGCCGCTCCAGGACCGGCCCGTGCGCGTCGATAGGGAAACCCTCACCCTCGGCTACGCCGGCGTGTACTCGTCCTTCCTCCGGCACGCCGAAGCCGCATCCGGGCGGTACGGCATCGACGTGCGCACCATCCTCCTCGAGGTCGGCCGCCGCGGCCTCGTCGGCGGACAGGAGGACCTCATCGTCGACATCGCCCTCGACCTGCGTAGCCGAGCAGGCAACTGAGGACGAAACGTGCCGCGGCGGTGACGAAAATGTCGCCGTCGCGGCCCGACGATAGGCGAGGTGAGGATTGCCGATGTGCGGAAAGCACTGCAGCGCATATATCGTGGCGAGGTTGATGGCTGCTCGAGTGGTGTCGAGCGAGCAGCCCATCGCGAGGCGCGGATGTCGGCGATAGGTAGGTCGGAAAGCTCGGCGCAGTGCAAAACCACCCCGGCTCACATAATCGTCGCCCAGGGGCACAATTCCGTAGGACGGCATCGAGACCAGCACGCTGCGGCCCGCGCCCAGGTCCCTATCTCGCACAGGCGAGAATCCGCGCGCGCCTTGACCGCAGTTCGATCTTCACGACTTATCCTGCAGCAGAATCGACTTCCGTTTTCGTACCAGGCGGGGGAAGAATGTCAGCGCGCGGTTGCGCGAATATCGATCGAACCGGTATCGGCCCGAACGTTCTGCTCAGCGGTGAGACCAGCTTGGAGGATCACATGGAGAGATGTCTCGTAGTGCTCGCGCAGCTTGTCCTGAGCCATCTCCACATCGCCTGCGAGGCATGCATCCAGGATCGCCCGATGTTCATCATCCACGGATCTCCTACTGGCGACGGTAGATGGGGCAGCCCATCTTCGGTACAACTCGGTCGTATCGAAAAGCGCCTCAGTCGCGTCGACAAGCATCTGAATGCCACACGCCTCAACAAGCTTGACGTGAAAGTTGCGGTGTGCCGTGGACCAGGCTTCGGTTGTGTGCGCGGGATCCTCGGCGGAGCGCCTCGGCGTGCGTGTAAGCACATGGAAGGCGCTCATGATGTCGGTCTCCCACGGCACGCCGCCGCGCTCGATCGCGAGCCGAAGAGCAAGGGTGTCGTTATGGGAACGGACCAATGTGAGGTCCTGCAGCTCTAGGAGCGAAAGACTCATGACAAAGAAGCCCTGATTGGGTTTTGCCGTCACAAGGCGCTCCTGCCCCAATCGAGCGAGCGACTCGCGGATCACTGTCGTGCTCGTGCCGTAGTTGCGTGCCAAAGCAGCGGGCTGAAGTCGAGACCCGGGCGGCCAGACTCCCGCCAGAATATCGCGACGCAACAGCCCCCGAACATGCTCCGTCAGAGTCTGCGCTTCTCCTCGCTGGGCCATGCACAAAGCATAACCCAGAGCAGAAAATATTCTGTGTTGACGAATCTACTCTTCGGCGAATATTGTTACCGCCATCACAGGGCCTCTGTTTGATTTGTTTGCCCTGGTCACGATTCGAAAGGCGCCCTTGTGACAGTCGACCAAACCGCGGTCATACTCGTGCACCTGCAACCGGACATCGTCGAAGCGGACGGCGCTTTTGGCGGCGTCTTTGCTGCAGAAGCCGCGCGTTGCCGGATTATCGAGAGCACGAATGATTTCGCACGCGCGGCGAGGGCTGCCGGCGTGACCGTTGTGTTCCTTCGTATCGCATTCGCCGAAGATTCGTCCGATCTCGATGCGAACATGCCGCTGCTTCAAATGGTCACCGACATGGGTGCGTTCAAGGACGGTACCGCCGCCGCCGACATCGTTTCGGCAATCGCGATCGACGAAAGCGACATCGTCCTCACTCACGTGCGCCCGGGTCCGTTCACCGGATCGGCGTTGCACGAGGAACTGACACAGCGAGGGATCACGTCTGTCGCAGTAGCAGGCGTCGCGACCAATGCCTCGGTGGAGGCCGCGGTACGGCAGGCAGCCGATCTCGGATATCACTGCACGGTGCTGGGTGACCTCTGTTCGGCCGCCGATCCCACCGCACACGAGGCAAGCCTCGCATCCATGGCGCTATTTGCCACCGTCAGCGAATCATCGCGATTCCTCGAGGCACTCGCACCGGCGTGATGCCTCGAGGCATTGCCCCTGGGGCCCAACCACGGACATCAAGTAACCGATCACAAGAACAGGCAATGGCATGACAACGATGCGCGCAGCACGCCTTCACGAAATTGGCCACAATTTCACCATCGATGAGGTGGAGCGGCCCTCGCCCGGGCCGCGCGATGTTGTGGTCGAAGTAAAGGCCTGCAACATGATTCCCAACTTGAAGAACGTCATATCGGTCTACCCGGAAAAGAATCCTTTCCTCCCGCTTCCCGAACTCCCGGCCATCTTCGGCCTCGGCGCCGCGGGGGTTGTGGCTGAAGTCGGGTCGCAGGTTGGGAATGTCCAGGTGGGAGATCGCGTCTACGTGAATCCCGGTCGGCATTCGGGCGATTCGCATGCCTCCCGAATCGGCGAACCTGTAAACGACCCGGCCTTCACCTTCCAGGGGTACTTCGGCTTCGGACCGGGTTCCGCACGGCTCTTCCGCGACTACCCGCACGGAGGCTTGTGCGAGTACATGAAGGCTCCCGCCGATGGACTGATTGTTCTCCCGGCGAACGTCACATTCGAACAAGCCAGCCGTTTTGGGTATCTGGGCACAGCCTATGCGGGCCTGCGCAAGGCCGGAGTGCGTGCCGGGCAGACTGTTCTCATCAACGGGGCAACTGGAACGCTGGGCGTCAGCACGGTGCTCAACGCCTTGGCCATGGGTGCGACGCGAATCCTTGCGTTGGGGCGCAAGACCGAATTGCTCGAACGCCTGCGGCAGCTTGATCCCGAGCGTGTGCGCGTCATGCGCGTAGGCGACCACGACGTCCAGGACTGGGCGCGGGAAGAAACTGATGGCCTGGGTCCGCATGTGTTCGTCGACGCCGTCTCGGCTACATCGCCCGCGCAGCTCACTCTCGACTGTCTCGACTCGTTGCGCCGTGGTGGCCGAATGGTGAGTATCGGAGCGATGGAGGCACCCCTACCTCTCGAAATGTATCGATTGATGACAGCGAATATCACCATCATCGGTTCCCTCTGGTTCGATGTTTCCGATGGAGAAGACATGGCTGCTATGGCTAGTGCGGGCACTCTCGACTTGACAGCGTTCGACCACACGGCATTTCCCCTCGAGAAAGCCAACGATGCACTGGAGCAGGCAGCCCTACGCTCCGGTGGATTCGCAAATGTAGTGGTGACTCCCGGAATCTGATACACGAGCGAAAGCCCACAGCCGACACAGCACTGTAGACGAGTTCGGCGGCCCGGCGGCGGCGGTTCTGTGAAATTTCGGAACCCCGCCGCGGGGTTCGATGCGAGGGCATAGGACCGCCGAAGTCTGCTGCTGCGATCACTCGGTCGCCGATAGTTGCTCATTTGAGTCTTCCGTTTGGTGAGCGGGGACTTCACCGGGTGGTCTGCTTCGGCTGCGTGAACTTTGCCCGAGTGCCAACCCCACGGCGTCGTCGATTGTCAGGGATGCGTTCTGCCGCGCGAGTGCCGAGGCTGTCCGGTCGCCGACCTGTTGCACGACCAATGCTGCCGAAGTGGTGGAGTCGGTAGAGAGGTGCGGACCGAGGGCCTGGATATCGGTACCGAGTCGAATTGAGGACCCGGGATGGAATCGCGACTCGTGATTGTCTGCGCCCACCCAGAACGATCTGCAGCGATCACCACCGTTCGCCTGGAGTGCGCGACTGTGCCCGCAGCAAAGCGGAATCAGGTGTGATTGGAGGCCCTCTTACGCGTGATTACCGGACAGTCAGTTCGTGGAGGTCCCAAGGCCCGCATCATCGCTCGCCATAGGTGAACACCCCCGGACGACCATCGTCGAGGGCATCCTCGACGTGGACCGGTATGGCGGGAAGCTCGAACGCCTTGCAACCGCGGCCGATAGCGCCAACTTCTACGCCTTCGACCTGACGTATGAGCAGACCCTCGACCGGCACGCCACCTGCCCACAGGCGGCCGAGTTCACCCCGGCGGACATGCACGGGTGGTACCGCGGGCGCCCGCTGCCTTTCACGATCGAGACCGTGCTCGACGCGTCCTGGTCCGCCGATGCGGTAGTGAACCGCATCTACGAGGATCTGCACCGGGCCTGACCGAAACAGGTCATCGCGGCATGCGACACCAGCGCACGCTCACGCCTGCACTTTGGATCCTCCTCAGCCCCGCAACGATGGGGACATATCATCTACCCAGGTGAATGAGCCAATCCGGCTTACCAGTCCGATGCGCTGGACGTGATCTCGCGGGCGCGGTGGGACCAGTCCGGGTCGCTTACCAGAGCGGTGATGGCAGTGGCCATCTGCTCGGTGTTGCCGTCGATGCCGAGCCGGCGGAGCGTGCGGGCGATACGCGCGGTGTGCGCCGGCCACCGTCCACCGGTGGTTTCGACCAGGGCGGCGAGGACGGTAGCTGTCGCTGAGTTCCACCGGCTCACCGGTCATGCCACGTAACCCCCGGCTGCTGGTGGTCAGCCAATGCTCGCTCGCCGCTCGCCGCTCGCCGCTCGGCGCACCGAGGCCCGGTACCGGGGATTACGCAGCGATCGCATCAACGCTCCTTCGCGTTCAGTGGGCGTCCTGGAACGCCTGCTCCACCTCGGCGGGAATGCGGCCGCGCGAGGAGATTTCGTAGCCCCGTTCGGCCGCCCAGGCGCGGATCTCCTTGCCGTTCCCGCGTCGCCGCACCGAGGCGTCCGAGACCGCGAAACGATCGGAACGTCGTTTGCGGCCACCGACCCGGGTGGCGTGCTCGATGAAGAATCCGATCTGCTTGTGAAACTTGCTGGCGTGCTTGCCTTTCAAATCAATTTCGTAATCCACCCCGTTGACGGAAAAGGTGATGCTCTCCCCGTCCTCACCGAAGACGGTTCCGTCGATGTCGTCGACCAGTTCGACAACTACCTCGCGCGCCACAGTTCCCCGATCTCTCACATCTTCTCGATACAGCAGGCAGAACCCTACTGGCGGCAGCGGCCGATCAGGGGCAACCGACCCCGGGGACTTGTCATTTCCGCAGGTCACCTGCCGGTTGTAGGGCGCAGGAGCAGCCGGGGGGTCCTATCGGGTGTGCACCCGGGTGTCCCGCATGGGGGCGAGCGCGAAGTAGATGGGCGGCGGACACAGTGCGATGGAGGGCAAGAAGGTGGGCACCTCCGGCCCCCACACGGTGATGGTGTTGACGGGATAAATCAAATTGGTAAACGGGACGCACACCAGTTCCAATTGGTGGGTATTCACCGATCCGGGTGCACAGGTCGCCATGGCACCGACCGCGAAGAACTGTATGTCGCACCCACTCGGAGCTGGGGCGGCGTGTGCGGGCGCCGCGGTCAGGGACAGGGCGGCGGCCGCGGTGGACGCGACGACGGCGAGGCGCAGAAACCGAGACATGGCATCCTCCGGTGGTGCGGGGCCCGACCCACCGCCCATTCTCCCAGGTCAGGTGTCGCTGCCGCGGTCTCTCCGACGCGTTTTCTCGCGGCGGGCATGCTTGGCGAGCAGGTGCCTCCGGCTGATCGGGGCGCGGAACATCTCGTCGAGCATCCGGTTCTCGATGTTGCCGTGGAAGCGGAGGATGCGCGTGGCCGCCAGAGACACCAACTCCTGGCGGTTCGAGCCGAGCCGGTCGGCGAGGGCGTCGAGGTGCACGAGGAGTTCGCCGTCGAGGGCGACGTCGACCCGGGCTGTGCGCGGCGGGGCGGCGACGCGACGTGCCTGCGCCAGGGCCTCATCGGCCGCCGGGCTCTCGATGAGTCGGCGAATCCCCACCCGCAGCAGCGCAGACAGCCGGCGGGGACCGTACTCGCCCGCCAGCTCCTCCAGTCGGCGTTTGGTGTCCTCATCGAACCGGAAGACGTGCCGTTTCCCGAACGGGTTCCCTTGCGGGCTCGGCGCCTTGCGGACGGCGCGCACGGCGGTGTCGTGGTCAGCGGTCTGCCGGCGGGTGTTCCGGGCGAGGAGCAGGTCCCGGTTGGCGTCCCCGCGGTAGATCTCCTCGGTCACCGCCTTCTCGAGGTCCCGCGGGTTCGCCAGGAGTTGGCGGGCGGCCAACCGCATGAGTTCGGCGCGGTCGGAGTCGAGCCGACCGGCGAGGGCGTCGAGCTGCTGGCGCAGGTCGTCGTCGAAGTGCACGTTCGTGCGAGGGCCGAGGGTCTCCGGGTCAGGTCGCGGGCCGCGCCGATCGTGGCCAGGTCGGCGGCGAGGTCTCCCGGGTCGTCGAGGAGTCGGCGGACCGCGACCCGGATGGCCGCGGCGGTGAGGGCGTCACCGTTGCGGCCGATCAGCTTCTCGAGCCGGACCAGGGTGGAGCGGTTGACGTACACCCGGGTGCGGCAGCTCAGATCGGTGCGGGCGTCTTCACGGAGCACCGGGTGCCGGAACCGGCCGGCCGCGGTGAGGAAGCGGTGCAGTGCGACACGGACGATCGCGCTCCGGTCGGTGTGGAACTCGTGGGCGAGTTGGTTGAGGCGAGTGCTGGTTTCGGGGTCGAGGTCGAGCGGTCTCTCCGCCCAGGGGATGCGGCGGGCGTCGGCGGAGGCGCGCCGGGCCTGGTCCAGTGCCTCGGGCACCCGGTCGGGGTCGGCGAGAAGTCGTCGTGCGGCGACCCGCACCAGCGCCCCGAAGCGGCGCGGGCCGATGCCGGCGGCCAACTCCTCGAGCCGCCCCTTGGTGGTCGGATCGAGCCGGAGCGGGATCGGATCCCCCACCGGTACGCGGCCCATGTTTGTCTCGCTCATCACCGGCCATTCTCCCGCTCCGGAAGAGCCCGCAATTCCCACCCGGGGGAATCTGGGGAGCCGAACGTAGTGCGCCCCAATTCGATGCTGATGGAGAGCCTTACCCGACGTGACACGAGAGGGGGACGTGTCGTTTTCCCTGTTCAATCGCGTGAGTCGATGCCTCCCTTACTCGGAGGGGAGGACTCGCAGGGATCGCTTTGCGGTCAGGGCAGGCGTTCGTCCAGGCGGACCATCGCGGTGTCGGCGAGGTGCGCAGCCCAGGAATCCAGCTCGCGGCGGTGGCGTTGAACCCGGTGATCTTTACCCACTCTCCCCACGGCACCGGCGATTACGGAACCCACCAGGACTCCGAGGAGAAAACTGTTCGAGGAGCCGAGCGTGGCGGCGGTGTAGTCCATCAGGATGCAGGTGGCGCCCACCCCGAGGATCATCGCCACAACACAGGTCAGGGACACCGCGGTGGACGTCACCCGGGCTTGGGCCGGTCGAGCAGGCGCCGGATCTCGAGCCTGTTCTTGCGCCAGATCCTCACCGGTGTGCACCTGATCGTCGATCTGACCCAAATGGGGTCTCGCACAACACGTGGCCGCTAGTGCCCGTCGCCGCCACCCCAGCCACGTCAGAGGTGCTGTGACCATCAGTGAGACGTATGCCAGCCCGGAGCGACGGGTGGTCAGGGAAGCACTGTCGTCGATGGGCTGCTCGAACAGGCGTGAGGACCGAGCGCTGGCGATGCCGAAACCCTTCTCGCTCAGCGGCGTTGCGCCTGCGAGGCGTCGACAGTACCGGGGAAGCGACGAAGACATGATTGAATGGCCGCCGACCTGGGCATGTGGAGCGGAATTGGCTACGACACTCTCAGCAGGACCTTGCCGATCGTCTCCGGGGCGTCAATCATCCGGTGCGCGGCAGCCACTTCCCCGATGGGAAGTATTGCGTGCACGACTGGACGCACGGTGGTCTCGGAGATCATCGGCCACACGTGCTTGACGACGTCGTCCACGATGTCTGCTTTGCCGCCTCGCCCGGCGGTGGGGCGGCTGCGGAGGCCGGTGGAGTGCACGCTGGCGCGTTTGGCCATGAGTTTCGCGAGGTTCAGGGTGCCGTCCCAGCCGCCTTGCAGGCCGATCACCACCAGCCGGCCGCCGTCGGCGAGGGTGCTGAGGTTGCGAGGAAGGTAGGCGGCGCCCATGTTGTCCAGGACGACGTCCGCGCCGTGGCCGCCCGTGCTGTCTTTGACCGCCGTCACGAAGTCGGTGTCGGTGTAGTTGATCAGGATGTCGGCACCGAGACCGCGGCAGGCGCCCAGTTTTTTCGACGATCCGGCGGTGACGGCGACGCGGGCTCCGAGCGCCTGCGCGACCTGGATGGCGTGGGTGCCGATGCCGCTCCCCCCGCCGTGGATGAGCACGGTCTCGCCTCGGCGCAGATGCGCGGTGGTGGCGAGGTTGGACCACACCGTGCATGCCGCCTCCGGCAGTGCCGCCGCCCTGTGCAGGTCGATGCCGTCCGGTATCGGCAGCACCTGGGACGCCGGTACCGCCACCCGTTCGGCGTATCCGCCGCCGGATAGCAGGGCGCAGACGCGGTCTCCGATCTCCCATCCGGTCACCGCGGGTCCGACTTCGCTGATCACACCGGAGACCTCCAGCCCGAGGATCTCACTGGCCCCGGCGGGCGGTGGGTAGTGGCCCTGTCGTTGGTTGATGTCGGCGCGGTTGACGCCGGCGGCGGCGACGTCGATCACCACCTCACCGGCGGCCGGGACGGGCTCGGGATGGGCGGTCCACCGCATGACGTCAGGGTCGCCGAACTCGGTCACAGAGATTGCCTGCATGGGTCAGTGGTGTTCTTTCTGATTCGTCAGTACGGCAACGATTTCCGCGGCCGCAGTGGTGTCGAGTTTGTTCTTGGCGATCTTGCCGACCGGGGTGCGGGGAAGGGCGGGGACGAAGCGGTACTCGCGCGGCACCTTGTACCCGACGAGGAAACGGCGGCAGTGCTCGTGAAGATCCGTCTCCGAGACGGGCCGAGCCGGGTCGTGGACGAGGTAGGCGCGCACCGCCTCGCCTCGATACGGGTCGGGGACGCCGATGACGGCGGCCTCGAGAATTCCCGGGTACCGGGCGAGGACCTGTTCGACCTCGGCCGGGTAGACGTTGAAGCCGCTGGTGACGATCATGTCCTTCTTGCGGCCGTCGATGTAGAAGTAGCCGTCGTCGTCTCGGTGTGCGAGGTCGCCGGTCAGCAGCCAGCCCTCGCGCAGCGCGGCATCGGTGAGGGCGGGCTGGTTCCAGTAGCCGGCCATGACCTGCGGTCCGCGGATGATCATTTCTCCTACTTCGCCGGGCGGAAGCGGGATGGTGTCGTGTCCGTCGCGGTCGACGATCCGGACGTCGGTGAGCGGCATCGGGATTCCGATGCTGCCTATCCGGCGCTCGGTGAAGACGGGGTTGAGGTGGGTGGACGGGGAGGCCTCGCTGATACCGAAGCCCTCGATGATCCGTCCGCCGGTCTTGGCCTCGAACTGTTCGACCTGTTCGAGGGGGAATCCGGCTCCGGCGCTGTTGTAGATGGTGACCTGGTCGAGTCCGTACGCATCGATGTCGGGGGTGCGGGTCAGGGCCGTGTACATCGTCGGCACGCCGGTGAAGACGGCGGGCCGCTGATCCCGGATGATCTCCAACACCGCCCTCGCGTCGAACTCCGGGATCAGGATCTGGTTCATTCCGCCGCGAACCGAGGTCAGGGTGACGCAGGTCAGGCCGTAGACGTGGCACATCGGCAGCACGTTGACCGTCTTGGCGTTGTCGGGGAGGTCAAACAGGGCGTAGGTGACCGCGAACCGTTGTTCGATGTTGGCGATCAGGTTGCGGTGGGTGAGCATCACGCCCTTGGCCGCGCCGGTGGTGCCGCCGGTGTACTGCAGGACGGCGACCTCGGAAGAGTCAACGGCAACGTTCAGCGGTGGGCGCAGGAGGAAGTCGCGAACGGACCCGCAGGCGATGCCCCGCAGCCTCGCCCGATGATTCGGCTCGGTGTCCACCCGGATCACCGGACGGCCGAGGAACGACTGCCCGTCACCTCGGGCGCACCGGTCGAGCGTCTCATCGGTGGTGATGACCATCGATGCGCCGGCGTCATCGAGGATGCGCCGCATCTCCTCGGCCGGGTACCGGTGGTTGACCTGGACGACGATGCCGCCGGCGATCACGGTGCCGAACAGTGCGAAGACGTACTCGGGGCGGTTGGGAAGGATGATCGCCAGGCGGTCCCCGCGGCCGAAGCCGCGGGCGGCGAGCAGGTGCGCGAAAGCGTGCGACTGCACGGACAACTCGTCGAAGGTCCAGGTGCGGTCTTCGAAGGTCAGTGCGGTCTGGTCGGCATAGCGGTCCCTGCTCGAGTGCAGCAGGTCGATCAGGGACATCTCGGTCGGGATGTCGAGTTCGTCGACCGCGGCTGGGTACAGCGAGGTCCAGGGCTGGTCGTCGAGGGCAGACAATGCGGGTTCTCCTTGCGGGTGGCTCGGCGTGGGCGTGGAGGCCGTTCGCCGCGCAGGTCGTGAGTGTCGAGTGCGGGTGTGGGCTCGGTGGGCTGTCAGGTGTGGGATTCGGCGGCTGCTTCCCGGGCGGTGAGCTTGGCCCGGACGCGCGCCGCGTCCCGGTCGGGGTGGACCAGCAGGAGGACGACGAGGCCGCCGACAATGATGGACAGCCCGAAGATCTGGTAGGCGAGGGAGTATCCGGACAACGGGTCGGGGGCGCGGTCGACCAGGATGCCGACCAGTGCCGGGGCGATGAGCCCGGACAGGTTCTGCACTGCGAGGAAGATTCCGAGTGTGCTCGACAGCTGGTGCGCCGGGGCGATCTGGGAGACGACGGCGTTCATCATCGGCAGGGCGACGCTGGCGCAGCCGTAGCCGAACACCAACACCGCGACGACCGCGACCGGGACGCCGATGAACGGAAGGCACGCCAAGGCGAGTCCTCCTACCACCAGGAACGCGGTCGTCGTCCACACCCGGGTAACGCGGGAGGAGAAGTTGCGGTCGGCGAGGCGGTCCGTGACGAAGGTGGAGGTAAACATCATCACCAGCGAGGCGATGCTGGGCAGGCCGAACATGAACCCCGAGGACAGCCGTGAGTACCCCAACCCGGCCTCGAAGTACGAGGGGATCCAGGTGATCGACGCGGACACCAGGCCGTACACGGTGAAGGTGCCGATGAGCGCACCGATGAATGATTTGGTGAGCAGGATGTCCCGCAACGGCAGTCGCACCAGCTGATGCGGGGGTGTCTCGTCGTCGTCGGGGGCGGAATCGCTATCCGCGTCACCTGCACGGCGGGCGTAGGGTCCTTCCTTGCCGACCAGCAGCCACACCCCGCACCACACGAAGCTCACCACCGCCATCGTCAGGAAGCCGGCGTGCCAGCCCCAGGCGGCCACGATGAGCGCGAGAACAGGGGCGGCGGCGATCTTGGCGAACGAGGACCCGGAGGTCACCAACGCCGAGGGAAAGGCCCGCTTTTCCGGCGGGAACCATTGGAAGACGGCGGTATTGGCCATCGCGGTGGCCGGTCCTTCGGCGGCGCCGAGTGCGATGCGGGTGGCCAGGAGAACGGCGAAGGTACCGGCGATGACGAGCGGGAACTGGATCAGACCCCAGATCCCGGCGAGGGCGAACAGGATCCATCGGATCTGCACCCGGTCCCCGATCAAACCGACCGCGGCCCCGCTGATGCTGAAGAGAAAGAAGAAGGCGCTGCCGGCGAACCCGATCTGAGCGGAGGTCAGACCGAGTTCCTCCTTGAGCGGTTGAGCGACGACGCCGATCAGCGCCTTGTCCGCCCAGTTGATCGTCGCGAACATGACGATCATGGCGGTGACCGACCACGCCCGCGCGGACGGCCGCGGAGACCGCCCCGGGTCGGCGGGCTTGGGCGGCAGGGATGTCGCGGGAGAAGACATTGAACGAATCCTGTCATCGAAGTATGGGGTGCGCGCCCGCTCGAGTTCTCCGACTCAAAAGCTAGCGCTGATAGTTGAAACTATAGACCTCGGAATTCGAGTTTGTGAAGGGGGTCACTTCAGGGAATCCACCCGGATCTGAACGTGCCTCCGGCGGGGAGTCGCTCGCGGCCGTCGGGACGGCGTGACAAGCTGTTAACCATGGGACGACCTCGGGTACCGCTGCTCTCACGTGAGCGCATCGTCGGCGAAGCCATGGCGCTGATCGACGAGGAGGGCGTGGCCGCTCTCTCCACCCGCAAGCTCGCCGCCCGCCTCGGCGTACAGGGGCCCTCGCTGTACAACCATTTCAAGACCATGGACGAGGTGACCGACGCCGTCGTCGACGCCATTCTCGACACCGTCGACATCGAGATCTTCGATACCGCCGGCTGGCGCACCGCGTTGCCGATCTGGGCGCGGAACTACTGGTCTGCGCTGCAGCGCCACCCCGGCATCGTGCCACTTCTGGCCCGCGGACCTGCGACGCGGCCGACCCAACTGCGCTTGGCCGACGCCTTCTACGGGAGCCTGACCAAGGGTGGCTGGCCGCCGCGTCAGGCCACCGAGGTAGCCATTGCGGTCCGCAACTACATCGCCGGCTCCGCGCTCGGCTCCTACTTCGCCGGTTTCACCGAAGACCCGGCGTTCTACGCCGGTCAGTACCCCCACCTGGGCCAGGCGCACCTGCTGCCGCAGCACTCCGAGCTCGACACCGCCGCGTTCGAGCGAGGACTGTCCTGCCTGATCGACGGCCTGACGCTGCAGTACTCCGAGATCGTCGGACTCGGCGCCACGCGCTGATCCTCACCCCGCCCGTCGGCGGCCCGATTCTCGACCTCCTTCGCACGGGATCCCCCGATTCTCGACCGTCTCCTTCGCACGGGGGTTCCCCTGGGGCCGCCCTGCATGTACCTTTAAACATGCACTGCAAGTTTTAATGCGAGTTGAGGCACGACCCCGGCCGGTCGCCACTCGCCCATCACACCTCTTTCAAGGGAGACGAACGTGGCTTACGACTACGTGCTGTACGAGATCGACGGTTCGGTAGCGACCATCTGGCACAACCGCCCGGAGCAGCGCAACGCCGAGAACAGCCAGTTGCTCGACGAGCTCAACGACGCGGTCGTGCGCGCCGGCGGCGACCCGCAGGTGCGTGCGGTGGTCTTCGGCGGCAAGGGCGGGCATTTCTCCGCCGGACACGACCTCAAGGAGGGACAGGTCGAGCGCCAGGACTTCTCCCCCGAGCAGCGGTGGGAGTACGAGTCCCGCTCGTACATGGACTACTGCCTCAACATCTTCAATCTCCCGAAGCCGACCATCGCCCGGGTCGACGGTGCCTGCGTCGCAGGCGGTTTCATGGTCGCGAACATGTGCGACATGATCGTCGCCTCCGACACCGCGTTCTTCGCCGACCCGGTCCTGCACACCATGGGTGTCAGCGCGGTCGAGGTGCTGGTGCACCCGTGGGTGCTCGGGCACCGCAAGGCCCGCGAATTCCTGTTCACCGGGGAACGGCTCTCCGCAGCGGATGCTCTGGCCAGCGGGATGGTCAACCGGGTCGTACCGGTCGACCAGCTCGACGAGGCGGTCGCGACGCTCGCGAACCGGGTGGCACTGGCACCACCGTTCGCGACCAAGGTGCTCAAGCGGTCCCTGAACCGCACCCTCGAAGTGCAGGGATTCCACGCCGCCCTCAACGCGCACTTCGACGGGCACCAGCTCACCCACTTCAGCGACGAGGCCCGCCGCGCGAAGGCCGACGGCGGATTCTCCAAGTCCATCGAACGCCACAAGGTGGGCACCTCGGTGCGCTGACCTGCGCACCACGACCCCCGATTCATCGAAGGAAGGCAGCACCATGTCCAGCACCGAAGCCGCGGCGATCACCGAACTCGCCCTGCCGGCCGATGACCGGGTCGTCACCCGCCACCAGGTCGGTCACGTCTACCTCATCGGCCTCAACCGGGTGCCCAAGCGCAACGCGTTCGACCTCGAGATGCGCGCCGAACTCGCGCTCGCATACGGCGAAATGGAGCGCGGCGACGATATCCGGGTCGGGGTGTTCTATGCCCACGGCGAGCACTTCACCGGCGGACTGGACATGGCCAAGGTCGGCAACGCACTGCGGGAAGGGCGCGGCGGAATCCCCGAGGGCGGCGTCGATCCTCGCCAGCTCACCGGAATCCAGAGGCGCAAGCCGGTGGTCAGCGCGACCCAGGGCTGGTGCATGACCTTGGGCATCGAGCTGCTGCTGGCCACCGACATCCGGGTTGCGGCCGAGGACGCCAAGTTCTCCCAGATGGAGATCAGCCGCGGCATCTACCCGTTCGGCGGGGCCACCATCCGATTCCCCCGCGAGGTCGGTTGGGGTAACGCCATGCGGTACATGCTCACCGCCGAACCGTTCGGCGCCGCGGAGGCATTGCGGATGGGCCTGGTCCAGGAGGTGGTCCCGGTCGGACGCCAACTGGCGCGCGCCTACGAGATCGCACAGCTCATCGCCGCGCAAGCCCCTCTCGGTGTCTCGACCACGCTGACCGCCGCCCGCCGGGCCGAACGCGACGGTGAACGGATCGCCGCCGAACAACTGGTGCCGGACATGCTGCGACTGCTCGACACCGAGGACGGCGCCGAAGGGGTCGCCTCCTTCCTGGCGCGCCGCCCGGCCGAATTCACCGGACGCTGACACCACATGAACCCCTCCACACTCCCGCAGGCAGGACAACCAGCCCGATGACTCTGGCACTTTCCGACGACGACACCACCTTCCGCCACCAGCTGCGGCAGTTCTTCCGCACCAAGATTCCCGCGGACATTCGTCAGCGGGTCGCCGACTTCGAAGAACCCGGCCGCGACGACCTGGTCACCGTGCAACGCATCCTCAACCGCAACGGTCTGGCCGTCCCGCACTGGCCGACCGAGTGGGGCGGCCGCGACTGGACGCCTATGCAGCTGACCATGTGGCGCAACGAGCTACAACTGGCGGGCGTGCCCGAACCGTTGGCCTTCAACACCAACATGGTCGGACCGGTCATCGCCCAGTTCGGCTCCCAGGAACAGAAGGAGCGGTTCCTGCCGGCAACGGCGAACCTCGACATCTGGTGGGCGCAGGGATTCTCCGAACCCGACGCCGGCTCCGACCTCGCCTCGCTCAAGACCCGCGCGGTCCGCGACGGCGACCACTACATCGTCACCGGCCAGAAGATCTGGACCACATTGGCGCAGTACGCCGACTGGATCTTCGCCCTGGTCCGCACCGATCCCAACGCCAAGAAGCAGAAGGGCATCTCCTTCCTGCTCATCGACCGGACCTCACCGGGGGTAACCGTCCGGCCGATCGAACTGATCGACGGCAGCTGTGAGGTCAACGAGATCTTCTTCGACGAGGTCCGGGTCCCGGCGACGGGCCTCGTGGGCGAGGAAAACGCCGGCTGGGACTACGCGAAATTCCTCCTCGGGCTCGAACGCACCGGAGTGGCGAAAGTCGGCTTCAGCAAACTCAAACTGTCCCAGGCCAAGGCGCACGCCGCCGCCGTGCCCGTCGGGGGCGGGGTTCTGCTCGACGACCCGCTGTTCGCGGCCAAGGTCGCCGAGCTCGAGAACGAACTGCTGGCACTCGAAATCGTGCAGGCCAAGGTCGCCCTCGATTCCGGCTCCGGCCGACCCAACCCGGTGTCCTCCCTGCTCAAACTCCGTGGCTCGGAGCTGCAGCAGGCGAGCACGGAGCTGCTCATGGACGCGGCCGGGGTCGAATCCCTGCCCGTCGACGCCCGCTCCACGCATCCCACACCGGGATCGGCACGAGCGGTCCCGGCCTACCTGAACCTGCGCAAATCCACCATCTACAGCGGCTCGAGCGAAGTCCAGCGCTCCATCATCGCGCGCTCGATCCTCGGACTGTGAGGCACAGACCATGAACACTGCACCGACCGACGAACAACAACTGTTCGCCGCCACGGTCAAGGACCTGCTCGCCCGCCGCTACACCACCGAATACCGGCACGGGCTCACGGCTTCCGAACTCGGGTGGAGCCGTGAAATGTGGCGCACCTTCGCCGAGGTCGGGCTGCTCGCGGTGACCATCGACGAGGAACACGGGGGCCTCGGCGCCGGACCGGCCGCGGTCGCGGCGGTCATGACCGAGATCGGCCGCGGCCTGGCCCTCGAACCACTGACCGACACCGTTCTCGTTCCGGCGCAGCTGATCGCCGACACCGGGTCAGCGGCGCAGTGCGCGCAGATACTGCCCGCTGTCGCCACCGGGGCGCTGCTGCTGGCCTTCGCGCACCTCGAGCCGGGCGGTAGCTGGTCCTGCCCGGCGGTCAGCACGAAGGCCGAACGCGACGGCGACCAATACCTCGTGCACGGCACGAAGAACGTGGTGCTGCGCGGAGACTGCGCCGACCGGCTGATCGTCAGCGCGGTCACCCCCGAGGACGGCGACCGACTGGGGCTGTTCCTGGTCGACGCCACCGCCGACGGGCTCACACGCGAGCCCTACACCACCTACGACGGACTGCGCGGCGCGCAGCTCACCCTGACCCGCACCCCCGCCGAACGGCTGGGTGCCACCGACACCGACACCGACACCGCCATCCGGCGCGCCGTCACCGGCGGACAACTCGCCGTCTGCGCGGAGGCGGTCGGCATCATGGATGAGGCGTTGGCGCTGACCGTCGAATACCTCAAGACCCGCAAGCAATTCGGTGTGCCACTCGCCAGTTTTCAGGCACTCGCACATCGGGCCGCGGACCTGTACGTCGCGGTCGAAATGGCCCGCGGGATGTGCGACTACGCGACCGCCAAATTCGCCGACGGCGACGCCGACGAGATCCTCGCATCCCGTCTCAAACTGCAGATCGGTCGCTCCGCCCGCCGCATCGGTCAAGAGGCCATTCAAATGCACGGCGGAATCGGAATGACCGCCGAACACGCCATCGGCCAGTACGTCCGTCGGCTCCTGGCCATCGAGCACACCTTCGGTAGCACCGACGAACACCTGAGACTGCTCGCCGCCGGGATCCGCGATCACGACCTGATCGAGCTGTAACACCACCACCCAGCGGGGACGACCCGCCGGCGGACACCGCGTGCGGTCCCTCGAGACCGATCCCACCGTCGTCGAACGGGCCACCTCCTACGCGAGGGACGTCCTCGGAAAGAGGACGATCCACACCAAAGACCAGGCCGGATTCGTGGTCAACGCGCTGCTCGTCCCCTACCTGTGTGCGGCTGTTCGTAGCTCGAAAGAAGAGGCGGGGCCCGGTGTAGGACCGAGATGAGGTCCGACACCGGATACGGCCATGGGAGCGCCCGCGACCACCGGTCGGGGCTGGCCGGGCAGGAGACCGGCCCGGTCTGTTCCGGTCACGATCGGACGACTCCGCCGTCGACGGGAATCACCGTTCCGGTGATGTATGAACTGGCCCAGCTGGCGAGGAACACGGCTATCGGAGGCGATATCGTCCGCCCATCCGATGCGCTGCAGCGGAATATGTTGTGCGGCCGTATCTCTCCGGCGGAAAGGATTTCCTTGGTCATCTTGAAACTCGAAAAGTCCCGGCGCGATCGCGTTGACGAGGACGTCAGGGGCGAACGCGCCGGCGAGTTGCCGGTCAGCATGCGCACCGCCAGTTTGCTAGCACTGTTGGAGAAGTGTTTGATCCGGTAGCGGGCGAGCGTATTCCGTCGACGCTGCCGGTGTTGATCACGCGGGAGGGGTCGCCGGGAGGCGGATGCCTGCTTCAACAAGCAGAAAGGCCTCCGTCATCATGAAGGGGCCCTTGACATTGACGGCGAGAACCTTCTCCCAGGCCGATTGGAAAAGGACTCGAACAGCGCTCCTCAGTAAGTTAGACGCCGAACTCTGCCCCGAAGGACGGATCGGTGATCGTGCCGTGCACCGATCGGCTGTACGGACTTTACGTAGCCCTGGGCGGAGAAATCGTCCTTCTGTTGGGAGGTGTGGGCATCAATTAGTGATGCGCGAATTAGCATCGCCGAGTTGCCAGGAAAACCCGATCCACATTGACCGCGCGTCGTTTGTGCATCGTAAGCGTCATGATCCCTTGTTGTGCGGTGCATTCCGGTTCGTCATGACATGAATGGGTCGAGTCTGGAACTATGTTCTGGCAGAAACTACGGTAAATATTTGTCCTAAAACTGCACGTCCGGGCAATCTCCGATGTCGATGGTCACGTGTCCGACCCGAACGTCGTGAACGTTCGCGGAATCTCGTTGCGCTCAAGGCGAGCGCGGCGTTGTGGCGACGCCGGATCGTTCGCAAAGAGTGCGGGGATGCCTCGACGCGAGGCGACCAACCAGGTGGCCGCTGGCCATTTCGAGGCCGCGGCTATACCGAGAGGCTGTGCATCTTACGATCTGCGTGGCGGATTCACGTCATTCTGGAGAGCACCATCCCTGTGCCCGCGCGCTTACCAAAGACAAAGCGTGCGATCTGCCGTCGATGACATCGGCGTCGCCTCGCCACCAGCTACGATCCTCCCACCATTCCGTACCACACCAATTGGCCTCGCGGAGAGGGATTGTGACCCAGCTGCGTTCGACAGGCACGAAGGCCCTCTTCACGATTCTGTGATCGCTAACGGTGCCGTCGTGTCTCTAGAATCGCTGTGTCCGCTGCCGCGCAGGTCCACCGACTCCGCGTTGCGGTGTCTGCGTGACTCCTGAGCATTCGGCGCCGTCCTGATGGTTTTTGTCCGCAGCAGGCTCTGTCGGAGGAGGTACCAGTCGCGCCGGCCCCGGCTACTCGGCGACTACCGATGCGATTCCCGCCAGCTCGACACACCCACGGGGTGAGATCCGCGGACCCTCCGCCACGAGCAACCGACCGACAGAGAAGGACATTTGAAGATGACCCTCGGCACGACCACCAGCACCGAGACTTTGCACCGCGTCGGCCGCCACGCCACCATCGCACACCCACGGCCAGGCGTCGCCGTCGTGACGCTCGTCGATTCCAAGTCGATGAACATCTTGGGTTCGGCCCCCATCACCGACCTCACCGAAGCCGTCCAGCAGGTGGCCGCCGAGCCTGATCTGCGTGTCCTGGTCCTGCGAGGCGACGGCGACCGTGCCTTTCTCGGTGGTGGAGATATCTTCGAGATGGCGCAGCTGGAGCGAGACTCGGCCGAGGCCTTCATCACCCGTCTGAAAGGACTGTGCGACGCCCTGCAGCAATCACCGGTACCGGTGATTGCACGCTTATCCGGATGGTGCCTTGGCGGTGGACTCGAGGTCGCTATGGCATGTGACCTGCGCATCGCTGAGCGCGGCGCTCAATTCGGGATGCCGGAAGTCGCAGTCGGTATTCCATCTGTGATCCACTCCGCGCTGATGCCGGGGCTCATCGGCTGGTCACGGGCGAGCTACCTATTGCTCACCGGAGAAAATATCGACGCAGCGACCGCACTCGAGTGGGGGCTCGTGCAAGAAGTCGTTGAACCCGTCCATCTCGACGAGCGCATCGAGACGCTGGTGGAACGGTTCCTTTCCTTCGGTCCCAGTGTGGTCCGACAACAAAAGGCCTTGTTGTCCAAATGGTCCTCGATGACAACACGAGCCGCCATCGAGGACAGTGTGCAGCAATTCGGGCTTGCCTTCCTCACCGGGGAACCTCAGCACCATATGGGTCGTTTCGTTGCCGAAAAGCGAGGCTGAAGCTTTCGTCACTCAGTCCTCGCAGGCCCGTGGTGGTCTACCGCGGGTTTACGTTTTTGGTATGTTCAACCGCCGACATCGAGGGCGGCGGTATGCCAGAAACGGACGACGGGTAGAGCTGTGTCATACGAGCTGACGGACCTCAGGGTCTTCCAGGCCATCGCCAACAGCGGGAACTTGTCGGCGGCCGCCGCCGACCTGTACCTGAGCCCGTCAGCAACCAGCTACAGGCTCAAAAACCTCGAGCACGCGCTCGGCACCCCGCTGTTCACCCGCGTCGCGAAGGGTATGGAGCTCACACCCGCTGGCGAGGTTCTCCTTCATCACGTCAACGACCTGCTGTCGTCCATCGAGTCGATGGACAGCGATGTCTCCCGGTTCGCGTCAGGACTGCGGGGAAATATACGTCTCGTCGCCAACAGCAGCTCGTTGCACGGCTTCCTCATCCCGAGTCTCGGCAGGTTCCTGCTAGCCAACCCGGGCATCAACATCGACCTCATCGAGCGAGCCAGCGACGCCATTCCGGCCGCGGTCGCCTCACAGGAGTTCGACGTGGGGGTGATGGCCGGAGTGGCGGAATCATCATCGGTCGAAAGTCGCGCCTACGCCACCGATGAATTGGTCATCGTGACGCCTATCGGTCATTCGCTGGCCCCGTCCGGATCAATCAATTTCGAGCAAGCACTCGACTACCACTTCGTGTGTCTTAGCCGGTCGAGCAGTAACTTCAAGTTCCTGTCCGAGGCTTCACAGCGTACGGGCCGCAAGTTGTTGACGAGATTGCACGTGCCGACCTTCGACGCCGTCTTCTCGTTGGTCGCGGCCGGTATTGGGATCGCGATGGTTCCGCGTAGTGTCGTCCGCTCGTCCGGCGAGCGTGGGCGGGTTGAGGTTGTTGCCATGCGCGAGGCCTGGGCGTCCCGTCAGCTCACGCTGGTGACCCGCCGCGACGAAAAGATGGCCCCGTTAATCAGGTCCTTTGCGCTATCTCTCCTCGACGACCGCTCGCTGAGGAGCGACGAGCAGCGCTGATCACTTCCGAGGCTGTAACGGGTCGGGGCTGGCGGACAGGGATTTTCGTCGGCACCCGGGGTGTCGTGATCTTCGAACCCTGCCTTCGAATTACTGCGATGGATTCCCATGCCGGTTCCTTCATAGGGTGGCGTAGGCCACATCGAGTGGCTCGTCCGCTCAGCGGGCGCACCGCAGACGAAGGGAACCACCGTGGCGCGGGCGATCGAAATCAGCAAGGTCACCAAGACCTATGGCCAAGGACGCGGTAAAACCGTACAAGCTTTGGCCCAGACCGACTTGAAGCTGCGGGCGGGGGAGTTTTTCAGTCTCGTCGGTCCGAGTGGGTGCGGCAAGTCGACCCTGCTGAACATCCTTGCCGGCCTCCTCGAACCGTCGAGTGGCACGGTCACCATCGGCGACGCTGTTGTACGCAAACCGAACCCGGCAACCAGCGTCGTATTTCAGCGGGCATCGCTTCTTCGCTGGCTCACGGTCCACGAGAATGTCTGCCTGCCGTCGAAGATCAATGGGCGGCTCGACCGCGCAGCGCTCGAGCGGGCCGAGCACTATCTCGAGATGGCTGGCCTGGCGGGCGTCGCGAAGCGCTACCCTACGGAACTGTCGGGAGGTATGCAGCAGCGTGCTTCGATTGTTCGCGCCCTGGTCTCGGACCCCGACGTACTCCTGATGGACGAGCCGTTCAGCGCTCTGGACGAGTTCACCCGGGAGACTCTGCAGGATGAGCTGCTCAGGCTGTGGATGGACCGCCCCAAGACGGTCGTGTTCATCACCCACCACATCGCCGAGGCGATCTACCTCTCCGACCGGGTAGGAGTGATGACCACCCAGCCAGGGGCGCTGAGTGCCGTTGTCGACGTGCCGTTCGCTCGCCCGCGCACCCCCTCACTGCGCACCGACTCCGACTTCTACGCCCTCACCGGCGAAATTCGTCACCTGATCGACCAAACGCCCGCTGTGGCGAAGGGAGCTTGACCGTGACCGCCCTCACCGAACGACCCGCCGTGAAACCGGCGACCCCACCGGCACCGACGTTGCGGACCAAAGCCGGCTCGATGAGCCGCAACGCATCTCGGCGTGTGGGACTTCCAGTGCTCTTCCTCGTACTGCTGGTCACAGCGTGGTGGGCCGCGGCCGACTCTGGGAGCGTCTCACCGCTTTTGCTGCCCGCCCCCGGAGACGTAGTCTCTGCACTGAATCATGGCCTTCTCGGAGGACTCTGGTGGGGTCATATCCAAATCACGATGTACGAGATGGTGATGGGTTTCGTCATCGGGACCGTCGCGGGTCTGGTGATCGGAGCGATCTTCGCGTTCCTCAAGCCACTCTACGAAGCCGTCTACCCCTTCGTTATCGCCCTGCAGAGTTTCCCGAAGGTCGCGATCGCCCCCCTCCTCGTCGTCGCCCTGGGTTACGGCGCCGCGCCGAAGATCGTTGTGGCGGCACTCCTCGCCTATTTCCCGGTGATGACGGCAGCAATTGCGGGCTTTACCGCACTCGACCCCGACGAGCACAACTTGATGAAGTCGATCGGTGCGAGGAAGTGGCAGGAAATGCGTTACTTGCGACTGCCCAACGCCATGTCCTACATCTTTCCCTCGCTCGACGTGGCGATCGTCTTCGCTCTGCTGGGCGCGGTCGCGGCCGAGCTCGTAGGTGCTCAAGAGGGGCTTGGCTACTTGTTGGTCGAACGGCAGGGCTACGGCGACTCGGCCTCGATGTTCGCCGCCCTGATCCTGTTGGCGATTATGGGAGTCGCGCTGCGCGCCGTCGTGCAGGTCGTCAGGCGATTGCTGCCACGAAGCATCGTCCCACCCGCCCGTGACGCGTAAGCCGAGCCCACATTCGACCGCGACTGGATCCAGCTCAGACACCTGATTTGTCCATTCGTTCCGCCCCTCACCTCACTCGTCCTCGTTGACCGGCTTGTCCGGCGAACCGACCCTCGCTGCTCGCACCGCGGCACGCTCTTCTAAAGGAGAACTCATGTCCCCGACCCATCAGCCACCGAGAAGGCGGTTCCGGTTTCCTGCCGTCATCGCCCTCGTGATGGCGTCCGCGCTTATGAGCGCGGCCTGTGGTAGCTCCTCGTCGGGGTCCACCGACGACGCGCTCGTCTTCAACGTCGGCTCTGCGGTCTCAACAGTTGTCATGTCCCCCTATACTGTTGTGCCGCAGGTTAATGGCTACTGGAAGGATGCGGGAGTCGATGTCGAGGTGCAAAACGCCAACGGCTCGACGGCAGCGCTGCAGCTGCTGTTGTCCGGTCGTGCTGACATCGTAATTTCCGGCACGGACACCACGTACTCCACGGCGGCACAGAACAAGGACTTGCGGGTCGTTTCCCTGATTCCGGGCAACGTGTGGCGCATCGGTGTCCCCGAGAGCTCGTCGATTTCGGGCGTTGAGCAGCTGCGTGGAAAGACAATCGGTGTCATCTCGCTCACCTCAGGTTCCTACACCTACGGCCGTTCCATCGTGCGTGCCGCCGGCCTCAATCCGGACTCCGACGTCTCGTGGCTGCCCATCGGGACGGGAACCCAGGCCGCCGAAGCCATCGATTCCGGTCGCGTACAGGCATTCTCGGCCTACGACGGTCCCCTCGACCTGGTGAGCGCCGTAACACAGGAAAAGTTGCGCGCGCTGCCGTCCGCCCTCGACGACATCGCAGGGTCAATGGGCTATGTCACGACCAAGAAGGTCCTCGAAACTCGGCGCGACGACATCGAGGCCTTTTTGAAGGGCAGCTATCAGGGCATGGAATTCTCTCTCGCGAACCCCGACGCGGCCATTCAGATCTACTGGGAGCAGTTCCCCGACCAGAAGCCGGCCGGCATGGCGCAGGCAGACGCAGTGGCCGAAGCCAAGCACAGTGTCACTAATGCTTGGGCGAATCGGTTCGGTGTGGGTGACGACGGCATGCGGGGCTATCTCACCGATGAGAATGTGGAGGAAGCCGCGAACTTCTTCACGAAGTACCAGATCACCGAGGGCGAGGTGCCCTACAAGGAGGTCGTGGACCTCGATCTGAACAAGACCGCCAACACGTTTGACGCCGAGCAGGTGAAGGCCGCGGCAACCGCCTGGAAACCGTAAGGACAGGTTGTATCACCGCAGTCCCACCAGAACACCTCTGCGCTGTCGCAGAAACAACGGGAGGCCCTGGCATCGGGCCGAGGCCTCCCGTAGCGGTGCGGTCGGCCGACACCGGGTGGGTGGGTGGGCCGGTGTCGGCGCAGTTGTCCATGCTCGTTCGCACTTGAGGTGCTTCCCGTGGGGTCTATGAGTCGCTCCAGGCCGCCACGGGCACGGGCACGGGCACGGGCACGGGCAGCGTCCCTCTCGCGCCCTCGAGCTCACCGGGGCCTGGAAACGATAGGCCGGTTGACAAACAGAGACCATCTCTAGAGACTTTCTCTAACGGTGTTGAGCGATGGGATTACTGTGACTGGTGTTCGAGTTACGACAGGTGGGCAAGTGCAAGTGTTGACGGCCGATGACACAGCGTGCCTTCACTACCCGAGTTCTGAGGTGGAGTGGCTGCCCGTCGGCACGACCTCCTGGCCGGGGCCCGGTATGAGCCCGCGCACCAATCGATTCTGCCGGCGAGACCACCACCTCGCGCGCACACACAAACATCTGCAGGCGAGTCCGCGACCCACCCGTCGAGCAACGAGCCGCGGTGGCGACGTACCTCTTGCCGATGACGTGAGGCTTCGACGAGATCTGACGGCTCCGCCCGCATGGGACGGCGGTACAGCGCATGAGTCTTCCCGCCACGCTACGCCGCCCCCGCTCCGATCATGACGACCAATTCCACTCGTAGCCGACTGCTGGCCACCGCGCGAGAACTTCTCGCGCGGGGCGGCTCGCCGAGTGTCGGTCTGACCGAACTGAGCAAAGCGAGCGGTGTCAGCAACGGAAGTATCTACCACCACTTCGGCTCCAAAGACGGTGTACTCGCGGCCGTGCTGATCGATGCTGTCTCGATATACCAGCAGGAGGCGAAAGCCCTTCTCGATCAGCATCGCGATGATCTCGAGGCGGCGGTGGGAGCTATCGTCCGGCACAGATTGTTCTGGGCTCGCAGCAACGCGCCACTGGCGAGACTTCTGCTAGAGGAACGCGAGTTTGTCGTGGCACCTGCGTGGCGTGATCAACTCAAAGCTCTCAACGACGAGTTCCGGGCGCATTCACGACAGTGGTTGGATCACCAAACTGCCCTCGGAAACCTTCCAGCCATACCGATCAGCTTGGCGCATCCGATCGTCTTTGCCCCCGCCGAAGAGATTGCGCGGCTGTGGCTTCGAGGTCAGCTGGAGGGCGATCCGATCGAGTTTGCGGCCCCCCTTGCCGATGCCGCAGTCGCGGGCCTGCGCTCCATGGCATCTCACTCGAACAGAACGGATCAATGATGACCATTGATGTGTGGATGCAGCACCCGACTCTGCGGTTTCTCCGCCACGACATGTTCGAGTCTCTGCGTCGATGGACCGGTCAGATCGTTCCCGAGGAGGAACTGCCGATCGACTTGACCGTGGCAGCGATGCGGGACGGAAAGGTCGATTTCGGGCTCCTCAGCGCCTGGCACGCACCGAAGGAAGGTGCCTTGATCAGTAACGATGAAGTTGCGCGCTGGGTGAACGAGCACCCGAATCGGTTCGCCGGCCTCGCGGCAGTGGATTTACACACACCGATCGCCGCGGTGCGTGAACTACGTCGCTGCGTCGACGAACTCGGGTTCGTGGGCCTGCGCGTCGTTCCCTGGCTCTGGGAACTCGCGCCCACCGACCGCTTGTATTACCCGCTGTACGCAGAGTGCGTCAACCTGGGCATTCCCTTCTGCACCCAGGTTGGGCACACCGGCCCGTTGCGGCCTTCGGAAACTGGCCGACCTATTCCCTACATCGATCAGATCGCCCTCGACTTCCCCGAACTCGTGATCGTGTGCGGGCATATCGGTTACCCCTGGACGGAAGAGATGATTGCGGTCGCCCGTAAGCATCCCAACGTGTACATCGACACCTCCGCATATACCAGTAAGCGTCTCCCCCCTGAACTGGTCAAATTCATGAGCACACGGACGGGAAGCCGGAAGGTACTTTTCGGCACCAATTATCCGATGATTAACCACAAGCACGCACTCGCGGATCTCGCCGGCCTCGACTTCGACGAGGAGACAACCGCACGGTATTTACACGGCAACGCCGCAGAAGTGTTCAAACTAGGAGTTAGCCCGAATTCCCGGAGTTGATTCGCCGGAACATTCCGGAACTCCGCGACTTTAATTTCGGGTGATCACTGCTCACCTCACTCTGATGAGGCAGAGGCTGCTTACCGCCGGCGGCCAGAGGCGCGCTGGACGCGTTGACCCCCGCACGGTCGGGTTGCGGCGCGGCGCGTCGGCGAACCGCAGGATGCGACGCCCGGTTCTTCCCTGTTCACCGCGGTCAAGCCTGGCCCCGTAGCCCTTGCTCCTGCCTGCATTCCCGGGGCAACGGTCAGCCGTAGTCCGTCACACACGCCGCCTCCAGCCTGCCGAGTGGCCTTTGGTCACATCGAACGGGGCGTTCGATTTTCTTTGATCGCTTTTACCCAACCACCGTTCTATGGTGAGACAAGCCACTATGACGTGGGCCATATCGACCGGGTTGGACATAACGTACAATGAGTGTTTTGCAATCGGCTAATTGCACTGATGCAATGGACGAATTCTACTTCGACCAACTATCGCGTGGTCGGTTCCAAATTCCGCAATGTAATAACTGCCAGCGGTTTCATTTCTATCCCCGCGTCAGCTGCCCATTCTGTCATTCGTTTGCACTTCGCTGGGTTGACGCGTCCGGCCGCGGCGTCGTGTATTCCACCACGGTGGTGCGCAAGAACAATGGACCCGACCACAACGTTGCACTGATCGATCTCGCAGAGGGTCCGCGGATGATGAGTCGCGTGACCGGTATCGACCCGAGCGACGTGCGGATCGGCTTGTCCGTCGAGGCCGAGATCGAACAGGACCGAGAACGGTCGATCGTTGTTTTCCGTCCGGAGGTGGCGCGAGCATGAGCGCACGGACAGAGGGCATTTCGATCCTCGGTACCGGTCAGGCCGGTCTCGGGCATGCCGGTGGGCGCAGTGAGCAGGAGATCATTGCGCAGGCCGCGGGGAAGGCTGTCGCGGCGAGTGGACTGGAGTGGGCGGATATCGATGGTCTCGTGACATCGAGCCTGACGTCCCCGTGGTGGGTGATGCGGATGGCCGAGTATCTGGGTATTCGACCCCGGTTTTCCGATACCACGATGTTCGGCGGGTCTTCCTTCATCGCCGATATCAAGACCGCGAAGCTCGCGATCGAAGCGGGTGACTGCGAGAATGTTCTGATCTGCTACGGGGCTACCCCGCGTTCGGCGCCCAGTTCCACCGCGATCAACGATATGCGGGCGGCACTGGATCCCCAGCCGTACGAGCAGGTGTACAAGCCTTTCAACCCGGCATCGAGCTATGCCCTCGCCGCCGCCCGTCACATGCACGAGTTCGGGACGACACGCGAGCAGCTGGCCGCGGTAGCGGTGGCCGCGCGCAAGTGGGCGCAGCTCAATCCGGACGCCTTCTCGCGGGACGAGCTGACGATCGACGATGTTCTCGGCTCGAAGATGATCTCCGACCCGATAACGGTCCGCGACTGCTGTTTGGTGACCGACGGGGCCGGCGCCTTCGTCGTCACGAGCGCCGACCGCGCCGAAAAGCTGCATACGAAACCGATCCACGTTCTCGGTACCGGACACGCACATTGGCATCGGCAGATCTCGTGCATGGAGAACCTCACCGTCACACCCGCCGTCGAATCGGGGTCGCGGGCGTTCGCGGAGTCCGGCCTGCGCCCCGATGAGATCGATGTGGTCGAACTCTACGACGCATTCACCATCAATCCGATTCTGTTCCTGGAAGATCTGGGATTCTGCGCGAAAGGTGAGGGCGGAGAGTTCGTTTCGGACGGGCGAATCGAACCGGGCGGAGACTTCCCGCTGAACACCAACGGCGGGGGACTCTCCTTCGGTCATCCCGGAATGTATTCGATCTTCTTGGTCATCGAGGCGGTCGCGCAACTGCGTGGCGAGTCCGGTGACGCGCAGGTGTCCGACGCCGAGACAGCACTGGTTCACGGTAACGGTGGGGTCCTGTCCAGTCAGGCCACCGCGATTTTGTCCGCCACACGTTAGAAGGAGGTGCATCGGATGCAGAACAAGATTGTCGCCTCGGCTGCCGAGGCGGTCCAGGACATCAGCGATGGGTCCACCATCCTGATCAGCGGCTTCGGCCTGTCCGGGCAACCGTCGGAACTTATCGACGCCGTTGCCGAGCAGGGCGCCGGGGACCTCACCGTGGTCTGCAACAACGGCGGAAGTTACGACCAGGGTTTGGCGCGGCTCATCAAACTCGGGCGAGTGAGCAAACTCCTCGCCTCATTCCCACGCGGTGACGCCTCGTACGCATTCGAGGAAGCGTACGCAGCGGGACGCATCGAATACGAGTGCATTCCCCAGGGAACCCTAGCGGAGCGGTTACGCGCCGCCGGCGCAGGATTGGGCGGATTCTTCACTCCCACCGGTTACGGCACGACGCTCGCCGACGGCAAGGAGACCCGCATCATCGGCGGGCGGGGACACGTCTTCGAATTGCCGCTACCTGGCGATTTCGCCCTCGTCGGGGCGGACAGGGGGGACCGGTGGGGCAATTTGACGTATCGGAAGGCCGGTCGAAACTTCGGGCCGGTGATGTGTATGGCCGCCACGACCGCGATCGTGCAAGTCCGGGAGACCGTCGAACTCGGTGCGCTCGATCCCGAGCACGTGGTCACCCCGGGAATCTTCGTCCAACGGGTGGTCGCCATTCCGGAGCACTCCCCCGCGAGTGCCACTGTTTCGACGGTCCACAACGGCAGAAGGTAAGTCATGAGTACCCAGGTAGTTTCGAGGCGAAGTCACACGGACATGGCACGGGCCGTGGCGGAGGACATTCCCGCGGGATCGTACGTGAATCTCGGTATCGGGCTTCCCGTCACCGTGGTCGATCACTGGACCCCCGACCAGGAAATCGTCGTCCACAGCGAGAACGGGATTCTCGGCATGCGGTCCTTGGCGGACGGTGAAGAACCCGATCCGGACATTGTGAATGCGGCGAAACGGCCGGTGCAGTTGGTCACCGGCGGGAGTTACTTCCACCACGCGGACTCCTTCGCGATCATGCGCGGCGGACACCTCGACTACAGCGTGCTCGGCGCCTACGAAGTCTCTGCCACCGGCGATCTCGCGAACTGGTCCTTGGCAGACCCGACACGAGCCGACGCCGTCGGCGGTGCAATGGATCTTGCAGTGGGCGCGAAACGCGTCTACGTGCTGATGGATCACACCACCCGCGACGGCCGGCCACGGCTCGTCGAGACCTGCTCGCTTCCCCTGACCGGAGCCGGTGTCGTCACCCGCATCTACACCGACCTGGCGACCATCGACGTCACCCCCACCGGCTTCTGTGTCGTCGACCTGGTTTCCGGTGTGACTGAACCCGACGTACAGGACCGAACCGGCGCACCGCTGCGGTTCGACACGCACCGGAGCTGAGGACCACGATGCCGGACGATCTGACGCACGAGGAGTTCCGCGCGCAGGTGCGGGGCTTCCTCGCCACCGCACTCCCCCGCCACCTGAGCGACAAGGTTCTCGGGCACATCCCCCTCGAGCCGGACGACATCCTCGAGTGGCAGCGCATCCTGCGTGGGCGAGGGTGGATCGCCCCCAACTGGCCGCTCGAGTACGGCGGCACAGGCTGGTCGGCGGAACAGCAATACATTTTCGATGAGGAATGCTGTGTCGCGGGCGCACCCGAAACCCTTCCCTTTGGTCTGCGCATGGTGGCCCCGGTCCTGTTCACCTACGGCACCGAGACGCAGAAGGAACGCTACCTTCCGCGCATTCTCGACAGCGACGATTGGTGGTGCCAGGGCTTCTCCGAACCTGATTCGGGTTCGGACCTGGCATCACTGCGCACCCGCGCCGAACTGTCCCCGGATGGGTCCGCGTTCGTCGTCAACGGCCAGAAGACCTGGACTACGTATGCACAACACGCGAACATGATGTTCTGCCTGGTGCGCACCGATCCCCAAGCCCCCCGGCCGCAGCTGGGAATCTCGTTTCTGATCATCGACATGACCACACCGGGCATCACGGTCTCGCCGATTCGCACACTCGACGGCGGACAGGAGATCAACGACGTCTTCTTCGACAACGTCCACGTGCCGATCGACAACCTCGTCGGTCAGCTCCACGGCGGATGGAACTGTGCGAAACTCCTGCTCGACCACGAGCGGCTCGGTGCCGCGCGAGTCGGGCGGTCCCGGCGCGAACTCAACTTCCTCACCCGCGTCGCAGCCCAAAGAACAGTCGGCGGCATTCCTCTCGCCGCGCGGCCGGACGTCGCCGAACGCATCGCGAACCTCGAGATCGAGCTGCTCGCCCTCGAACAGACGAGCAGACGCCTGGGCGCGACGATGCGTGCCGGGAAAGGCCACGGCGCCGAGGCCTCCATCCTCAAATATCTCGGCACCTCCCTCGTGCTCCGCATCCTCGAACTCGACATCGAATTAGCCGGTCCCCACACGTTGCCCGTGCGGGAGAGATCCTCGAGCGACACGCAACTGGACAGCATTGCCGGCCCGAGGTGGGTGGACCCCTTGGCCCGGTTCCACCTCAACTTCCGCAAGATCGCAATCTACGGCGGCTCGAGCGAGATTCAGAAAAACATCATCGCCCAGAAGGCATTTCGCCTCTGAACCGGCACCCCCACACAACTCCACCGCGCCAGAGACATGTCAGGAGAACATCATGGTGGGTAACCACGACGACCACGCAGCGTTCGCCGACGCAGTCGAGGTGTACCTCGCGCGCACGCACGATTTTCGCGCGCCGGCCCCTCCGGATCATTGGGCCGCCTTCGCCGAGATGGGGCTCCTCGGCCTCACTCTCCCCGAGGAATACGGCGGCCTGGCAATGGAGCCGTCGGCGACCCACGCCATCATGGAGACCTTCGGCCGGCGCCTGGTCACGCTTCCCTACGTCACCACCCTCCTGTGCGGGCACATCATCGAATTCACCGCAGACGACATCCAACGGAAAGCCCTGCTGCCGCCCCTGGTCAGCGGGCAACGTACCTTCGCCCTCGCCCACGACGAACCACACACCCAGCACGACGTCGCCGATGTCACCACCACGGCGCACCGTCGGGGAGATGCCTGGGTTCTCACGGGAACCAAATGCGTCGTCGTCGACGGCGACGCCGACAGCTACCTGGTGACCGCCCGCACGTCCGGCGACAATCCCTCGACCGAGGGCATCTCGTTGTTCGTTGTCGACCGCGAGCATCCGGGATTGGTGGCATCGCACTACCCCACCATCGACGGCGGCCGCGGCGCCGACCTGCGCTTCGACTCCACGGAACTGTCACCCGACGCCGCGTTGGGACCGATCGGCGACGTCCACGAAGAATTGAGCGGAGCGCGCGATCTGGCCACTGCCGCGCTCTGCTCCGAATCGGTCGGCATCATGGCCGCGATCGTCGAGGACAGCGTCGCTTACGCGAAGAGCCGTCACCAATTCGGGCGCCCCATCGGAAGCTTTCAAGCCATCCAGCACCGATTGGTCGACCTTCTCCTCACCCTCGAGCAGGCCCGATCGCTCGCAGCGCACGCGTTCGCCACCCTCGGAGCCGGAAGCGACCGTCTCACCGCCGAGAAGGCCGTGTCCGCCGCAAAAGTCACGTGCATCGACGCGGCACGCCTGATCGGTCTCGACTCCGTGCAACTGCACGGCGGAGTAGGGATGACCGACGAACTTCGGCTGGGCCATTACATCAAACGACTACTGGCGATCGAACACACTCTCGGCGACCGGCACTACCACCTCCATCGGTACATGACCTCGGCCTGATCGGGCTCACCCGCCCACCCGCGCCGCCCTCCCAGTCGAAAGAAGACCTCCGCAGAATGAACACCGCTTCGACCACCGAAAAGGCCTCACACTACGACACCCGGGCGGGCGTCGCCCTCATCCACCTCGACAACCCGCCGGTGAACGCGCTCAGCCACCATCTCCGTGCCGCTCTCGCCGAATCACTCACTCGGGCAGGACAAGACCCCGACGTACGCACCATCGTGCTGCTCGGTGCCGGCCCCAACTTCTGTGGCGGCGCCGACGTCCGGCAGTTCAACACCGAGGCCGCCACCGCCGACCCGATGCTCGCCGCGCTCATCGCGCAGATCGAGGCCAGCACGAAACCCGTCGTCGCCGCCATCGAGGGCGTCGCACTCGGCGGCGGACTCGAACTCGCCCTCGGCTGCCACCACCGGATTGTCACCGCGACGGCATCGCTCGGGCTGACCGAGGTCACGCTCGGTTTGGTGCCGGGTGGCGGTGGAACTCAGCGGCTGCCGCGTCTGATCGGCACCGCCCCCGCGTTGGAGATGATCCAGCACGGGACGCGGGTCAGCGGAGTCGACGCGGTGAAGCTCGGCCTCGCCGACGCCGTGTTCGACGCAGACCCGGTCGCCGCGGTCCTCGAGCAGGTCGCGGCGGCCGGAGACACACTGACCCGAAACAGCGACGAATCCGTGGTCGACTTCGCCGCGCGGCATGCGTCGGTCAACAACAAGAGCCGCAATGCGATCGCGCAGCACGCCGCTATCGATTGTGTCGAAGCGTCCACACGCCTTCCGTTGCCGGAGGGCCTGCGCTACGAACGTGCGCGGTTCGACGCGCTGGTGGTCAGTCCCGAATCTGCTGCGCTGCGCCATCTCTTCTTCGCCGAACGGCAGGCTCCGAAAGTCGCCGACCTGCCCGCCGATACTCCGATCCGGCCCGTCGCCGAGGCCGCGGTACTCGGCGCGGGAACCATGGGCGGCGGAATCGCGATGGCCTTCGCCGCGGCGGGAATTCCGGTAACCCTCTACGAACGGGAGCACACAGCACTCGACCGCGGAATCGACCGCATCCGCTCCAACTACGAGATTTCCGCGGACAAAGGCAAGATCACCGCCGCTGAGGTCGAGACGAGGCTCTCGCTCATCCGCCCGAGTCTGACCCTGAGCGATCTGGCGCGCGCGGATCTGGTCATCGAAGCGGTCTTCGAGGATATGGACGTGAAGAAGGAGGTCTTCCGCAGCCTTGACACTGTGTGCAAACCCGGAGCGATCCTCGCCTCCAACACCTCACGCCTGTCGATCGACGACATCGCCGCCGTCACCAGCCGGCCCCAGGACGTCATCGGACTGCACTTCTTCAGCCCGGCACATGTGATGCGCCTGCTCGAGATCGTCCGCGGCGACGCCACCTCCCCGGAAACGCTGGTCAGTTGCGTCAGGGCGGCCCAGCGCATCGGGAAAGTCCCCGTGGTCGTCAAGGTGGGCGAGGGTTTCGTCGGCAACCGCATGCTCACCCCGTACTGGCGCGAAGCCAACTTCCTGCTCGAGGAAGGCGCGACACCGCAGCAGGTCGACCACGCTCTCGTGCGCTTCGGCATGGCCATGGGTCCACACAACGTGGCCGATCTCGCCGGCCTCGACATCAACTGGGCCACCCGCAAGCGGCTGGCCCCGACCCGGCCGAGCCATCTGCGGTACTGCAAGATTCCCGATCTCATTTGCGAGCGTGGACGTTTCGGGCAGAAGACCGGGGCCGGTTACTACCGGTACGAGGACGGCAGCCGAATCCCCCGACCCGACCCGGTCGTCGACGAGATCGTTGTCGAATGCGCGCGTGAGGCGGGCATCGAACGTCGTCCCATTTCCGACGACGAGATCGTCGAGCGGTGTGTACTCGCGCTCGTCAACGAAGGCGCTCGAATTCTCGACGACGGCATCGCGCAGCGCGCCTCGGACATCGACGTCGTCTATGTCTCCGGCTACGGGTTCCCCGCCTGGCGCGGCGGCCCGATGCACTACGCCGAAACTCTGGGTCTCGACCACGTTCTCGCGAAGATCCGCGCACTGCACGCCGAGCACGGTGAGCATTGGACCCCCGCGCCGCTGCTCGAGCGACTGGTCGCCGCCGGCGAGACGACCTTCCTGACACCCTGACCGCAGCGATCGATCAGAACGGACACGCATCATGCTGGAATCAGCACTGAAGGGACTGAAGGTCCTCGACCTCTCTCGCATCCTGGCCGGGCCGTGGTGCACGCAGAATCTCTCCGACCTGGGCGCGGACGTCATCAAGGTCGAGAACCCGCAGAACGGCGACGACACCCGTGGGTGGGGGCCGCCCTATCTCGGGGATCGGGCGGGCGCACACTTCTCCGCGTACTTCATCGCCTGCAACCGAGGAAAACGCTCCATTGCGATCGACTTCCGCACCACGACGGGAGCCGAGCTGATCCGCCGCCTTGTCGCCGACGCCGATGTCGTCGTGGAAAACTATCGATCCGGCACGCTCGAACGCCACGGTCTCGGTTACCACAACCTCCGCGCGATCAACCCGCGCATCATCCACCTCTCGATCACGGGATTCGGACCGACCGGGCCGATGGCCGGCAAACCGGGATACGACTACGTCTTCCAAGGCGTGGGCGGAATGATGAGCTACACCGGCCAGCCGGACGGAACACCCGGCGACGGGCCCCTGCGCACCGGTGTCTCGGTCGTCGACCTGATGACCGGCATGTACGCCACCTCTGCCGTGCTCGCCGCCCTGTTCCAGCGCGCCCAAACCAACGAGGGACAGCACATCGACATCACCCTGCTCGATGTCGCCGTGGCCCTCAACGCCAACCAGGGATCCAACTTTCTCGTCTCCCGCCAGTCTCCGCAGCGGATCGGCAACGCCCATGCGAACCTCGCTCCGTATGAGGTCTTTCCCTGCTCTGATGGGCACCTCATCCTGGCGATCGGCAACGACACCCAGTTCGCGGCGTTCTGCACCCTCGCCGGCATCCCGCACGTCGCGGCCGACGAACGCTTCGTCACGAACTCGGACCGGCTCCGTCACCGCGAGGTCCTGACCGCACTTATCGCCGATCTGATGGTCACCCGGACTCGTAAATCCTGGGGCGCCGCACTCGACGACGCCGGCATTTCCTGGGGCCCCATCAACACCCTCGCGGATGTCTTCGCCGATCCCCAGGTCGTTCACCGGACGCTGGAAGTCTCGGCCGAACATCCCGTAGTCGGTGCCATTCCCATGGTCCGCAACCCCATGGTCGGCGCCGACGCAACCCACCGGTATGCACCGCCACCACTTCGCGGCGAGCACTACGCCGAAATTCTCAGCGAGATCGACATCGACCCACACGCAGTCGAGCAACTCCTCGAATCCGGCGTCGTCGGAACCCCGCAGCAGTAACCGCCGACGCTTCCAGAAAGTAGACGATGCCTCAATCCACCCGCCTCGAGCACGCCCTATCCGACATCACCGACGTCGGTGTCGCGACCCTCACCATCGTGAACGCGAAATCGCTCAACATCCTCGGCACACCGGTCATCGAAGACCTCATCGACGCGCTGACCGAACTCCGAAGCAACCCCGACATCCGCGTACTGGTGCTGCGCGGCACGGGCGACCGAGCATTCATCGGTGGAGCGGACATCTTCGAAATGTCCGACTTTGAACCAGATTCGGCCAAATGGTTTATCAGCACTCTGCGGCGGCTGTGCGACGCCCTTCGGCACTTTCCGGTTCCCGTCATCGCCCGCCTCGCCGGGTGGTGCCTCGGCGGCGGTCTCGAGGTCGCGTTGTCCTGCGACCTGCGCATTGGCTCCGCCGACTCGAACTACGGGATGCCCGAGGTCCATGTCGGGATACCGTCGGTGATCCACGCTGCCCTGTTACCCCGCCTGGTCGGCGGATCGCACGCCGCGTGGATGTTGCTGACCGGGAACAACATCGACGCGACGACAGCGCTGAGCTGGGGACTCCTTCACGAAGTAGCGGCCGAGGGTGAACTCGACGCCCGCATAGCACGCACCACTCACACGCTGGCCGGCCTGGGCCCCGAGGTCCTCCGACAGCAAAAGCGGCTCCTACGGGAGTGGGAAGAACTTCCCCTCACTCAGGCCATCGACGAAAGCGTAGACGCCTTCGGGCACGCGTTCTCGACCGGAGAACCGCGAAAATTCATGAATCAGTTCAAAAAAGATCGAAGCAAGGACGTTTCCCGATGAACACCATCCCCGAGGCGACACCAGCCGAGAACGAGACGCCGGAACCCGAACAGAACGAACGCATGGCGCGTCGCGCCGGGATCGGCGCCTTCGTCGGCACCACCGTCGAGATGTATGACTTCTACATCTTCAGCACCGCCGCAGCACTCGTCCTCGGAAAGCTGTTCTTCCCCTCCGAGTCACCCGGTGTCGCAACACTCGCAGCATTCGGAACCATCTGGGTGGGCTTCATCGCGCGGCCACTGGGCGGGATCATCTTCGGTCACCTCGGTGACCGGGTAGGCCGCAAGAAGGTCCTCGTCCTGTCCCTGATCCTCACCGGCATCGCCACCGCCGCCGTCGGATTCCTCCCCACCTACGCACAGATCGGCATCACGGCACCGATCTTGCTCATCCTCATTCGCTGCGTGCAGGGCGTCGCACTGGGCGGGGAGTGGGGTGGCGCCGTCCTCATCGCCACCGAGCACGCCCCCAAGGGGAAGAAGGTCCTCTACGGCGCGTTCGCGCAGCAAGGATCCCCCGCCGGAAATATCCTCTCCACCCTGGTGTTCCTCCTGCTCGCGATGCTCCCCGAGAGCTCCTTCGAGAGCTGGGGCTGGCGTATTCCGTTCATGTTCGCCGCACTGCTGGTGGGTATCGGCGTCGTCGTGCGGCTCAAGCTCGAAGAGTCACCGGAGATGAAGCGCCTGCTCGAAACCAGCAAGCCGGTCAAGCTGCCGCTCGTCGAGGTGCTGCGCTCGTCCCGGGCGCTCCTGGTTCTCGCGTTGTGTGCGAGCGCGATCGCCATGGCCGGCAACTTCATGATCACCGTGTTCACCCTGTCCTGGGCGACGACCGAAGGGTACTTCGACCGGTCGACCTTCTTGACCATGATCTTCATCTCACTGATCGTGCAGTTTATCGTCCAACCGCTCACCGCGATGCGGTCGCCGTACTGGCGCATGAGCCGCGCCATTCCCGCGATGCTGCTGCCGAAACTGATCACGCTGCCGCTGATGTTCGTGCTGATCCCCACCGGCAATTTCGGCCTCGCTCTGTTTGGAATCGTGGCCGCAACCATCCCGCATGCCATGTTCTACGCAACCCTTGCCGGTCTGCTCTCGCAGGTGTTCCCGGTGGAAACCCGGTACACCGGGATATCACTCGCCTACCAGACCGGAACCGCACTGTTCGCAGGCACGACACCGATCCTCTGCCAGTTCCTCTTCAACCAGACCGGGTCCGTTGTTTCCGTCGTCGGCCTGGGTGTGGTCTATACCCTCCTGTCCATCGTGGCATCGACAATCCTGCTGCGGCGCACCGCGGAATCGACATCGGATCCCCAAAAGCCGCTCACGGAAGAGGAGGCAACACAGTAGTCGTGAGCTACACCGGCGGGCCCGTCGTAGGACCGTTGGGGTCATCGGGGCGGTCGGACTCCCTAACGCCGATTTTCGCGGAGCGCTAATTGCCTGAACTTCGTGTCGCTCGGGAGGCACTCGTGGCATCGTGAGGGATTGAATGCGTTGCCTGGTAGGCGTTTCGCTGTGGGGCGGGTGATCACGGCGCGAACGTGATGAGGGCATCTCGCTGACTGGCAAAGCGAATCCCTGCTGGCCATTGCGAACGATTGCTGGCGGGGCCTATCAAGGAGGACACCCTCATGCCGTCACGAACTACTCTCCTGCCATTAAGGATTCTGGGACGCTCGGCCGCCGAGCTGGCGACACGCGGGCGCTGGTTCGGTGATCTCCGCGACCGGGGCACGGTTGACTGAGGTCATCGACCAGTGAGCGAATACCCAGCGCACCTGCTCGCCCGCCACGCCAAGCTGACCTACCCAACGTCCCAGTCCCATGGCTCGGCGCACGCACGGTCCGCTACGAATTCGAATGATCAGACCCAGCGAATGAGGGTGGACTCGCTGAGTGAAAATCGGCGCTAACACGTACTGAGTGGTGCGACCGTTCCCGGTGCCGAATTTGGCGTGGGTGGAGGAGGAAGCCGCCGCAACCTGCGGTCGCGGCGACGAGACCGATCGACCGCACCGACAGACCTGGTCTCTGCACAAGCACCATCGCGATACCCATCGCACTTGAACTCCCGATCTCCGTTCGTCGTCCACACCACCATCCGGAGAGGAATTTCTTATGGCACTCTTCGCTTCCGTCCGAGACCTTGAGGTTGCCATCGGATCGGACCTGGGAACGGGTAGCTGGTACTCCGTCGAACAGAGCGCCATCGATCAGTTCGCCGAAGCCACCGGTGATCGACAGTGGATACACGTCGATACCGAACGCGCGCAGCAGGGACCCTATGGCACCACGATTGCGCATGGCTACCTGTTGTTGTCTCTGCTTCCGACACTGACGTCCGGCTTCATCAGTTTCGACCGGCAACCGAAATTCCGGCTCAACTACGGTCAGAACCGCGTTCGGTTCGTCACCCCCGTGAAATCCGGAGCACGCATCCGCGCAAAGGCGACACTAAGGGCTTGTGATGAATTAATCTAGCTCGGTTCGGGCGTGTCGTCGGGTGCGGGGTGGAGTGTGTAGTTCCACTCGCCGTGGAACTCGTGG
>NZ_JBHXWI010000057.1:52156-62745 GCF_042671975.1 Rhodococcus sp. NPDC127593 | reverse complement strand
GCTCGTGGTCAGTACCACCTCTCGATCCTCGTCGAGGACACGATCACCGAGCCCCCATCGACGGATCGGGTGGTCGGGCTCGACGCCGGGATCACCAGCCTCTACACACTCTCGACGGGGGAGAAGATCACCAACCCCCGCCACGAGCGCACGGACCGTGAGCGGCTGGCGAAGGCGCAGCGGGAGCTGGCCAAGAAGCAGAAGGGGTCCCGGAACCGGGCCAAAGCCCGACTGAAAGTCGCGAAGATTCATGGCCGGATCGCTGATCGGCGCCGTGATTATCTGCACAAACTCTCCACTCGACTGGTGCGCGAAAATCAAGTGATCGCCATCGAGGATCTGAGTGTGCGAAACATGGTCAAGAATCGGTCGTTGTCTCGGGCGATCTCCGATGCGAGTTGGTCCGAGTTCCGGTCGATGCTCGAATACGAGGCCGACTGGTACGGGCGGCAGGTGGTGGCGATCGACCGGTTCTATCCCTCGTCGAAGACCTGCTCGGTGTGCGGGGCGATCGCCTCGGAGATGCCGCTGACCGTGCGGGAGTGGACGTGCCGATGCGGCGCCGTCCACGACCGGGATGTGAACGCGGCGAGGAATATTTTGGCCGTCGGACTGGCGGTGGCAGCCTGCGGAGATGGTGTGAGACCACCTCGCACCTAACGTGTGGGGAGGCAACTGTCGGTGAAACAGGAACCTCGAGACGCGAGTCCCGAGGGGATTCTCGGTCGTTCACGGCCGAGAGGACGTCAACACGCATACAGCTCGACGAATGTCTTCAGGGACTTCTCGATGTCGCCCTTCAGCGCCTTCGCGACACCTGAGCCGATGGGCCCGAACAGTGGTGCGCCACCGAGTTCGATGGTGAACGCCACCTCGGACGCGTCACCCTTCGCCTTGACGTCGAGCACCATTCCGAGCTTCACGCCGCCCTTGCCGTCACCCTTGAGAACGATGCGGTTCGGGGCCTCGTACTCCTTGATCGTCCACTTCACGCGATTGCGGAGTCCCTTGACCGTGACGACGGAACTGATCTCGGTTCCGCTCGTGAGGGTCTCGGGAAGTTCGCCGCGCCAGCCGTCGTGGACCACGAACCACTTGTCGAAGTCCTGCAGATTCGAGGCCTTGTCCCAGGTGTCCTGGGGGCTGAGGGGAACATCCGTCTTGACCGTGAGTTTCGCCATTCGTGCAGCCTACGGCCTGTGAGTACTTATTAACCGCGGGCGGTTAATAAGTACTCACAGGCCGTAGGCATTAGTGGGAGACGGCCTTCTCGACACCGACACCGGTGAGCGAGCGGACCTCCATCTCGGCCTGCTTGGCGGGATCCTCCGCCTTGCCGCGGCCGATGTAGGTGCCGACGATGCCGAGCACGAACGCCAGCGGGATGGAGACGATGCCCGGGTTGGCGAGCGGGAAGAAGTCGAAGTCGGCGTTGGGGAACATCGACGACGGCTTACCGGACACGGCCGGGGAGAACACGATCAGCAGGAGGCAGCTGATGAGGCCGCCGTAGATGCTGAAGAGGGCACCGGTGGTGTTGAACTTCTTCCAGAACAGCGAGTACAGCAGTGTCGGCAGGTTGGCCGAGGCGGCCACCGCGAAGGCGAGCGCCACCAGGAACGCGATGTTCTGGCCCATGGCCATGATTCCGAGGACGATCGATACGAGGCCGATCACGACGACCGTGATCCGGGATACCCGCACCTGGGACTCTTCCGACGCGTGTCCGCGCTTGATGACGCTGGCGTAGATGTCGTGGGCGAACGACGCGGACGCCGTGATCGCCAGCCCCGCCACCACCGCGAGAATCGTCGCGAACGCGACCGCGGAAATGATCGCCAGGAAGATGGTGCCGCCCAGCTCGAACGCGAGCAGCGGCGCCGCCGCGTTCTCCTTGCCGGGCGCTGCGAGGATGACGTCGGGGCCGACCATCTTGGCGGCACCGTAGCCGAGGACGAGCGTGAACAGGTAGAACGCGCCGATCAGTCCGATCGCCCAGGTGACCGAGCGGCGGGCTTCCTTGGCAGTGGGGACCGTGTAGAACCGCATCAGCACGTGCGGCAGGCCGGCGGTGCCCAGGACCAGGGCGATGCCGAGCGAGATGAAGTCGAGCTTGCTCATCGAGCTGATGCCGTACTTGGCGCCGGGAGCGAGGATGTCGCGGCCCGCGATCGCCTCGTTCGTAGAGCTGCTGACCGTCGCCTGGGCGTCGGCGAGCAGCTGGGAGAAGTTGCCGCGCACCGCGAACAGCACGAGGAAGAACATGACGCCGGCTCCGGCGACCAGCAGCACCGCCTTGACCATCTGCACGTAGGTGGTGCCCTTCATGCCGCCGACGAGCACGTACACGATCATCAGCACGCCGACGACCGCGACGACGACACCCTGACCGACCTTGCCGTCGATGTTCAGCAGCAGCGCGACGAGTCCGCCGGCGCCCGCCATCTGCGCGAGCAGATAGAACAGCGAGACCACCAGCGTGGACAGCGCCGCGGCCATCCGCACGGGACGCTGCTTGAGCCGGAAGCTCAGCACGTCCGCCATCGTGAACCGGCCGGTGTTGCGGAGCAGTTCCGCGACCAGCAGCAGGGCCACCAGCCAGGCGACGAGGAAGCCGACCGAGTACAGGAAGCCGTCGTAGCCGTACACCGCGATGGCGCCGGCGATGCCGAGGAACGATGCCGCCGACAGGTAGTCGCCGGCGATGGCGAAACCGTTCTGCGGCCCGGAGAACTGACCGCCGCCGGTGTAAAAGTCCGAGGCCTTCTTGGTGGTGCGGCTCGCGCGGATCACGATGGTCATCGTGATCACGACGAACGCCACGAAGATGCCGATGTTGAGGATCGGGTTGCCGACGTCGGTGCCTGCGGCGAGTGTGGTGATCACTTGAGCGGTCCTTCCAGCTCTTCGCGGATCGCGGCGGAGCGGGGATCGAGTTCCCGGTTGGCGAACTTCACGTACAGCGCGGTAATCACGAACGTGGTCACGAACTGGCCGAGACCGAGGATGATGCCCAGGTTGACGTTGCCGATCACCTTGGTGGCCATGAACTCGGGCGCGTACGTGGCCAGCAGGACGTACGCCGCGTACCAGGCGAGGAAGAACGCCGTCATCGGGAAGACGAAACTACGCAGGCGGTGTCGCAACTCCTGGAACTCCGGGCTCGCCTGCATGTCTACGAAGGCTTGCGCATCAGGGGTGCGCCGCTTCTGCGGTGCGCCCTCACTGAGGTCGGCTGTGGTCACTGCAGACTCCTTGGTCGTGTGAAGTGAACTGATTGCCGACGTTAGTGAGAGTTGAGTCACAGAAATAGGCTGTGGCGTCTGTCACACGGCGAGCTGCCGGACTGTGCGCCGAACGGTCACCCGACCGCGACAAGCGGCTCCGCCGCCTGTGCGCCTTTCTGGTTGCGGGAGCTACCAAAAAGGCTCACGGGGAGCGGAGCTCCCCCTCGCGGTCGGAGCCCACATCGAGGCGTTCCGGGGCGTGCATCCGGGTGAAGATCCGGCTGAGGTCGGCGGGAATCTGACGCTTCGTCACCTTGCTGACCAGCACCATCGTGACGAAGGCCAGCGGAACGCTGACGGCGGCCGGGTACGCGACCATCGCCGCGGGCCAGCCGTTCCAGGCGTCGACGGTGAAGCCGCCCAGCACCGACACCCCGGCGGCACAGCCGGCGACGAGCCCGCCCGCGACCATCCCGGCACCCGCCCCGGCGGCGGTCAGACCACGCCACCAGATGCCGAGCACGAGCAGCGGGCAGAGCGTCGACGCCGCGACCGCGAACACCAGCCCCACCGTCCGCGACAGGTCCAGCGACGTCACCCCGAGCGACAGCACCAGCGGCACCGCCCCCGCCAGGACTGCGGCGATCCGGAAGTCCCGGATCCGCCCGCGCAGGACGTCGGTGCTGAGCACCCCGGCGATGCTGACGAGCAGGCCGGACGACGTGGACAGGAACGCCGCGATGGCCCCGGCCGCTACCAGTGCGGCGAGGAGTTGCCCAGCCCACCCGGAAATCACGGAGCCCGGTAGCAGCAGGACCGCGGCATCGGACGTCCCGGTGATGAGCAGTTGCGGCACATACAGCCGCGCGAACACCCCGAGCAGCGTCGGGAACAGGTAGAACACTCCGAGCAGCCCGACCACGACCAGCGACGTCAGCCGAGCGGCCCGCCCGTCGGGGTTGGTATAGAACCGGACGAGCACGTGCGGCAGCCCGAGCGTGCCGAGGAACGTGGCGAGGATCAGCGAGTACACCTGGTACATCGGGTGGTCGCCGCCGAATCCCCAGCCTGGGGCGATCCAGTCGGAGTTGTCGGCGGGAGCGCCCGCGACCACGGGAACCGGTGCGCCCGCCTCGAGGGTCATCGACGTGCCCTCGCCGAGGTGGTGTTCACCCGGCTCGAGGCGAACGTCACCGGTCGCCGGGGCCCCGTCGATCGTCCCCGACCCGCCGACGGTCACCGGTTCGGACACCTGCACGACGACGTCGGTGGTGATGTCGACGGTGGTCTGCTCGCTCACGGTGGGCGGTGCGGCGGCGCCCAGTTCGTGGTGGTCGGCGAAGAAGTACACCGACAGCACGAGCGCCGGGATCGCGACCGCGGTGAGTTTCAGCCAGTACTGGAAGGCTTGGACGAACGTGATGGATCGCATGCCGCCGCCCACCACGTTTGCGATGACGATGAGCCCGACGACGACGGCCCCGACCCAGCTCGGCACCCCGAGCAGGATGTTCAGGGTCAGTCCCGCCCCCTGGAGTTGCGGGACGAGGTACAGCGCGCAGACGGCGGCGACGACGAGCATCGCGAGGGTGCGGAGCCGGCGGGAGCCGAGCCGGAACTCGGCGAAGTCCGGCACCGTGTACGCGCCGGAGCGTCGCAGCGGTGCGGCGACGAACAGCAGCAGCCCGAGGTAGCCGGCCGTGAAGCCGATCGGGTACCAGAGGGCGTCTGCGCCGTATTTCGCGATCAGACCGGCGACACCGAGAAAGGATGCGGCCGAGAGGTACTCGCCGGAGATGGCGGCGGCGTTCCACCGCGGTCCGACGCTGCGGGACGCGACGAGGAAGTCGGAGGTGGTGCGCGCCAACCGCACTCCGTAGATGCCGATGGCCACCGTCGCGATCGCGGCCGCGGCGAGACCGGCCAGGGTCAGCCAGGGAATGGGTTGGTCGGTGGTCACGGGATGCTCAGTCGTCCACCAGGTCGGCGAATTCCTGTTCGTTGCGCTCGGCCTGCCGCACGTAGATCCAGCCGGTGGTCAGGAGCACCGGGTACACGAGCGCCCCGAGCACCACCCACGGCAGCCGGATCCCCAGCACCGACACGTCCGACAACGCCGGGAACAGGAACATCACGAGCGGCACCGCGCACAGCAGGCACGCCGCGAGGAGCGCGAGCCGGATCGCCAGCACGAGCTGGGTGCGCACGAGCCCCCGGATCATCGCGTCCCCGACCGCGGTCTGTTCCTGCACCTCGACCCGGGTGCGGACGATCCGCGCACCGCGGCGCTGGGCGAGGACGACCCGCACCCGCTCCGGCGAACTCATCGCGCAGTCCACGTTTGTTTCGGCGCCCGGACCAGCCGGTCCTTGAGCATCCGGGTGTGCCTGCGGCTGACCGGCAGTTCGACGGGCGGGCGGTCACCGTGCGCGCGGAGGCACACGACGAGACCGTTGCCGACGGTCCGGATTCCGGTGACCCGCGGCAACGCGACGAGGTACGAGCGGTGGACCCGCAGGAACCCGGCGTCCGCCCAGCGCGTCTCCAGTGCCGAGATGGGGATGCGGACGAGGTGGGAGCCGTCCGCGGTGTGCAGGCGCGCGTAGTCGCCGTCCGCTTCGACCCACTCGACGGAGGACCGGTGCACGAGCGTGGTGATGCCGCCGAGTTCGACCGGAATCACCTCGTCGGTGGGGGCGGCCGGTCCCGCGTCGACCCGCCTGCGGCGCCCCTCGACGATGCGGCGCACCGATTCCGCCAGCCGCTCCTCGCGCAACGGTTTGAGGAGATAGTCGACGGCTCCGAGGTCGAATGCGGCGACGGCCCGGTCGTCGTGGGCGGTCACGAACACCACCTGCGGCGGGGACGCGAAATTCGCGAGGATCCCGGCCAGCTCGAGACCGTCGAGTCCGGGCATGTTGATGTCGAGGAAGACGGCGTCGATCTCGCCGTCCCGGAGTATACGCAGCGCCGTGGTGGCATCTCCCGCGGTCCGGATGTCGCCGACCGCATCCTGGGCGCGCAGCAGGAACGCCAGCTCGTCGAGGGCGGGTTTCTCGTCGTCGACGGCCAGCACGGTGAGGGGTGCGTCCGGAGACTTGTCGTCAGTGTGGTTCACAACGACAGCAATCGTCGCACGGACACTTCCCGTTCACGTCGAGATCCCCCGCCGGAACTTCGGGACCCGCATGCTCACCTTGGTGCCCGCACCGGGCGCGGTCTCCACCACGAGTCCGTAGTCGTTGCCGAACGCGGCGCGCAGGCGGTCGTCGACGTTGGCGAGCCCGACGTGCGCCGCCTCCTTCACGCCCGACGTATCGGCCACCGAGTCCAGCGACCCCGACCGCAGCAGTTCGGGATCCATGCCGACCCCGTCGTCCTCGACGCTGATCACGCAGTCGGTGCCCTCGTCGGCGGCGACGATACTGACGGTGCCGCCGTCCGGTTTGGCGGCGATTCCGTGACGCACCGCGTTCTCGACCAGCGGCTGCAGCGCAAGGAACGGCAGCACCACGTTCAGCACCTCCGGCGCCACCTGCAATTTCACGGCGAGGGCGTCGCCGAACCGGGCGCGCTCGAGGGTGAGGTACCGGTCGATGTTGCGCAGTTCGTCGGCCAGCAGGGTGAACTCCCCCGCCGAACGGAACGAGTACCGCGTGAAGTCGGCGAACTCGAGAATCAGTTCCCGGGCGCGATCGGGATCGGTGCGGACGAACGAGGCCACCGTGTTCAGCGCGTTGTAGATGAAGTGGGGGCTGATCTGCGCGCGCAGCGCCCGGACCTCCGCGCGGTCGAGTCGGGCGCGGGACGCGTCGAGGTCGGCGAGTTCGATCTGGCTGCACGCGTACCGGGCGACCTCCGTGACGGCGCCGAGCATGCCCGGACCGGGGTCTTCCGTGGTGACGATGCCGAGCACCCCGACCACCCCGGTGGCCTCGATGAGCAGCGGCTGGGCGACCAGTGCCCGCACCGCGCCGTCGCCCGTGCCCCGGACGAGGCCGCCGTAGGCGACGAGCACCCGGCGCTCCCCGTCGACCGCGCGGGCGGCCGCGTCGTGCAGTTGTTCGGTCATGGCCTCGTGCGGTCCGCTCCACGCGAGGAGGTCACCGGCGGCGTCGAAAACGCCCACCGCCTGCGCGCCGGTCAGCTGGCGAAGGTGCGGCGCGGCCTCCTCCGCCGACGTCTCGTCGAGCCCCCGACGCAACGGCCGCGCCGCCAGCGACGCCGTGTGGAGGGTCGTGTGAACGGCCCGTTCGGTGGGTGTCGTCAGCTCACGCCGGGCGCGCAGCCACACGGCGGTGAACGTGACGACGGGGACGAGGACGAGCAACGCGACGACGGCGACGACGGTTCCCGTCATTCGCCGTCGTCCAGTCGAGCGATCACGGTGTTCCTCCCTCGGCACACGTGTCGGGTGCGGGCACGTCGACGAAGCGGTCGGCAATCCACTGCACCGCCCCGGGAACGGAGCGCCCGTCCGCGTGCCCTTCCCCTGACCGGAAGTCGAACTCGACGACGTCGCCGAGCGCGCACGCGTGATCGACGGCCTGCGAAGTCCATTGCGGCAGAATGAGGTTGTCCCGCTCCCCCACCACGACGAGCATCGGCCCGCCCGCGCCGTTCCTGGGCAGGGCGATGTCCTCGAGCCACCCTCGCATGCGCTCGGCGTCGGCCTCCGTCCGCGGACCCGTGTCGGCCGGGGTGAGTCGGGTTGCCACCGTCCACTTCTCGGGGAGTTTCGCGGCGACGCACGACAGCGTGACGTCGGGCGTGGCGGCGAGGGCGCCGCGCATGTAGTCGTCCGGATTCAGCTCGGGGTGCACCACCTTCAGTCCCTCGAGGAGATACGGGAGGAACATCTTCTGCGGCAACGACAGTGGTTCGACGGTCCCGTCGGCGACGATCCCCGACAGATCGGCCGCGGGTGACAGATTCGCCGAGCCGACGAACTCGAGCCCGTCGCCGTAATCGTCCGCGTGCTCGGCTGCGGACCACGACGCCTGACCACCCTGCGAGACCCCGATCGCCGCCCAGCGCGTCGACGCCTCCGGCACCACGTTGCGCGCCGCCCGGACCGCGTCGATCAGGTCGTAGGCGGCGGTGGCGGGTTCGAGATAGGGGTGCGGGCCGTCGGTGCCGAGGCCTTGGTAGTCGGTGACGGTCACGACGTAACCGCGCTGCAGCAGCGGGCGGACGAGGTTCGCCGTGCCCAGCAGGGTCGGTGACGACGAGGGGGCGCACTCGTCGGTGACGCCCGTGGTGCCGTGCCCGACCGTGACGACGGGCCGGCCGCCGTCCGGTGCGGGACCGGCGGGAGTGAACACCGTGCCCACGACCTCCGAGCCACCGCCGTCGACACCGGACGTCGACCGGTAGACGACCCGGGTTGCCGTGGCGCCGAGGGCGGTGATCGCCGGATCGATGTCGGGCACCGGCTCCTGACTGGTCAGCGCGCCACGCTGATCCCCGGTCGGCGCCCGGGGAACGGAAGGGGCGGAGGATGCGGCCGCCGAGGTGATGGGAGACGGGCTCGGGGACGCCTCGTCCGTGGCGCAGGCGGTCAGCGCCACGACACCGGCAAGAGCGATCACGGCGGTTCGCACCGGACGCACACCCACCTCGCACCTCATTCGCGACGTCTCCGCACCCGCTCCTCGGCTGCTGCCTCCTCCACATCGAGGCTTTCCAACACGCTACGCATCACTTCGTCGTCGAGCGTGCCCGCGTCGCGGGCGGCGATGATCGCCTCGCGCTGCGCGCGCAGGGCTGCGCGCCGGAAGTGGTCGAACAGTGCGCCGGCCCGCTGCATCTTCGCGGCGTCCTCCGCCTCCTCGGCCTGGAGCCGGGCCCGCATCGACCGCCGCACCCGGTCGAGGATGTCGGTCAGGTCGGCTCGGTCGATTCCCTCCGGCGGGTGTTCGGCGAACTCGACGAGGGCCCGTTCGCCGGCGTCGCGTGAGATCGCGCGGGCCAGCTTCACCTGGTCCTCCTCGCGCTCGCGTTCGCCGGGATCCGCCAGATCGAGCATCCGGATCAGCAGCGGCATGGTGGCGCCCTGGATCAGCAGCGTGCCGACGGCCACGACGAACGCGATCGCCTGGATCACCTCGCGCCCCGGAAACGGCTGCCCGCTCGCGATCACCACGGGCACACCGGACGCGGCGGCGAGCGTGACGACCCCGCGCATTCCCGCCCACGACACGACGAGGCTCTCCCGCCACCCGAGTTCCACCGAGCCACCCGGCGCCGTGATCGCCAGCCCCAGCCGGCGACGGAGCCAGTGCAGCAGGATCCACGCCGGCCGTATCGCCATGACCACGGCGAGGACCGCGAAGCCGTAGAAGAAGACGTGGTGCACCGGTAGGCCCTGGTCGCGGACGTCGTCGATGACGAACTTCAGTTGCAGCCCCATGTAGGCGAACACGAACATCTCGAGCAGGAGGTCGACACTCTCCCACAGCGACCGCTCCTGGATGCGGGTGGCCACGGAGGCGTCGGTGGCCTTGTGCCCCATCAGGAACCCCGCGGCGACCACCGACAGCACACCGGACGCGTGCACCTCCTCGGCGACGAGGTACGCGACGAACGGGAGCATCAGCCCCAGCACCGTTTCCAGCGGTGAGTCGTACATGCGGTGACGCACCCACTCGACGATCTTCGCGAGTACCAGTCCGATGAGCACGCCGCCGATCACCTCGTAGCCGAAGAACACCACGGGAGGGACCGGGATCGTCGCCCCGACGACGGCGGAGACGGCGACGGTGAACAGCGTCAGCGCGGTCGCGTCGTTGACGAGTCCCTCGCCGGTGAGGATCGCGATCACCCGGTTCGGCAGGCCGAGCCTGCGGCCGACCGCGACGGCACTGACCGCGTCGGTCGGCGCGACGACGGCGCCGAGGACCAGCGCCGCGCCGAGCGTGAATTCGGGGACCAGCCAGTTGGAGAAGAAGGCCACCCCGATGGCGGTCACGAGGACGGTGAAGATCCCCAGCCGGAGAATCGGTGCGAGGTGGCGCCGGAACGTGGCCACCGAGAACTTCAGCGCCGCGGAATACAGCAGCGGCGGCAGCACCACACCGAGGATGGCGTCCGGGTCCAGTTCGAGCCGCGGCATCCCGGGGATGAACGACGCCACCGACCCGATGGTCACGAGCACCAGTGGCGCCTGGAGGTCCCGGCGCTTCGCGAAACTCGTCACGGCAATGGCCGCGATGATGACGAGGAGCACGAGGACGCCGTTCACGACACCGATTCTGCCGCGCCCGCCCGCCGTGCGCGGGTCATCTCCGAAGACGCGCGGGGGGCCCCGGGCCGGAAACCGGGGCCCCCCCCGGGGGTGGGGGAAGGGGTGTCAGCGTGGGG